>NZ_JBFAJY010000008.1:0-198190 GCF_040655445.1 Streptomyces sp. NPDC050423
CCCGCCCCCGCGCGCTGGCGCCCCCGCCCGCCGCCCACCCCGGGGGGGCGCCCGCCAGCCACCCGGTGACCCGGGCGGCGAAGCCGGGCCCCTCACGGCCCAGTACCACCCCCCCGCGCCCCCCCCGGCCGGCCCCTTCGGGGGTCCGGACGAGCAACATCCCGGTGCGGTGGACCAGGGCCCTGGTGCGGGCGCCGCCGCGGCCCGCACTGCCGGCCGCCGCGGCCCGCAGCAGCGCGTCGAGCACGATCGGGTCCCGGTGCGCACCGCCCTGCTCGAAGTCCAGCAGCACTTCCAGCAGCTCGTCCCGCAGCGGCTGCGAGGCCGGGCTGCCGGGTGAGGCCAGCACCCCGGCGAGCGCGCCGCGGACCGGCGCGGTCGCGGGCCGGTCCCGGAGCAGCCCGGTCAGCAGGGGGAGCAGCAGGGCACGGGCGGCGGGCCCCTGCTCCAGCCTGCGGTCGAGGTAGGCCGCCGCGTGCACCGTGTCCTCGGGGTGGCTGTCGACGTACGCCCGGACGAGCCCGGCGGCGTGCAGGGCGAGCGCGGGGGCATCGATCCCGGCCAGAGCACGCAGCACGTCGCCCGCACGGTCCCCGGACCGCACGAGCCGGTCGCGGAAGGCGGTCAGCACCTGCTCGGGGTGCGTGGGCAGCGCGACGGCGAGCGCGGCCGGGGACGGCCGGGGGCCGCCCGCGGCGAAGACGCGGAGCGCCTGCGGCAGATAGCGGTCCCTGGTCCGCGGATCGGCCACGAGCCGGGTCAGCGCGGGCCCGTGCAGATCGGTGTCCCCGGGGCGGGCCAGCAGGGCGAGGGCGGAGCGGCGCAGCAGGTCCCGGTCGGCGTCGCGGGTGAGGTTCGGTGCGACGACCGCTCCGTACGAGGCGGCCGCGATCCGCCGGGCGCGGCGGTCGTCGTCGCGGGACCACCGCTCGACGGCCCGGCACAGCGCCGAGGGCTCGTCCTCGGCCAGCGCGGCGAGCAGTTCCCCGGCGCGCGGGTGGTCGGTCGACACGAGCGCGTCGGT
Organism: Streptomyces sp. NPDC050423; assembly: GCF_040655445.1. NCBI lineage: Bacteria > Bacillati > Actinomycetota > Actinomycetes > Kitasatosporales > Streptomycetaceae > Streptomyces > Streptomyces sp. NPDC050423. Next base: position 1,025 of record NZ_JBFAJY010000008.1, read on the forward strand.
CAGATCGTCCACGGCGAGATCGCGGCGGGCGTACAGGAGGGCCTGCGCGGCCGCCGCGACGGTCGGGCGCATCGCCACTCCCTCCTCGGCGGCGAGCGGCCGCTCATCGGTGAACCAGGCGCACAGGAGCGGCTGGAGGGTACGCGGATGGGCGGCGAGCCGCCGTGCCACCGCGTCCAGGAAGCGCCCGCCGTCCGCGTCGCCCTCGCCGCGCGGCGGTCCGTCGGCGGGGACGAGCCGCCGGAACAGGTCCATCCGGTCCGCCTCGGGCAGCCGCAGCCGCCGCCAGAACCACGGCCCGAACTCGGCGTACACCCCCTGCGCACCGGACCCGCCCGCCACGGCCGAGCTGCGGACGACGCGCCCGGTGAGCAGCCGGAGCACCCCGAGATGCGGTCGGGCGTCGGGCACTCGCAGCAGTGTCCCGGCGAGCAGGTGCGCGGCCCACCAGCGGGCGTCGGGGGGCGGGCAGCCACTGCGCTCGGCGGAGGCGGCGCCGGAGGCCGTGCGCGAATCGGTGACGGCGACGAGGTCCGAACCCGGACCGGTGGTGACGATTCCAGAGGCGTCGCGCGGACCGGTGACAGCGCCGGAGGGCGTACCCGGCCCGAGAGCGGCTGCCCGCCCCGCCGGCAGCCGGTCCAGCGCCTCGATCAGGTCGGCCAGCCGGTGTGCCAGCGCGGCGGGGCCCTGGCGGCGGCCCAGGAGCAGCAGCGCCTGGATCACGGGGCCGATCCGATGGCGCGGCACCGGCAGGGTGCGCGGCTCCGCGTCCCCGGCCCCCCCGACGGCAGCGGAAGCGGCAGCGGGCACGGGCACGGGCGAGCTGCCGGGCCCGTCCGCGGCACCCGGGCGGCGGGGGTGCGGAACCCGCGCGCCGCTCTCCCCCTTGGCGGCACCCGGGGCATGCCAGCGGTGCACCAGGGCCCGCAGCGCGGCGTCCACGTCCAGATGCGCGCCCTGGACCCAGTCCCCCAGCTCCTCGTGCGCGAAGCGGTAGCCCGCCCCCGCCGGGACCAGCAGCCCCTCGGTGAGCACGGCCGACGCCCAGCCGGTGCGCCACGGGAAGAGGTGCTCGAACGCGGCCCGGTCCAGCTCCCCCTGGCCCGGCCCCAGACAGCGCCGGGCCGCCTCGTGGACCTGCCCCGCCACCCGCGCCGCCAGCCGCCGTACCGCCGTGCCCCTCGGCGCCGGGCGGCACTCGGCGGCGATCCGGACCGCGATGCGCAGGCACATCAGGTCCAGGTACGCGCCGAAGACCTCCTCCGTACCGGGCCGCCCCGGCGTGTCCGGGGGCAGGGCCGCGCGTACCTCCGCCAGCAGCCGCAGGGTGAGCGGGTGCCGGTCGTGGCCGGCGGCGAGCGCGTCGGGCGGGAGCGCGTACCGCTGCCGGGCCAGCTCGGTCTGGCCCACCGTGAGGTCGTCGATGCGCAGGGCGGACGGCAGCCGCCCGGCGGGCGTGGCCGGGCGGTGCAGCGCCCCGGGCGGACAGAGCGCGCCGGCGGTCTCCCAGTGCTCGGGGCGGCAGGCGACGACGAGCCGCGCCCCGTTCTCCCGGAGCCAGCCGACCGTGCCCGCGCTCCACCGGGCCAGCCGGTGCGCCAGGACGGGCGGCATCTCCTCCGGACCGTCCAGCAGGACGAGCAGTGGGCTGCCGGAGTCCGCTGCCAGCCGGGCCACCCGTTCAGGGGTGGCGGCCCCCATGTCGCCGAGGGCCCCGGCGGCGGTGACGATGCGTCCGGCCTGTCGGAGCGTGCGGGTGATCGCGTCGGCCACGGAGGTGTCGTCAGCCAGCAGATCGGCGCCGCGCAGCCACAGGGTGAGCGCGGGCACCGGGCCGCGGGCCCGGCGGGCGGCGAGGGCGGCGAGTTCGGTGGTGCGGCCCGTGCCCGGCTCGCCGACCAGGCCCAGAACCACCGCGCTCTCCCCCGTGTCCGCCGCCGGACCGGCGGCGGCGAACGCGCTGAACTCCGCGGTGGCTTCGGGCCGTTCCACCGGATCGGGGCAGGTGTCCGGTCCGCCCGCCGAGCCGACGGACATGGCGGTCAGCTGGAGGGCCCCGGCCAGGTTCAGGTCCCGGCCGTAGCCGGGGACGCTCAGGGCGTTGCGCAGCAGCAGGGCACCCAGGGGTCCCCCGTCGCCCGCCCCGGCCAGCGGCACCGCGCAGCCGGCGGCGGCGTGTCCGGCCCGCAGGGCGGTGCCGAGAACCGCGATGACCGCGCCGGTGTCCGGGTCCAGGACCGGCCCGCCCACTGCGGCGCCGCCGAGCAGGAGCGCGTCGCGGCCGTCCGTACCGAGGGCCAGTTCCAGCGCCCGGCCGATCCGGTGGGTGGCGCCGCCCGCGGTGTAGGTCACCGGGGCCGGGCCCAGGACGCGTGCCTCGCGCCAGCCGTGGGCCGCGATCGTCACATACGTACCGGCCTCGATCCGCTCCCGCTCCACGATCGGCAGCGGCTGCGCGCCCAGCGCGCCCGGCCCGCCGGTGGACAGGAGCGCGAGATCCAGCTCGGGCAGGGCGGTGATGTCATCGGCCTCGACGCGGCAACTGCGTCCGTCCGTGCCGTGCAGGACGAGGTGTGCGACCCCGTCGACCGCCTCGTGACTGGTCACGACCGTGCCCCGGTCGTCCGCGACGAACCCGGTCCCCCTTGGCCGGCCGGCCGGATCGCACAGTTGTACCAGCGTCGCCCGGTCCCCGCATCCCATGATCCGACGTTAGGTCCGCCGTGATCGACACGGAGCGATCAGAGCGAAAGCGCCCCCGTTCGCACCCCTGATTCACTCCGAGCGCCTGCCCGTTGGGGTGAATCAGGGGCGTTCGCTGGACAGGAAGCAGCGCACGGAGTGATGCGGATCGTGGAGCGGGCACCGGGCCCGGCCCGCTCCACGGTGCGATGCGGGTGTCCGAGGCGCTCAGCCGAAGACGGCGAGGCTCTTGGCCTTGCCCTTCTGCTCCTCGACGAGGACCAGGAACCGCCCGTCGGGTCCGAAGACCGCGACCGGCCCCGGCGGGTACGCGGGCATGTCCAGCCGCATCCCGTTGAGCAGCAGCCTGGCCCGCCTCTCGTCGACGTCCCAGCGCGGGAAGGCCGAGGCGGCGGCCTCGGCCACCGGCATCACGACCAGCTCCTCCTGGTGCTGGTCCAGGGTCCTCGCCCCGTCGAGGCCGTACGGACCGACGCGGGTGCGCCGCAGCGCCGTGAGGTGCCCGCCCACGCCGAGTCCGGCGCCGAGGTCGCGGGCGATGGCCCGGATGTACGTACCGGAGGAGCAGACCACCGAGACGACCAGGTCGACCACCGGGGTGCCGTCCTCGGCGACGGCCTCGCGGACGTCGTAGACGTTGAAGGACGAGATGGTCACCGGCCGGGCCGGGATCTCGAACTCCTCGCCGCCGCGCACCCGCGCGTAGGACCGCTTGCCGTCGATCTTGATGGCGCTGACCTTGGACGGCACCTGCATGATGGCGCCGGTCAGTTCGGCGACACCCGCGTCGATGCCCTCGCGCGTCACTCCGGAAGCGTCGGTGGACGAGGTGATCTCGCCCTCGGCGTCGTCCGTGACGGTGTCCTGGCCGAGCCGGATCGTGCCGAGGTACTCCTTCTCGGTCAGCGCGAGATGGCCGAGGAGCTTGGTGGCCCGCTCCACGCCGAGCACGAGAACGCCCGTCGCCATCGGGTCCAGCGTGCCGGCATGGCCGACGCGGCGGGTCCTGGCGATGCCGCGCATCTTGGCGACGACGTCGTGCGAAGTGAAGCCGGACGGCTTGTCGACGATGACAAGGCCGTCCGGCGTCTTGTTCTGCGCTGTCATTCGGAGGCGGTGTCCTCGTCGGTCTCGTCCTCCGGCTTGCGGTACGGGTCGGCGTCGCCGGCGTACTTGGCGCCCGAGGACGCCTCGCGCACCTTGGCGTCCGAGGCCCGTGCCCGGTCGAGGAGGGTCTCGATCGCCTTGGCGTTCTCGGGCAGCGCGTCCGCCATGAAGGCGAGCGTGGGGGTGAACTTCGTCCCCGCCGCCGCACCGACCGCCGAGCGCAGGACGCCCTTGGCGCTCTCCAGGCCGGCTGCCGCGCTCGCCCGGTCCTCGTCGTCGCCGTAGACCGTGTAGAAGACCGTGGCCTCCCGCAGGTCGCCGGTGACGCGGGTGTCCGTGATGGTCACGTGCGTACCCAGGCGCGGGTCCTTGATTCCGCGCTGCAGTTTCTCGGCGACCACCTCCTGGATGAGGTCCGCCAGCTTCTTAGCCCGCGCGTTGTCGGCCACTGGTCCGTCTCCTTCTCGCTTTGGACCGACCGGGAATCAGGGGCGGCGTCGCGGGGCTGGGCACGCGACGCCACCCCCCGATTTCCGGTCGGTCCTACTCAATCGTCTTCGTCGCTGTGCAGCCGCCGCCGTACGGACAGCAGCTCCACTTCCGGCCGGCCGGCGATCAGCCGCTCGCACCGGTCCAGCACGTCCGTGAGGTGCCCGGTGTCCCCGGAGACCACGGCGAGGCCGATCTCGGCCCTGCGATGGAGGTCCTGGCCGCCCGTCTCCGCCACGCTCACCCCGTACTTGCGCTGGAGCTCGGCGACGATCGGACGGACCACGGAACGCTTCTCCTTCAGCGACCGTACGTCGCCGAGAAGCAGGTCGAAGGACAGTGTCCCCACATACATGTATGTCCGGATGTCCCGCCGGTTCGGGTTCGTGCCCCGCCAATGATTGGCAGGGACACAAGAACCGTACACGGAACGGCCGGGGCCGATCGACGGAAATACGACCCGTCGACCGGCCCCGACTGTTGAGGTACGGGTCAGCCTCGCGGCTTCTCGCGCATCTCGTACGTCGCGATGACGTCGTCGATCTTGATGTCGTTGAAGTTTCCGAGGTTGATACCGCCCTCGAAGCCTTCGCGGATCTCGGTGACGTCGTCCTTGAAGCGGCGCAGACCGGAGATGTTGAGGTTCTCCGCGATGACCTTGCCGTCGCGAAGCAGGCGCGCCTTGGTGTTGCGCTTGACCTCGCCGGACCGGACCAGCACACCGGCGATGTTGCCCAGCTTGGACGAGCGGAAGATCTCGCGGATCTCCGCCGTACCGAGCTCGACCTCTTCGTACTCCGGCTTGAGCATGCCCTTGAGGGCCGCTTCGATCTCTTCGATCGCCTGGTAGATGACCGAGTAGTACCGGACGTCCACACCTTCGCGGTCGGCCATCTGCGCGGCACGCCCTGCGGCGCGCACGTTGAAGCCGATCACGATGGCATCGGAGCCGGTCGCCAGGTTGATGTCCGACTCGGTGACCGCACCCACACCGCGGTGCAGGACCCGGATGTCGACCTCTTCACCGACGTCGAGCTGGAGCAGCGAGGACTCGAGAGCCTCCACCGAACCGGACGCGTCGCCCTTGATGATGAGGTTGAGCTCCTGGACCAGACCGGCCTTGAGCGCCTCGTCCAGGTTCTCCAGGGAGAACCGGACACCCTTGCGGGCGAAGTTGGCGTTGCGCTCACGAGCGGCACGCTTCTCGGCGATCTGACGGGCCGTACGGTCCTCGTCGACCACCAGGAAGTTGTCGCCGGCACCCGGGACGTTGGTGAGACCCAGCACGAGGACGGGGGTCGAGGGACCCGCTTCCTCGACGTTCTCGCCCTTGTCGTCGAGCATCGCGCGGACTCGGCCGTACGCGTCGCCGACGACCACCGTGTCGCCGATGCGCAGCGTGCCGCGCTGGACCAGGACGGTCGAGACGGCACCGCGGCCACGGTCGAGGTGGGACTCGATCGCAATACCCTGAGCGTCCTGCTCCGGGTTGGCCCGCAGGTCGAGCGAGGCGTCGGCGGTGAGGACGACGGCCTCCAGAAGAGCCTCGATGTTGAGGCCCTGCTTGGCGGAGATGTCGACGAACATCGTGTCGCCGCCGTACTCCTCGGCCACCAGACCGAACTCGGTGAGCTGACCGCGCACCTTGACCGGGTCCGCACCCTCGACGTCGATCTTGTTGACCGCGACCACGATCGGCACGTCGGCCGCCTTGGCGTGGTTCAGCGCCTCGATCGTCTGGGGCATCACACCGTCGTTCGCCGCCACCACGAGGATCGCGATGTCGGTGGACTTCGCACCACGTGCACGCATGGCGGTGAACGCCTCGTGACCCGGGGTGTCGATGAAGGTGATCCTGCGGTCCTCGCCATTGACCTCGGCGCCGACCTGGTACGCACCGATGTGCTGCGTGATACCGCCGGCCTCGCCCGCAACGACGTTCGTCTTGCGGATCGCGTCCAGCAGTCGGGTCTTACCGTGGTCGACGTGACCCATGACGGTCACGACCGGCGGACGGGAAACCAGGGCCTCTTCGCCGCCCTCGTCCTCGCCGAACTCGATGTCGAAGGACTCGAGCAGCTCGCGGTCCTCCTCCTCGGGGCTGACGATCTCCAGGACGAAGTTCATCTCGTCCGCGAGCATCTTCAGCGTCTCGTCCGGGACGGACTGCGTGGCAGTGACCATCTCGCCGAGGTTCATCATCACGCCGACGAGCGACGCCGGGTTCGCGTTGATCTTCTCCGCGAAGTCCGTGAGTGAGGCACCGCGAGACAGCCGGACAGCCTGCCCGTTGCCGCGGGGCAGCATGACGCCGCCCACCGACGGGGCCTGCATCGACTCGTACTCCTGGCGCCTCTGCCGCTTCGACTTGCGGCCACGACGCGCGGGACCGCCGGGACGGCCGAAGGCACCCTGTGTGCCACCACGGGCACCGGGACCACCGGGACGACCGCCGAAGCCGGGACGACCGCCGAAGCCGCCGCCACCACCCGGACGACCGGGAGCGCCACCGCCGCCACCGGGACGACCGGCGAAACCGCCGCCACCGCCACCGGGACCGGCCGGACGGCCTGCGAAGCCGCCGCCACCGGGACGGCCTGCGCCGCCACCGCCGCCGGGACGACCGCCGCCGCCACCACCGGGACCACGGCCACCGCCGGGGCCACCACCGGGACGCGGGCCGGCAGCGGGACGCTGCGGCATCATGCCCGGGTTGGGACGGTTACCACCGCCGGCGCCGGGGGCGCCGCCGGGACGAGGAGCCTGCGGGCGCGGCATGCCGCCCGGAGACGGACGTGCGCCGCCCTGACCCTGACCCTGCGGGCGCGGGGCGCCGCCGGGGCCGCCCTGCGGACGCGGGGCGCCGGGGCGCTCAGCGCCGCCACCGGGACGCGGGGCGCCACCGGGACGGGGCGACTGCGGACGGGCCATGCCCGTCGAGCCGCCGGAGGTGAACGGGTTGTTGCCCGGACGGGGACCCGCCGGACGTGCGCCGGGACGCGGGGCGCCCTGGCCTGCGGGACGTGCCGGACGGTCGCCGCCACGGGCACCGTCGCGCTCGCCGCCACGGCCGCCGTCACGCTGACCGCCCTCGCGGCCACCGTCACGCTGACCGCCGGCCGGAGCCGGACGGGCAGAGCCACCGGCGGGACGCGGTCCCGGGGTGGCACCCGCGGGACGCGGGGCCTGCTGCTGCTGCGGCGCGGCCGGCTGTGCCGGGGCCGGGGCCGAGAACTCGGCCGCGGGCACCGGTGCCACCGGGGCGGGCTTCACGGGTGCGGGCTTGGGGCCCGGACGCGGGCCCGCGGACGGCGCGGAGGCCGCAGCGGGGGTGCTGCTCTCCGGAGCCTCGGCAGCGGCCGGCTTGGCAGCCGGTTCGCCGGGCTTCGGGGCAGCGGGACGTGCCGCAGCGGCCGGGGAGGGCGCTGCGGGCTTCACAGGGGCGGCCTTGCGGGGCGCGCCAGGCTTTGCAGCGGACTTGCCGGCGGCGTTGCCACCGGGACCCTGCAGTGCGTCAGTCAACTTGCGTACAACCGGCGCCTCGATCGTCGAGGACGCCGAACGTACGAATTCACCGAGTTCTTGGAGCTTGGCCATGACGACCTTGCTCTCAACCCCGAACTCCTTGGCGAGTTCGTATACCCGGACCTTAGCCACTTCGCTCCTTTTAGGTCCGGGTTACCGCCGGACCGTCGCTACTTCATGGGCGTACTCATCGCGTACTCATCGAGTGCTCATCGCAATCTCGACCTACTTCCAACTCGCGAGGTACCTGACCGCACGGGGACCCGTGCCGTTCAATTTCCTGTTCCTACGGTGTCACCCGTCCGACGAACCGCTGTACCGCGGCGGGATCGAACGGCCCCTTGGCCTTGAAGGCCCGGGGGAATGCCCGGCGGCGAACCGCCAGGTCGAGACAGACAGATTCGGGGTGTACGTACGCACCCCGGCCGGGCAGCGTACCGCGAGGGTCGGGGACGCATGCGTCCCCATCCGCCACGATGCGCAGCAGCTCGCTCTTGGCCGCTCGCTCCCGGCATCCCACACAGGTTCGCTCAGGGCAAGCGCGGGCGTGCGTCCGGCCAGACACGTTTAAGTCTACCTCCCCGTACCGACCTCACCTGTTTGGGGCAACGATCGAACGGATGTTGTCGTGATCTCAGCGGCATACCGACGAGATTCATTCCCTGTGGCCCGGTCCGGGCCGGGGCAGGGCGCGCTGTCGGAGCCGCGCCCGGCCCGTCTCCGGATCAGCTCCGCTCGGCCCGCTCCCGGGCCCGCTCGGCCCGCTCGCGGTCGGCCACATCGCGCTCGGCGTCGGTCTCGGTGTCCGGGCGGATGTCGATGCGCCAGCCGGTCAGGCGGGCGGCGAGACGGGCGTTCTGCCCCTCCTTGCCGATCGCCAGCGACAGCTGGTAGTCGGGCACGGTGACCCGGGCGGAGCGCGCGCCGAGGTCCACGACCTCGACCTCGCTGACCCGGGCGGGCGACAGCGCGTTGGCGACCATCTCGGCCGGGTCGTCCGACCAGTCCACGATGTCGATCTTCTCGCCGAGCAGCTCGGCCATGACATTGCGCACACGGCCGCCCATCGGGCCGATGCAGGCGCCCTTGGCGTTGAGGCCGGAGCGGGTGGAGCGGACCGCGATCTTGGTGCGGTGGCCGGCCTCGCGGGCGATCGCGCAGATCTCGACGGAACCGTCGGCGATCTCCGGGACCTCCAGCGCGAAGAGCTTCTTCACCAGGTTGGGGTGGGTCCGCGACAGCGTCACCGACGGACCGCGCACGCCCTTGGCCACCCGTACGACGTAGGTCCGCAGCCGCAGGCCGTGGGTGTACTCCTCGCCGGGCACCTGCTCCTGCACCGGCAGGATGGCCTCCAGCTTGCCGATGTCGACCAGGACGTTCTTGGGGTCCTTGCCCTGCTGGACGACGCCGGTGACGACATCGCCCTCGTGGCCCGCGTACTCGCCGAACGTCCGGTCGTCCTCGGCATCGCGCAGCCGCTGGAGGATGACCTGCTTGGCGGTGGTCGCGGCGATCCGGCCGAAGCCCGACGGGGTGTCGTCGAACTCCTTGGGCTCCTGGCCCTCCTCCAGATCGGCCGGGTCCTCCTTGGCCCACACCGTCACATGGCCACGCTCGTCCAGCTCCACCCGCGCCCGGCGGTGGCTGCCGTCCGTGCGGTGGTACGCGATGAGGAGGGCCGATTCGATCGCCTCGACGAGCACGTCGAACGGAATCTCCTTGTCCTGCGCCAAGCCCTTCAGAAGCTTCACATCGATGTCCACGGCTACGCCTCCTCTTCCTTCTTGTCCTTGCGGTTGAATTCCAGCTCCACGCGCGCCTTGGCGATCTCGTCGAAGGCGATCCGGCGGGACGTGGGCTTGCGGCCCTTGACGCCCGGCACCTCGAGATCGAGGCCCTCGTCGTCGACCGCGAGGATGCGGGCCACCAGCTCGCCGCCCTCGCGCAGCTGGAGCCTGGCCAGCCGGCCCGTGGCACGTACGTAGTGGCGGTGCTCCGTCAGCGGGCGGTCGGCACCGGGAGAGCCGACCTCCAGGACGTACTCTTCCTCGCCCATCACATCGGTCTCGTCGAGCCGCGCGGAGATCGCCCGGCTCAGTTCCGCGCAGGTGTCCAGCTCCACGCCCTCTTCGGAGTCCACGATGATCCGCAGCACCCGGCGGCGGCCGGCCCGGGACACTTCGATCTCTTCCAGATCCAGCTGCTCGGCGCTGACGAGCGGTTCTACCAGCCCGCGCAGCCTCTCGCTCTGGGTGGTGCTCATCCGGGTGACTCCTCGGCCGCGTGTGCTGTTGTGGGGATCGTCGCGTGTCTGGTCAAAGGGTATCCGGTCCCGAGGGGTGTTGCCGTCCGCCGGCCCCCCGAGCGCGGGTACGCTCGCCTGCGGTGATCACTTCCGGACACATCCGGTCAAGACAGGTCCAGGCCCGAAGGAGAACACGTGCGGCGCACGGGGACGACGCGCAGGGGCGCGCTCACCGCGACGGGAGCGATCGCCGTGGGGGCGGTACTGGCCGGCTGCGGAAGCGACGGCGACGACGAGGGCGGCGGCCGGAAGGGTTCCGCGCACACCGACGCCCGGACCGCGTCCGACAGCTCGTCGGCGGTGCGGTCGGAGACGTCGCTGCGGAAGCAGGCCGTCGGAGTGGCCACGTCGCTCCTCGGGCAGTACGAGAACGTGCTCGCCGCCCATCCGGCGACCGCAGCCGGGCTCACCCCGCTGCGCGACGCCGTCCGCGCCCACGCCAAGGCCCTCTCCCCGGCCGGGGCGGCCTCGCCCCAATCCGTCCGGACTCGGCCCGCCGGCGGCCGCCGGGAGGCCGTCAAGGCGCTGGCCGCCGCCGAGCGCCGTGCCGCGGCCTCGCACACGGCGGCCCTGCTGGAGGCGCCCCCGGAGCTGGCCCGGCTGCTCGCCTCGGTCGCGGCGGCCGCTTCGGCGCACTCCTACCTGCTGACCGAACTGGCCAAGGAGACGAAGGCGTGAGCGACGAGGACGTGCGCGACGGGGCCCTGAAGGCCGCACAGGCGGCGCTGGCCGCCGAACACGCCGCGGTGTACGGCTACGGGGTCGCGGGCGGCCGGGTCGCCGCGGGCCGCCGGGCCGAGGCCACCGCCGCCCACCACGCCCACCGGGCCCGCCGCGACTCACTGGTGCGGACGGTGCGCGGCCTGGGCGGTGAGCCGGTGGCGGCGGACCCCGCGTACGCTCTGCCGTTCGCGGTGCCCGGCCCGGCCGCGGCGGTGCGGCTCGCCGCCGTGCTGGAGGACCGGGTCGCGGACGTCTACTCCGACCTCGTACGGGCCGCCAAGGGCCCGCTGCGGCGGGAGGCCGCGGACGCGTTGCGGGAGGCCGCGGTGCGCGCGGTGCGCTGGCGGGGCAGCGGCGTACCCTTTCCCGGGCTCGCCGAGCGGGCCGCCGACGGCTCCCGCAAGGACGGTGCCGGTGAGAAGGACAAGGCGAGGGGTGCCGACGCGAGGATCGGTTCCGATGCGAAGGGCCGGACCGGCACGACGCACTGAAGCAGGCTCTGAAAGGGAACACGGCACGTATGGGTTTTGAACCGCCGCAGCGTCTAATGCGAGCGCTCGGCGAGTCGTACGGGGATACGGCCGCCGGGGAATGGCTCGCGGGGCTTCCCGCACTGACCGGGCAAGCGCTGGCCGGGACCGGGCAGGAGCTGTCCGTGGACCGGGTCGCGGCCCCGGGCGGGCGCAGCAGCCTGGTCCTCCTGGTGCGAGGCGGTGACGGCACCCCGGCAGCGCTGAAGATCTCCCCGTCCGGGGCTGTGCCCGAGCTCGAAAGGGCGGCGCTGGCGCACTGGAACGGCTGGGGCGCGGTGCAACTGATCGCGCCGGGTGAGGACCTGCTCCCCGGGCACCCCGCCGCCGGCGCCCTGCTGCTGGAGCGGCTGCACCCCGAGGTGTCGCTGCGTTCGCTGCCGGAGGCGAAGGCCCTGCTGGAGGCGGCGGGCACGGTACGGCGGCTGTGGGTCGAGCCGCCCGCCGGTCACGCCTTCGAGACGGTCGCCGAACGGACCGCGCCGCGGACCGGTCCCATGCGGGCCGCCGCCGAGGCCGATCCGGACCTGGAACCCCTGGTCTCGGCGGCCCTGGCAGCGCGCGAGGAACTGGTCGCCCACTCCCCCGAAACCCTGCTGCTGCACGGCAACTTCCGGCAGAGCAAGGTGCTCGCGGGCGAGCGCGCGCCCTGGCTGACGGTCGGGCCCGAGCCGCTGGTCGGCGAGCGGGCCTACGATCTGGCGCGGCTGGTGCGGGACCGGGTCGAGGATCTGATCGCCTCGCCGGGTGGCGCGGTGACGGCCCGGCGCAGGATCAAGAAACTCGCGGACGCGCTGGAGGTGGACCGGGAGCGGCTGCACGGCTGGACGCTGTTCCGCGCGGTGGAGTCCGGTACCCGGGCGCTGGCCGCCGGCCGCGGCCAGGAGGGCGAAGTGACGCTGGAGTTCGCGGGCTGGCTGTAGCTCCCGCAGGCAGGAGGGCGCCGCACGGATGTCCGTGCGGCGCCCTCCTGCGTGTGGTGAGTGGTCAGCCCTGCTCGGTGAGGCGGGCGATCGCCTCGTCGACGGTGAGCTCCTCGCGCTCGCCGGTGCGGCGGTCCTTCAGCTCCAGGACGCCCTCGGCGGAGCGGCGGCCGGCGACCAGGATCTGCGGGACGCCGATGAGCTCGGAGTCGGTGAACTTCACACCCGGCGAGATGCCGGGCCGGTCGTCGACCAGGACGCGCAGACCGGCCGCGCCCAGCTTCTCGGAGACGTCGAGGGCCAGTTCGGTCTGGAGCGCCTTGCCCGCGGCGACGACGTGCACATCGGCCGGGGCGATCTCGCGGGGCCAGCACAGGCCCTTGTCGTCGGCGGTCTGCTCGGCGAGGGCGGCCACCGCGCGGGAGACGCCGATGCCGTACGAGCCCATCGTGACGCGGACGGGCTTGCCCTGCTGGCCGAGCACGTCGAGGGAGAAGATGTCGGCGTACTTGCGGCCGAGCTGGAAGATGTGGCCGATCTCGATGGCGCGGTCCACCTGGAGGCCGGTGCCGCAGTTGGGGCAGGGGTCGCCCGCCTCGACGACGACGACGTCGAGGTAGTCGTCGACCTCGAAGTCACGGCCCGCGACGACGTTCTTCGCGTGCGTGCCCTCCTTGTTGGCGCCCGTGATCCAGGCGGTGCCGGACGCGATGCGCGGGTCGGCGATGTAGCGGACCTTCTCCAGGCCCTGCGGGCCGACGTAGCCGCGTACCAGGTCGGGGCGGCCCACGAAGTCCTCGGCGGTGACGAGCTCGACGACGGCGGGGGCGAGGTGCTCCCCGAGCTTGCCGAGGTCGACCTCGCGGTCGCCGGGCACGCCCACGGCCACGATCTCGCCGTCGACCTTGACCAGGAGGTTCTTCAGGGTGGCGGAGGCCGGGACGCCGAGGTGGACGGCGAGGGTCTCGATGGTCGGGGTGTCGGGGGTGTCCAGCTCCTCGACCGCACCGGTGCCCGAGGCGTCGCCCGGGGTGGCCTTGTAGGTCACGGCCTCGGTGTTGGCCGCGTAGTCACAGCCCGGACAGTCGACGAACGTGTCCTCGCCGGCCGGGGCGGGCGCGAGGAACTCCTCGGACGCCGAGCCGCCCATGGCGCCGGAGACGGCGGAGACGATGCGGTGGTCGAGGCCGAGCCGCTCGAAGATCCGGATGTAGGCGGCGCGGTGCAGCCGGTACGCCTCGGCGAGACCCTCGTCGGTGGTGTCGAAGGAGTACGAGTCCTTCATCTGGAACTCGCGGCCGCGCAGCACTCCGGCGCGGGGGCGGGCCTCGTCGCGGTACTTGGTCTGGATCTGGTAGAGGATCACGGGCAGGTCCTTGTAGGACGAGCACATGTCCTTGACGACCTGGGTGAAGATCTCCTCGTGGGTGGGGCCCAGGAGGTAGTCGGCGCCCTTGCGGTCCTTGAGCCGGAACAGCAGGTCGCCGTACTCCTCGTACCGGCCGCTCGCCTCGTACGCCTCCTTGGGCAGCAGCGCGGGGAGCAGGACCTCCTGGCCGCCGATGGCGTCCATCTCCTCGCGGACGACGCGGCTGACGTTGTCCAGGACCTTCTTGCCGAGCGGCAGCCAGGACCAGATGCCGGCGGCGGTGCGACGTACGTATCCGGCCCGGACGAGCAGCTTGTGGTTGAGCGTCTCGGCGTCCGCCGGGTCGTCGCGCAGTGTCTTGATCATCAATCGGGACATGCGCTGGACCTGGGCCATGGTGAACTCCTGCTCGGAAGGGTGATGTGCAGGAGGTTAGCCGGGCGGCGGGGGCGGGCGGAAATCGATTGGGTCACTCACGCGTCCGGCGGAGCAGCGGAAGCGGTGCTCCCATGACCGCGTACGGCTTGGGAGCGCTGGGGAAGAGCACCTGCCGGGCCAGGTCCTGGTAGCCGAGGGAGCGGTACAGACCGCGTGCCGGGCTCTCCGTGTCGATCGCGGAGAGGATGGAGCGTGGCTGGTCGACGGCGTCGGTGACCGTGGTGATCAGGGCGCGGCCGATCCCGCGGTTCTGGAACTCCGGGTGGACGTGCAGTTCGGTGATCACGAAGGAGTCGTCGAGCCAGCGCGTGGAGCCGGTGGCGCGCAGATAGGGCTCGACGACGGTGGACCACCAGTGGCCGCGTTCGTTCGGCATGCCGTAGACGAAGCCGACGAGCCGGTCGTCGGGGGTCAGGGCGCCCAGCGCGCGGGCGCGGGGGTGGTCGAGGTGTCTGAGGACGATATGGCGGCGCACTTCGATCTCGACGGCGCCGAGGCCGAACGCGACGGCCTGCACGGCGAGCGCCTCGTCCACGCGTGCGGCGAGATCGATCGGTCCGATCCGGACGCTGGGAGTGTGGGGGCCGCCCCCGGAAGCTGCTGCCATGGACAGACCCTACTGTCCGTGGCGGGGTGCGGGGTACGGGTCGGCGCGGGCCGGGGGCGGCGCCGGCGGCCGGGTCAGAACAGGACGCTCATGAACGCGCCGACCTCGCGGAAGCCGATCCGGCTGTACGACCTGCGCGCGGGGGTGTTGTAGTCGTTGACGTACAGGCTGACGATCGGCGCGACCTCGGTCAGCGCGTGGCGCAGAACGGCTGCCATGCCGGTCTCGGAATACCCGCGGCCGCGGAATTCCGGGGCGACCCAGACTCCTTGGATCTGGCAGGCCTGTGAGGTGGTCGCGCCGATCTCGGCCTTGAAGACGACCTTGCCGTCCTGGATCCGGGCGAACGAGCGGCCGGTGGCGACGAGTTCGGCGACGCGGGCCTGGTAGAGGAGTCCGCCGTCGCCCGCGAGCGGGGAGATGCCTACCTCCTCGGTGAACATGGCCACGCAGGCCGGCATCAGGACGTCCATCTCGTCCTTGCGGACGCGGCGGACCTGCGGATCGGGCGCCACGTCGGCGGCTGGGCTCTCGGCGACCATGAGCGGCTGGTTGGCCCGGACCTCGCGGGCGGGGCCCCAGCCCGGTTCGAGCAGCCGCCACAGCTGTGCGGTCCGCTCGGCGGGGCCGACGATCGAGGAGCAGCGGCGGCCGGCCCTGCGGGCCCGGTCGGCGAAGGCCCTGACGGCTTCGGGGGTGGCGCAGATGGGGACGAGATTGGCCCCGGAGTAACAGAGGGACCGCAGCCGCCCGTCGGCGTACCAGCCCCACATCTCGCCGCCGAGGCGCCAGGGGTCGAGGCCCGCGATCTGGACCCGGGAGGTCACGAAGGCGTTGGCTACGGGTTCGCTCTCCAGCACCGCGAGCGCGGCGCCGAGGTCGCTGGGTTCGAGGACCCGGGTGGTGGTCTGCGTCAACACGAGGGGGCCTCACCATACGGTCTGCTGATTTCCGCACTGTACCGAAAGAGGCAGGGGGCCGCCGCTCGTGGCCGTGAACAGCTTCCGCGGAAGGCGGTGAGCCCGCTCACGGGCAACGCCCCGCGGAAGTTCTCCGGCGGGGCGCTGTCCTGGCTTTCACGGGGTTCTTGGGGTTCAGCTGATGGAGACCTCGGGCTCGCCGGAGGCGATGCCGTCCTTCTCCATCTGTTCGGCGATCTTCAGGGCTTCCTCGATGAGGGTCTCGACGATCTTCGACTCGGGCACCGTCTTGATGATCTCGCCCTTGACGAAGATCTGGCCCTTGCCGTTGCCGGACGCGACGCCGAGGTCGGCCTCGCGGGCCTCGCCGGGGCCGTTGACGACACAGCCCATCACGGCGACGCGCAGCGGCACCTCCATGCCCTCCAGACCGGCGCTGACCTGGTCCGCGAGCTTGTACACGTCCACCTGGGCGCGGCCGCACGAGGGGCAGGACACGATCTCCAGGCGGCGCTGCTTCAGGTTCAGCGACTCCAGGATCTGGAGCCCGACCTTGACCTCCTCGGCCGGCGGCGCGGACAGCGAGACGCGGATCGTGTCGCCGATGCCCTCGCTGAGCAGGGCGCCGAAGGCGACGGCCGACTTGATGGTCCCCTGGAACGCCGGTCCGGCCTCGGTCACGCCGAGGTGGAGCGGGTAGTCGCTCTGTGCGGCGAGCTGCCGGTAGGCGTTGACCATCACGACCGGGTCGTTGTGCTTGACCGAGATCTTGATGTCCCGGAAGCCGTGCTCCTCGAAGAGCGACGCCTCCCAGAGGGCCGACTCCACCAGTGCCTCGGGGGTCGCCTTGCCGTACTTCTTCAGCAGTCGCGCGTCCAGCGAACCGGCGTTGACCCCGATCCGGATCGGGGTCCCGGCGTCATTGGCGGCCCGCGCGATCTCCTTCACCTTGTCGTCGAACTGCTTGATGTTCCCCGGGTTCACCCGCACCGCCGCGCAGCCCGCGTCGATCGCCGCGAAGACGTACTTCGGCTGGAAGTGAATATCCGCGATCACCGGGATCTGCGACTTCCGCGCGATCGTCGCGAGCGCGTCGGCGTCGTCCTGCGTCGGGCACGCCACCCGCACGATCTGGCACCCCGACGCCGTCAGCTCCGCGATCTGCTGCAGAGTCGCACCGATGTCGGACGTACGCGTCGTCGTCATCGACTGCACCGAAACCGGCGCGTCCCCGCCGACCGCCACCGATCCGACCTGGATCTTGCGGCTGACCCGCCGTACGGCGAGCTGGGTCGGAACGGTAGGCATTCCGAGAGAAATCGCAGTCATGCGCTGAGCATCCCCAAGGTGTGGATCAACGTCCCGAGATCGGCGGGCTCCGACCTTCGAGGTTACGGCACCGAGGACAACGTGAGGCACACGCCGTCCGGCTTCCGCACAAAATGTGGGCCGCCGGACGGATCGTGCGCGTCCGCGGTCGCTCGGGTTACATCAGGTGTGACCGTCTCACGGGTCAGCTGATCTTGACCGGATTGACGACGTCGGCCACCAGGACGAGCAGGGTGAAGCAGATGAACGCTCCGGCGACCACGTAGGCGACGGGCATCAGCTTGGCGACGTCGAAGGGGCCGGGGTCGGGGCGCTTGAAGACGCGCGCCACGTTCCGCCGGATCGCCTCCCACAGCGCTCCCGCGATGTGACCGCCGTCGAGCGGCAGCAGCGGCAGCATGTTGAAGAGGAACAGCGAGAGGTTGAAGCCGGCCAGCAGGAACAGCATCATCGCGATCTGGTTCTGCGCCGGAACGTCCAGCGTCATCACCTCGCCGCCGATCCTGGCCGCACCGACGACACCCACCGGGGAGTCGGCCGCACGGTCGCCGTCCGAGAAGGCCGCGTTCCAGAGGTCCGGGATCTTGGACGGCAGGGCGATGATCGAGTCGACGCCGTTCTCGATCATGTCGCCCATGCGGACGACCGAGTCACCGAAGGAGAGTGGGATGATCTCCGTCTGCGCCGCGAATCCGAGGTAGCCGGCGGAGACGAACTTCCCGGGGATCACCTCGCCGTCGGAGTCCTTCTTCGCCACCGCGTTCTTCTTGAGCACGGCGTGCAGGGTCTGCTCCTGGCCGTCGCGCTGGACGGTGATGGTGGCGGGGCCGATCGTGTCGCGGATCCGGTCGGAGAGCGTGGACCACTCGTCGATCTTCTGGCCGTTGAAGGCGACGATCTTGTCGCCCTCCCGGAGTCCGGCCGCCTGGGCGGGCGAGACCGGGTCGGACTTCTTGCAGGCCTCCCGCTTCTCGCTCTGGGAGATCACACACTTCTGGACGCCGGCGACCTCGGTCGTCTGGGTCTGGAACCCGAAGGTCATGGCCACGCCGAGGAAGATCGCGACGGCCAGGATCAGGTTCATGAACGGTCCGGCGAACATGACGATCACGCGCTTCCACGGCTTGCGCGTGTAGAAGAGACGCTTCTCGTCGCCCGGCTCCAGCTCCTCGAAGGCGGCCGACCTGGCGTCCTCGATCATGCCGCGCCACGGCGAGGTGGAGCGCGCCTCCAGCCGCCCGTCCGGGCCGGGCGGGAACATCCCGATCATGCGGATGTAGCCGCCGGCCGGGATGGCCTTGATCCCGTACTCCGTGTCGCCCTTCTTGCGCGACCAGACCGTCGGGCCGAAGCCGACCATGTACTGGGGGACGCGGATACCGAAGAGCTTCGCCGTCGAGAGGTGTCCCAGCTCGTGCCAGGCGATGGAGAACAGCAGGCCGATGGCGAAGACAGCGATGCCCAGAACGGTCAACAGGACCGACGTCATACTCATGCGCGCGCCTCCGCTGCGGCCTTGGCCGAGAGTTCAAGGGCCCGGGTCCGTGCCCAGGCCTCCGCTTCAAGGACGTCCGCGACGGTCAGTGAAGTTCCCGTCGGCGGCGTTCCGTGTTCGGCCACCACCGCCGTGACGGTGTCCATGATGGCGTTGAACGCCAGCCGCCCGGCCAGGAAGGCGTCCACGCACTCCTCATTGGCCGCGTTGAACACCGCCGGTGCGGTGCCGCCCAGCGTGCCCACGTGCCGGGCGAGCCCGACGGACGGGAACGCCTCGGTGTCCAGCGGGAAGAACTCCCAGGACGAGGCCTTCGACCAGTCGAAGGCGGGGGCGGCGTCGGGGACGCGCTGCGGCCAGCCGAGACCGATGGCGATCGGTCCGCCCATGTCGGGCGGGGTGGCCTGGGCGAGGGTGGAGCCGTCGGTGAACTCCACCATGGAGTGGACGTACGACTGGGGGTGGACCACGACCTCGATGCGGTCGAAGGGGATGTCGTAGAGGAGGTGCGCCTCGATGACCTCGAGCCCCTTGTTGACCAGGGTCGCCGAGTTGATCGTGATGACCGGGCCCATGGCCCAGGTCGGGTGCGCGAGCGCCTGTTCCCTCGTGACGTCCGCGAGCTCGCTCCTGGTGCGTCCGCGGAACGGGCCGCCGGACGCGGTGACGACGAGCTTGCGCACGTCGCCGCGCTTGCCGGCCGCCAGCGCCTGGAAGAGGGCGGCGTGCTCGGAGTCGACCGGGATGATCTGGCCCGGCGCGGCCAGTGCCTTGACCAGCGGACCGCCGACGATCAGCGACTCCTTGTTGGCGAGTGCCAGGGTGCGGCCCGCCTTGAGCGCGGCGAGCGTGGGCGCGAGGCCGATCGAGCCGGTGATCCCGTTGAGCACGGTGTGGCAGTCACCGGCGGCCAGTTCCGTGGCCGCGTTCGGGCCGGCGAGGATCTCGGGGAGCTGTTCCCCGGTCCCGTACTCCTGCCGCAGCGCCTCGCGCAGGGCGGGCACCGCTTCGGGAGCGGCGACCGCCACCGTGCGCACCCGCAGTCGGCGTGCCTGTTCGGCGAGGAGGGCGACCCGGCCGCCCGCCGCGGAGAGCGCGGTGACACGGAAACGGTCGGGGTTACGCAGCACCAGGTCGATGGCCTGGGTGCCGATGGACCCGGTGGAGCCGAGGATGACGAGATCCCGGCGGCCTTCCACGGCGTCGAAGACGAGGTGCGGGTCTGCTAGGGGGGCAGGGCTGTCGCTCATGGCCCCCATTGTTGCCGCATCCGCTGTGTGCGTGGACAGGGCGCCCCCGGCGCCGGCCCGTGACTGCTCGTTCATCGCGGCCTCAGCCCTTCGCCGCACGGAACTTCGCCCACTGGGCGGCCATGATCTCGGGCGGGACTCCGCCGATGTCCTTGGTGGAGGTGATCTCCGCGCGGAAGGCGAGGGTGGTGGAGCCGGAGCGGACGACGGTGAGGTACTCGTACAGCTTCTCCTTCCCCTTCACGTCGAGGATGGTGAAGCGGTACGCCTTCGACTCATCGGCCTCGGAGGCGAAAGCGGGGGCCTTGGCGGGCTCGACCTTCAGGTACTTCGCACGGGCGACGGCCCGCTGCTCGGTGAAGCCTCCGGCGCAGTCCCGGCCGGCCTTGCCGAGTGCCTTCATGACGGTGGCCGCCCCGCCGTCCCCGTAACCGCGCAGCGTGACGTCGACGGTGACGCCGAGCATCTCCTCCGGGACGTCGGCCTTGCGCTGCACCTGGGCGGTGGGGTCGGGGTCGCTGACCTCAGCGGCGAGGCTGACGAGCGGCTGGCATCCGGCCGGGTCCGCGGTGTAGTCGTCGCCGAGGGGGCCGCCGAGCGCGTACTCGGACGCGGTGTACGTGCCGACGCTCTCGCCGTCGGTGAAGGAGGCGGCCTTCAGCCGTGCCTCGTCGGGCGCCCGCGTTCCGGAGTGCTCGGCCGAGGCCTTGCCGCCCTTGTCCGCGCCGGCGGAGCCGCCCTTGCCGTCGTCGTCGCTGCCGCAGGCGGATACGCCCAGGGCCATCGCGGCCGCGATCCCGACGGCGGCCACCCGGTGCCGCCGTCCCCGCGGATTCCTCGCCCCGTGCATGTCTGTCCCCTTGTTCGCTTTGTTCGCTGGTTTCCCGTTGCCCGTCGCGCTCCCGGCCGACGCTCGATTGTGCTGCATCCCGCCGGTCCGGGACACCGGCGGGCCGGTCGCCCTCAGAAATGCGTGGTGACGCCGAACTCCCGGCGGAGCAGGGCCATGTCGTGCAGGTCGGCCGGGCCGGGGTCGTAGCCCTGGTGGAACTCGACCTGCTGCCGCACCGAGATGCAGCGCACCGGTGTCCCGCCGACGGTGCCGGTGACGAAGCACTCCGCCGGGTAGCGGAACGGCTCGCGCGGGTCGAACGACGACTGGGTCGCCGATCCGTCGGGGGCGAACTCCAGTGGATGCAGGTCGATTCCGGACCCGGACGGATGGCTGAGGACGAACCGTACGGGCCGCCAGTCAACCGTCTGCGCGTAGCCGGCCGCCACCAGGGCGGCGACGAGGGCGGGTTCCTGTTCACGCCGGTGCAGCAGGTCGAGGTCCTGGTGGGGGCGGGTCTCCTCGCCGACCAGCGCGTCGATCCCCCAGCCACCGGCGATCACCACGTCCGTACCGGCCTCGCGCAGCAGGGAGAGCACGGAGAGGACATCGGAGGCGGACATCATGCCGCGGAGACTATCCCTGAGCCGCGGGCGCCCGTCCAGGATTTCCCGGGCCGGGCTCCGGCCGGGCCGGGAGCTGCGCGAACGCGGCGAAGGCCTCGTGGAACCCGGGGAACGTCTTGCGTACGCAGCCGGGGTCGTCGTAGGTGAGGCCGGGGGTCCGCAGGCCGGCGACGGCGAACGACATGACGATGCGGTGATCGCCGTGGGTGGCGATCTCCGCGGCCCGCGGGGTGCCCGGCCTGATCTCGATCCAGTCCGGGCCCGTCGTGACCGTGACGCCCATCCGCCGCAGGTTCCCGGCGCACGCCTCCAGCCGGTCGCACTCCTTCACGCGCGTGTTGCCGACGTCCTCGATGCGCACCGGCCCCGAGGCGTGGGGGCGATCGCCGCCAGCGTCGGCATGGTGTCGGAGATGTCGCGCATGTTGACGGTGAGGCCTCGGAGCGTACCGGTGGAGCGGACCGTGGTGGAGTCGGCGGTCGTGCGCACCTCGGCGCCCATCCGGCGCAGTACGTCGACGAACCCCAGATCTCCCTGGAGGGCGTCCCGGCCGAGTCCGGGGACGGTGACCTCCCGGCCGGTGAGGGCCGCCGCCGCGAAGAAGTAGCTCGCGGAGGAGGCGTCCGGCTCGACGGCGTACGTGGTGGCCCGGTAGCCGCCCGGCGGCACCGTGAAGACGTTGTCGCCGGGGCCTCCGCGGGTGACCTCGACGCCGAAGCCGCGCATCATCGCGAGGGTGATCTCGATGTAGGGCGCCGACACCAGTTCCGTGACGGTGATCCGGAGCCCCTCGGCCGTCAGCGGTCCGAGCATCAGGAGCGCGGTGAGGTACTGGCTGGACTGCCCGGCGTCCAGGGTCAGTTCGCCGCCCCTGATGCCCGCGGCGGCGATCCGCAGCGGGTGGTGGCCCTCGGCCCCCTCGTGGTGGAGGTCGACGCCGAGGGCCCGCAGCGCCTCGGTGAGCGGGGCGAGGGGGCGGCGGCGCATCTGCGCCGAGGCGTCGAAGCGGTAGGTGCCGCGGGCCCCGGCCGCGGCGAGCGTCGGCAGGAAGCGGGCCGTGGTCGCGCCGTCGCGGCAGTAGATGTCGGCTTCGGTGGCGGCGGGCCCGGAGGGGCGGCCGGTGATCCGCCAGCGCTCCGCCTCCCGCACTACCTGGTAGCCGAGGCCGGTGAGCCCTTCGGCGAAGCCCTCGGTGTCGTCGGAGCTCAGCGGACGTACGAGCGTGCTGGTGCCGTTCGCGGCGGCGGCCAGGAAGAGGGCGCGCGCGGTGACGGACTTGGAACCGGGGACGTGGATGACGGTCACGGGTCCCCATCCTGCCGTGCCGCACGCGCGGCGGCGGGGCGCGTCCAGCGAGTGGACGCGCCCCGCCCGGTCCGGCGTCAGGCGCTCAGCGGATGGGCCGGTGCACGTTGTCCCGGGTGGAGGGGCCGGGGGTGGCGTCGGCGATCCACGGGCCTTCGCCGCTCGGGTCGACGATGCCCTCCTCCAGCCAGGTGTACGTACCCGACAGGACGCCGTCGACCACGCGCCGGTCCAGGTCGTCGGTGTTGGACCACAGCCGGGTGAAGAGTTCCTCGATCCGGACGCGGGACTGGTGGCAGAAGGCGTCGGCGAGCTGGTACGCCTCGCGGCCGTGGTCGTCGCCGGTGCGCAGGAGTTCGGCCCGGACGCAGGCGGCGCTCATCGCGAAGAGTTCCGCGCCGATGTCGACGATCCGGCCGAGGAAGCCCTGTTTGGTCTCCATCCGGCCCTGCCAGCGCGACATGGCGTAGAAGGTGGAGCGCGCCAGCTTGCGGGAGGAGCGCTCGACGTAGCGCAGATGGCCGGACAGGTCGGCGTGGCCCGCGGGGTGGAACTCCCCGTAGGTGCCCGGAAGCTGTCCGGGTCCGGCGACGAGCCTGGGCAGCCACCGGGCGTAGAAGCCGGCGGCGTTGGCGCCCGCCTTCGCCTTGGCGGAGAGCGGCTTGTCGGGGTCGATGATGTCCCCGGCGACCTTCAGGTGGGCGTCGACCGCCTCCCGGGCGATCAGCAGGTGCATGATCTCCGTCGAGCCCTCGAAGATCCGGTTGATGCGCATGTCCCGGAGCATCTGCTCGGCGGGGACGGCCCGTTCACCGCGGGCGGCGAGGGACTCCGCCGTCTCGAAGCCGCGGCCGCCGCGGATCTGGACGAGTTCGTCGGCCATCAGGCAGCCCATCTCGGAGCCCAGCAGCTTGGCGAGCGCGGCCTCGATCCGGATGTCGTTGCGGTTCTCGTCGGCCATCTGGGAGGCGAGGTCGACGACCGCTTCGAGGGCGAAGGTGGTCGCGGCGATGAAGGAGATCTTCGAGCCGACCGCCTCGTGCCGGGCGACCGGCCTGCCCCACTGCTCGCGGACCGCCGACCACTCGCGGGCGATCTTGAGACACCATTTCCCGGAGCCGACGCACATGGCGGGCAGCGAGAGCCGTCCGGTGTTGAGGGTGGTGAGCGCGATCTTGAGCCCGGCGCCTTCCGGTCCGATCCGGTTGGCCGCGGGGACGCGGACCTCGTGGAAGCGGGTGACGCCGTTCTCCAGTCCGCGCAGGCCCATGAAGGCGTTGCGGTTCTCCACGGTGATGCCGGGGGCGTCGGCCTCGACCACGAAGGCCGTGATGCCGCCCTTGTGGCCCTCCGACTTCGGGACCCGGGCCATGACGACGAGCAGATCGGCGACGACCCCGTTGGTCGTCCACAGCTTCACCCCGTCGAGCACGTAGTCGGAGCCGTCCGGGACGGCGGAGGTCGCCAGGCGTGCCGGGTCGGAGCCGACGTCCGGTTCGGTGAGGAGGAAGGCCGAGATGTCGGTACGGGCGAGCCGGGGCAGGAAGGTGTCCTTCTGCTCCTGGCTGCCGAAGATCTTCAGCGGCTGGGGCACGCCGATGGACTGGTGGGCGGAGAGCAGGGCGCCGATCGCCGGGCTGGCGGAACCGACCAGGGCGAGGGCCTTGTTGTAGTACACCTGGGTCAGGCCCAGACCGCCGTACTTCACGTCGATCTTCATGCCCAGCGCGCCGAGTTCCTTGAGGCCGTTGACCACCTCGTCGGGAATCCTGGCCTCGCGCTCGATCAGGGCCCCGTCGATCCTGCTGTCGCAGAACTCGCGCAGCCGGGCGAGGAACTCCTCGCCGCGCCGGACGTCCTCGCCGGCCGGCAGCGGATGCGGGTGGATCAGGTCCAGGCGGAAGCGGCCCAGGAAGAGTTCCTTGGCGAAACTGGGTTTGTGCCAGTCCCGCTCACGCGCGTCCTCGGCCACTTGGCGCGCTTCACGCTCGGAGACCTTGGGCGTGTGCTGTGGTGCGGACGGCCGTTGTGCGGATGGTGCGGACATGAGGAGCTCACCTCGCCGCTTCGTCGGGGGACTTCTACTTGTCCGTATGTACCCGATTCCTGCCGGTGCCACCATCCTCAGGACGCCGATCGGGTCGGCCGCCACTCCAGTGACCTGTACAGCTGGCGGAATACGGAAACGGCCGGAGCTCCCGCACAGTGGGCTCCGGCCGCTCGACTGAGGCCCCTGCGGGCCGCAGGGCTACAGGGCGAGACCGGTGAGGACCAGGACCCGCTCGTAGGTGTAGTCGTCCATCGCGTACCGGACGCCCTCCCGGCCGGTGCCGGACTGCTTGGTGCCGCCGTACGGCATCTGGTCCGCGCGGTACGAGGGGACGTCGCCGATGATCACGCCGCCGACCTCCAGCGCGCGGTGGGCGCGGAAGGCGGTCTGCAGGTCGTGGGTGAACACGCCTGCCTGGAGCCCGTACTTGGAGGAGTTGACGGAGGCGAACGCCTCGGCCTCGCCGTCCACCTTCTGCACCGAGAGCACCGGGCCGAAGACCTCCTCGCAGGAGAGGCTGACGCCGTCGGGGAGGTCGGTGAGGACGGTCGGGGCGTAGGTCGCCCCGTCGCGCTTGCCGCCGGTGAGCAGCGTGCCGCCGGCCCGTACCGCCTCGTCGACCCAGGACTCGACGCGCTTGGCGGCGTCCTCGTTGACCAGCGGGCCGACGTCGGTGGCGGCGTCGGACGGGTCGCCGGTGACCTGGGCCTCGACGGCCGCGACGATCTTCGGGAGCAGCCGGTCGTAGACCGTGACGTCCGCGATGACGCGCTGCACCGAGATGCAGGACTGGCCGCCCTGGTAGTTGGAGAAGGTCGCGATACGGGTCGCGGCCCAGTCCAGGTCCGCCTCGGAGGCGTAGTCGCCGAGGACGACCGCCGCGCCGTTGCCGCCGAGCTCCAGGGTGCAGTGCTTGCGCGGCACCGAGTCCATGATCGAGTAGCCGACCTGGGCGGAGCCGGTGAACGAGATCACGGGCAGCCGCTCGTCCTGGACGAGGGCGGGCATCCGGTCGTTGGGGACCGTCAGCACGGACCAGGAGCCGGCCGGCAGGTCGGTCTCGGCGAGCAGCTCGCCGAGGATCAGGGACGAGATCGGGGTGGCCGGAGCGGGCTTCAGGATGATCGGGGCGCCGACGGCGATGGCCGGGGCGACCTTGTGGGCGCTGAGGTTCAGCGGGAAGTTGAACGGGGCGATGCCCAGGACCGTGCCGCGCGGGAAGCGCCGGGTCAGGCCGAGCCGGCCGGTGCCGCCGGGGTCGGTGTCGAGGCGCTGGGCGTCGCCGCCGTTGAAGCGGCGGGCCTCCTCGGAGGCGAACCGGAACACCGAGACGGCCCGGCCGACCTCGCCGCGCGCCCACTTGACGGGCTTGCCGTTCTCGGCGGAGATCAGCTGGGCGATCTCCTCGGTGCGCTCCGTCAGGCGCCGGGCGACGTGGTCGAGCGCGGCGGCGCGGACGTGGGCCGGGGTCGCGGCGAACTCGTCGCGCACGGCGTGGGCGGCGGCGACCGCCTCCTCGACCTGGGCCTCGGTGGGCACGGCGACGGTGCCGACGAGCCGGCCGTCCCAGGGGTTGGTGACGTCGAAGCTTTCCTCGCCGGTGGCCTCGCGGCCGGCCAGCCAGAAGGCGTGGGTGGAGGTCATGGAGGTTCCGGCCCTTCGATGTCGTGGGGTGTTCCGCCCCCACCGTAGGGCC
The DNA here is from genome assembly GCF_040655445.1 of Streptomyces sp. NPDC050423. NCBI lineage: Bacteria > Bacillati > Actinomycetota > Actinomycetes > Kitasatosporales > Streptomycetaceae > Streptomyces > Streptomyces sp. NPDC050423. The sequence goes on from NZ_JBFAJY010000008.1 coordinate 27,253, forward strand.
GTGCCGCCGGTCCGGCGTTTGTCCGGGGTGGAGCAGAGGCGCTCCGGGGTGCGCCGGTTTGTCGGAGGAAGGGGCCCCGTTCCTACGGCGTCGTCGGGGGGCTGGTGACCTTGAGGGCGAGCCAGAGTTCCATCCGGCTGTCCGGATCGTCCAGCGAGCGGCCGAGGATCTCCTCCACCCTCCGCATCCGGTAGCGCAGGGTGTGCCGGTGCACTCCCAGGTCCGCGGCGGCGGCGTCCCACTGGCCGTGGTGGGAGAGCCAGGCCCGCAGGGAGGCGACCAGGTCGCCGCGGCCCTTGGTGTCGTGTTCGTACAGGGCGCGGAGCATGGCGTCCGCGAAGGCGCGGACCGCGTCGTCGGCGAGCAGCGGGAGCACCGAGCCGGTCGCCAGCTCCTCGTGCTCGACCAGCGCCCTGCCCCGCCGGCGGGCCACCGACAGGGCCTGCTCGGCCTGCTTGTACGCGGCCGAGACGGCGATCGGCCCCGCGGGGGCGGAGAGGCCGACGACCACTTCGGTGTTCTCCGCCGGTTCGTGCGCGGGCCGCTTCTCCTGGGCCTCCGCGTAGGCCGTGCAGGCGGCGACCGCGGTGCCCCCGTCGGCGGCCAGGACGACGAGGCGTTCGCCCTCGGGCACCATGAGCACGGTCTCGCCCGACCGGGAGGCCGCGGTCTCCATCGCCTCGGCCAGCTGCGCCGTGGTCGAGGGTTCGGTGGCCTCGGCGATGAGCAGCCGGAAGGGCGCGTCGAGCAGTCCGCCGTAGAGATCTCCGGCGACGGCGCGTGCGTGGTCGGGCTGGCCGGCGAGCAGCATGCGCAGCACCGCGGCGCCGAGTCGCTGTTCGGCGCCCTGGAGCGAGCGGGAGCGGGCGGTGATGAGGGTGAGCAGGGCGACCGCCGAGTGCACCGCGTACCGTTCCGCGGTGCCGAGCGCCGACCCGGTGCCGACGGCGAGTGCGCCGCGGGCCCGGCGGCCGGTGCCCAGGGACTGGAGCTCGACCCGGTCGTCGGTGTCGCCGACGACCGCGCTGGCGGGGGCCGGGCGGTCCCGCAGGCGTTCCACGTCGGGGGTGAGCCGGGCGGCGCGGCGGGCGGCCCAGTCGGGGGCGGCGGCCACGACCGCCCCGGAGGCGTCGTACAGCGCGGCCCAGCCGTCGACGTGCGCGGCGAGCCGGGTGAGGAGTTCGGCGGGTCCGTCCCCGGAGAGCGCCGCCCTGGTGAGTTCGCGCTGCGCCTCGAAGCCGGCGGTGACGGCCCGGTACTGGTCGGCGGCGATCTCCGAGGAGACCGCCTTGGCGATGGCGATGAACGGGGTGCGGCGGGGCACTTCGAGGAGCGGCAGGCCCGCTTCCTCGGCGGCGTCGATCAGTGCCCTGGGTACGTCGTCGTAGTTCACGCCGACGGCGAAGCCCACCCCGACGACTCCGGACCCGGCCAGCCGTCGCACGTACCGCTGCATGCCTTCCGGGCTCTCGGCGTCGAGATTGGTCGCGGTGACCAGCAGCAGTTCACCGCCCTCCATGTAGCGGACGGGGTCGGCCAGCTCGCTGGCGTGCGCCCAGCGCACGGGCGTGTCGAGCCCGTCGGCCCCCGCACGGACCGTGAGCTTGAGCGCCGAGTGCTGGACGAGCGAGGCGAGCGTGGGCGGCATGGGACGGGCGACCTTTGGGAGGGGGCGTCGATTGTGCCGTCGCGTATGAACGGCTGCCATCGATTCTGCCAGGGCGGCAGGGTTCCCGTAACCGCTCTCAGCCCGCCCGTACCGCTGCTGCCACGTAACCCGTCAGCCTCCCAGTTCCACCAGGAGCGGGGGTGCGTGCTCGCCGTCGACGGTGGTGAGGGAGAGGACCGCGTGACCGGCCGGCAGCTCGTACGCCAGCTGTGACGCCGACCAGCGCTCCCGTTCCACTTGTCGCACGGTGACTGCGTCGGTGGTGACAGCGTTGCCCGTGGCCAGCTTCCGCAGTGCGTGCAGAGCGCGGGTGACCGGCTGGTCCGCGAAAACGGTGTGCTTGGCCACTTCCCGGACCGTGACCCATTCCTTGCCCCAGGCTTCCGAGAACCGTTTTCCGTCCCAGGTGGTGACGCCGGAGAAGATCATCCCGCACCCCATGGCACCGAGCAGTGCGGAATGCAGCCCTTCGGGGACGTCGTCCACGGTTCGCAGTGCCAGCACCGCACCGGCATTGACGGACCTGAGATGCCGCAGACCCCTGACGGTTCCGGGAGTGATCGTGCCGGTCGCGTCGTCGAGCACCAGACAGGCGAAGCGCGAGCGCTCCGTTCGCGCTGCGGCGATCGAGTTGAACTGCGCAAGAATCAGACGGGTCAGGACCCTCGACGCACCGGCGTGCACGCGTTCCGGAAGATCGATCCGGACCCTGACCGGGTGCTGTTCGAGAGAGCGGAGAGTGAAGGGCCGGGCGTCAGGACCGGTGGCGAAGAACCCCGCGAAAGCGGGCCGGTCGAGCAGGCCGATCCGCTCGGCGAGGACCGTGGCCGGGTCTCCGCTACTGCCCGTGTGACGCACTCGGGCATCCAGCTCACGCAACATGGCGTGGTGGCCGCCCTCCTCCAGAGCCTGTCGCAGCTCGGTGAGGACCAGCTCGCTCCCCGCGAGTAGTTCACGGAGCTCCGGGACGGACGGGAAGTGGCCATGGACGGTGCGATAGGGACCGAGCAACTGGCCGAGCGCGAGAGCCGCGCGTCGGCTGTCCAGGTCCGGAACGTCTCCGACCAGCCCTTCCGCGAGAGTGGCCGCGGCCTCGTCGGGATCGGTCGTGCTGCCGTAGAGATCGAAATCGTGCAGGGACGAGGGGTCACCGACCTTCACGACGACGTCGAACGCCTCGTCCGGACCGAGTGAGGCCCCCGCCGCGCCCACGGCGAGCACGGCGGCCTTGCCGGCGAGCGCCTGGAGCGCCAGCGTCTCGACGACCGGCCGCACCAGCCGGGCGGTCTTGCCCGCGCCGGACGGCCCGACCGCCAGCAGGGAGGTTCCCAGGGCGGCGGGTTCCAGAGCGACACCCGTGCCTCGGCGCGCGTGGGGGTTGCGCTCGTTGTCGACACAGACACCGATACGGACCTGATCGGTCAGCAGGTCGTGACGGGCCGACCGCAGTGGCAGGTCCCGGCTCCCCGAAGGGTGAAGGAAGGCATCCGGCCCTTTGCGTACGGTCTCTGCCGCAAAGGCGGCGAGGCGATCAGAGCTGAATCGTGCCCGCTCCCACGCCTGGCCCAGCCGCGCGCAGTCGACGTCGTTCATGCGATCGGCCTGGACTGCTCCGGTAAGGACGTCCGCCGCTTCGGGGAGTCCCGCAGCACGCAGTTCGGGCCAGCGCGACGAGTCCTCGAAGGCGGGCGCGGCCGGGAGTCGCGCCTGTGCGCCCGCCCGGCGTTGCCGGACTCCCTCGACAGCGGCGTGCCACCGGCCGATACGGGCGAAGGGCCACACCACCACGGCGGCGACCATGGCGTAGGCACCGTAGGCGACCAGAGCCACGGTGAACGCACTGCCGTCGGCACGCAGGAGACTTCTCGGAATCGCCAGGAAGACGATCTCCAAGATGGGCACGCTGCCGTTCCAGACGACCCACAGAGCAATGAATGCGCCCAGCCCCGTTGCCATCAGTCTCGCGCGCGCGAGGTTCGCCCCTGCGTAGTGACGGAAGAAACCCGCCCAGTTCCCGAGCTTTGCCGCCCACAGCGTGAGCAGGAGAGTCATGGCTTGGAAGTAGAGGGCCTGCCAGGCGTAGGCAATGTCCGGAGCGACACCCGGCCGGAGTTCGTTGCCCAGCGTCCACCAGTCCCGCGGCGTGAGGAAACGGAACGGAAGACCCAGGTAGGGAATGCGGTAGCCCGAGCTGTATGCCACGACGATCAGAGCGAGCACCAGCGTGAGCACGCGCCCCAGCACAGACGGCCGAGGAGGCTTCTCGGCGGGCCGCGGCACGTATGCGTACCGCCAGACCCCGGGGCCAACAGCAGGGCGGGGGGTGTCCAGCCACTGGGCGATCGGCGTTCCCCCTCGGGGCGCACCGCCAAGGTTCGGCGGCCCGCTGGGCGGCGGCACCGTCGGGGAGAACGCGGGCGGGGCGACGGGCGGCGGGCCGGGCGGAACGGCGGGCGGCGGGCCGGCCGGGTGCGGCACGGAGCTCCCGGGCCCGCCGGGGCGGCCGTCGGGCGGCTGCGCACCCCACGTGCCCCGGGTGCCGTGCGTGCTTTCGTTGTCCATGAACCGTTGCCCCCTGACCAGCCAGGTCCGACCGCTGCACGGCCAATCTAGTGCCCCGCCCGGATAGTGACGGGGAACGGGCCGCTCCGGTCCCCGTACCGCCTTCTGTCCGCCACGGACAAGGACACGCCCCCCACCACTCCCGATCGGAGCATGCCCGCGCCCCGCCCCCGCCCCTAGCCTGCAGAAACAGAAGCGTCCGAAACACCCCCAGGAGCCCCGCATGACCGCTATTCCGCAGGAGCGCCGCCTCGTCACCGCCATTCCCGGCCCGAAGTCGGTGGAGCTGCAGGCCCGCCGTCTCGCGACGGTCGCCGCCGGTGTGGGCTCCACGCTGCCGGTGTTCACCGCCCGTGCCGGTGGCGGGATCATCGAGGACGTGGACGGCAACCGGCTGATCGACTTCGGCTCCGGTATCGCCGTGACATCGGTCGGCGCCTCCGCCGAGGCCGTGGTGCGGCGCGCGTCGGCGCAGCTCGCCGACTTCACCCACACCTGTTTCATGGTCACTCCGTACGAGGGGTACGTCGAGGTCTGTGAGCAGCTCGCCGAGCTGACACCGGGCGACCACGCGAAGAAGTCCGCGCTGTTCAACTCGGGCGCCGAGGCCGTCGAGAACGCGGTGAAGATCGCCCGTGCGTACACCAAGCGCACCGCCGTCGTCGTCTTCGACCACGGCTACCACGGCCGGACCAACCTCACGATGGCACTGACGGCGAAGAACATGCCGTACAAGCAGGGCTTCGGCCCGTTCGCGCCCGAGGTCTACCGGGTGCCGGTGGCGTACGGCTACCGCTGGCCGACCGGTGCCGAGAACGCCGGTGCCGAGGCGTCCGCCCAGGCCATCGACCAGATCACCAAGCAGATCGGCGCGGACAACGTCGCCGCGATCATCATCGAGCCGGTGCTCGGTGAGGGCGGGTTCATCGAGCCGGCCAAGGGCTTCCTCCCGGCGATCGCGCGGTTCGCCCAGGACAACGGCATCGTCTTCGTCGCCGACGAGATCCAGTCCGGCTTCTGCCGCACCGGCCAGTGGTTCGCCTGCGAGGACGAGGGCATCGTCCCCGACCTGATCACCACCGCCAAGGGCATCGCGGGCGGCCTCCCGCTCTCCGCGGTCACCGGCCGCGCCGAGATCATGGACGCGGCGCACGCCGGCGGCCTCGGCGGTACGTACGGCGGGAACCCGGTCGCCTGCGCCGGGGCCCTCGGTGCCATCGAGACGATGCGCGAGCTGGACCTGAACGGGAAGGCCAAGCGCATCGAGGAGGTCATGAAGGGCCGGCTCGCCGAGATGCGGGCGAAGCTGCCGAACGGCGACCTCATCGGTGACATCCGCGGCCGCGGCGCGATGATCGCGATCGAGCTGGTGAGGTCCGGCACCAAGGACCCGAACCCGGAGGCGGCCGCGCAGCTCGCCAAGGCCTGCCACGCCGAGGGCGTGCTGGTGCTCACCTGCGGCACGTACGGCAACGTCCTGCGCTTCCTGCCGCCGCTGGTGATCGGCGAGGACCTGCTGGGCGAGGGCCTCGACGTCATCGAGCAGGCGTTCGCCACCCTCTGAGGCCGGCGGGTTCCGGAGGCGGCCGCGGCGTTTCCTCCGGGGATGCCCGGCGCCCGGGTGAGGGCCTGTGAAGAAGGTGTGCGGGGGCGATGGCGGGATACCGTTCCCGCTGTCGGTCCCCCATCGCCTGACGTACGGTTTCCGCAGATGAGAGAAACACCCCGCCCGCAGGGAACCGCGGGCGATACCGGGTCGGAGCTCCCCCAGCGCCGTCCTGGTCGTGCCTTCGCGCACACCACTGGAGCCTCGGGCTCCGGAACTCCTCACCGATCGGATGGCCGCCCGCCCCACACCCCCCGGGGCGCGCGGCACACCGGTCCTGCCGTCCGTCCCGGAACAACCCCCCCCGTTCCGGGACGGACGGCTCTTCTCGTTTCCGTGGTGTCGGGCCTGCTGGCCCTGTTCGCGCTTACCACCTGGCAGATCGCGGCCGGCGGCCCGCTGCGCGGCCTGGACGAGCGCACCGGCCGGGCCCTGGTCGGTCACGGTCCGGCCCGGCTCACCGAACTCCTCGCCGATCTCGGCAATACGCAGGTCGCGCTGCCGGTGCTGGGCTGCGCGATCGTCTGGTCGCTGGTGCGCGGCGCGCGCCGTGAACCGTTCACCGCGGCGCTCACCATGACCGCGGTGCCGCTGCTCGTCGTCCCGCTGAAGGACTGGATCGCCCGCCCGGGGCCGCTGACCGACGCCACCGGCTACTACCCGTCGGGCCATGCGGCGACCGCCGCCGTGGCGTACGGGGCGGCCGCGCTGCTGCTCGCCCCGTATGTGAGGCGCTCATGGATGATGCCCGTCGCCGCTGTCCTGCTGACGGCGGCGACGGGCATCGGTCTGGTGCTGCGCGGCTATCACTGGCCGCTGGACGTGCTGGGCAGCTGGTTCCTGTGCGGGCTGCTGCTCCTCCCGCTGGTGCTCAGCCGCCGAAGTAGGCGTCGAAGTTCTTCGAGAACTCCCAGTTGTTGAAGCGGTCCCAGTTGATCGACCAGGTCATCAGTCCGCGGAGTCCGGACCAGGTGCCGTGGGTGGCGTACGAGCCGCAGTCGGTCTTCTTCGTCAGGCAGTTCAGCGCCTTGGTGACCTCGGCGGGCGAGGTGTGGCCGTTGCCCGCCTGGGTGGAGGCCGGCAGGCCGATCGAGACCTGGTCGGGGCGGAGACCGGGGAAGACCTTGGTCTGGTCGCCCGCCACCGGGAAACCGGTCAGCAGCATGTCGGTCATCGCGATGTGGAAGTCGGCGCCGCCCATCGAGTGGTACTGGTTGTCCAGACCCATGATGGAGCCCGAGTTGTAGTCCTGGACGTGCAGCAGGGTGAGGTCGTCGCGCAGGGCGTGGATCACCGGGAGGTAGGCGCCGGCGCGCGGGTCCTGGCCGCCCCACGGGCCCGAGCCGTAGTACTGGTAGCCGAGCTGCACGAAGAAGGTCTCGGGGGCCATGGTGAGGACGAACTTGTCGCCGTACTTGGCCTTGAGGGTCTTCACCGCGGAGATCAGGTTGACGATGACCGGCGTGGTGGGGCTGCGGAAGTCGGTGTCGCCGGTGTTCAGCGAGAGCGAGTGGCCCTCGAAGTCGATGTCCAGTCCGTCCAGACCGTACTCGTCGATGATCTTGCTGACCGAGGAGACGAAGGTGTCACGGGCGGCGGTGGTGGCGAGCTGCACCTGTCCGTTCTGGCCGCCGATGGAGATCAGCACCTTCTTGCCGGCGGCCTGCTTGGCCTTGATGGCCGCCTTGAACTCGGCCGCGGACTCGACGTTCGGGCACTCCGCGACCGGGCAGAGCGAGAAGCGGATGTCGCCCGATGTGACGGAGGTCGGCTCGCCGAAGGCCAGGTCGATCACGTCCCAGGAGTCGGGCACGTCCGCCATCCGGGTGTAGCCGGAGCCGTTGGCGAAGCTGGAGTGCAGATAGCCGACGAGGGCGTGGGCCGGCAGGTCCGTGCCGCCACCTCCCCCGCTGCCGCCGGTCTTGGTGGTGGCGGGCACCGCGGCGGACTTGGCTGACTCGCCCGCCGCGTTGGTGGCGGTGACCTGGAAGCTGTACGCGGTCGAGGCCGCGAGGCCCGTCACGGTCGCCGAGGTACCGGTGGCGGAGAGGACCTTCGTCCCGCCCTGGTAGACGTTGTAGCCGGTGGCGCCCGCGGACGCCGTCCAGGACAGCGGGACCGAGGACGCGGTGGCCGTGCCGGTCTTCAGGCCCGCGGGTACCGCCGGGAGCGCGACCGGGTCGCCGCCGGGGCCGACGAGGGTGAGGTCGTCGGCGTAGTAGGCGGGGGTGCCGTACCAGCCGTGCGTGTAGACGCTCACCGAGGTGGTGGCCGCGCCCGTCCTGAACGTGGTGGTGAGCTGCTTCCAGCCGTCGGCGGACTGTGTCCAGGTGGACACGTCGGTGGTGCCGGTGCCGTCCGCCCCCAGGAAGACGTAGCTGCCCTGCACCCACGCGCTCAGTGTGTACGTGGAGTCGGGCTTGACCGTCACGGTCTGGGAGCACTTGGCGTTGTCGCTGCCGGCCGGGGTCGCCTTCAGCGCCGAGGTGCCGCCGTGCACGGGGGTGCTGACAGCGGCTCCGCTGCCGCCCGTACAGCTCCAGCCGTCCAGGCCGGCCTCGAAGGTTCCGTTGCGCGCCAGATCGGCGTCGGCCGCGGCGGCACTCGGCGCCGAGGCCGCCAGGCCGCCGGCGGCGAGCAGGGCGGCCGTGAAGGCGGCCAGAAGTCCGGTAATGCGGGCGGGGGGTCCCGTGCGTTCCACAACGGCCTCCGTGCAGGGGGGAATTGAGTGTGGCGCGCACAACATGGTCCAGACCAATCCGGTTGTCAAGACCTCTGGCACCCGGTCGCCTAACCGATGTCCCCCGCCGCGGCCCCTCCAGCGGCCTCGTGCATCGCGAGTTCCAGCAGCGTGGCGTCGGTGAGCGTGCCCGATCCGTCGGGCGGAATCAGCCAGCGCACCCCGCCTGCGGCCCGCCCCGGACGGGGCACCACGATCCAGGTGCCCTGGCCCGCGCCGCGGATCCCCGTGCCGATCCAGCGGTCGGCGGTGCCCGGCGGCACGAAGAACCCGATGCGGGCGTCGCCGAAGCCGGCGAGGACCGGCCCCGGCCGGTCGATGAGCCGGGTGAGCACGTCGAGCGTCCGACAGCCCAGCCTCCCCGGCAGAATCAGCACGTCCCAGCGCCGGCCGGCGGGAAGGAGCGCGATCCCCCGCGGATCGCGCTCCCACTCCCGCCGGCAGGCGCCGGGATCCGGTGCCACCGACACGAGCCACTCGACCGCTGCCTTGACCCCCGAGCCAGTCATGGCCCGCCTCCGTTCCGTGTCGCACCGGCAGGGATTTGCCGGTGCGTTCACGGAAAGAGAGCGGGGCGGGGCCGATCCATTACGCGGGTTCGGCTACCAACCGGTAGTGAACTGGGTCACGGTGGGCCCGGCCGGGCGACGCCGCAGGTCGGACGCGGGTTCAGCTGTCGAAGCCGAGCCCCATCCGGTCCATCGTCCGCAGCCACAGATTGCGGTGGCCGCCGTTCTCGTCGGCCCTGGCCAGGGAGCGCTTCGTCAGCTCGATTCCGGCCCAGGCCAGCGGCTCCGGCGGAAACGGCATCGGCTTGCTGCGCACCATCTCCAGCGCGGTCCGCTCCGTCCGCTCACCGGCGAGGAGGTCGAGCATCACGTCGGCGCCGAACCGGGTGGCCCCGACGCCGAGTCCCGTGTATCCGGCGGCATAGGCGACCCGGCCCTGATGGGCCGTACCGAAGAACGCGGAGAATCGGGAACAGGTGTCGATCGCGCCGCCCCAGGCATGAGTGAAACGCACTCCCGCCAATTGCGGGAAGCATTCGAAGAACTGCCCGGCGAGCTTCAGGAACGTTTCCGGCCGCTGGTCGAGACGGGCGCTGAGCCGGCCCCCGTACGGATAGATCGCGTCGTATCCGCCCCACAGGATCCGGTTGTCCGCGGAGAGCCGGAAGTAATGGAACTGGTTGGCGCTGTCTCCCAGCCCCTGCCGGTTCTGCCAGCCGATGGCGGCGAGCTGTCCGGCGGTCAGCGGCTCCGTCATCAGTGCGTAGTCGTAGACCGGGACGGTGTACGGGCGCACCCGCTTCACGAGCGACGGGAAGATGTTCGTGCCGAGGGCGACGCGGCGGGCGAGGACCTTTCCGTACGGGGTGCGGACCGCCATTCCGGTTCCGGTTCTGGCCAGCTCCAGCCCGCGGGTGTGCTCGTAGATCCGCACGCCCAGGTCGAGACAGGCCTGCTTGAGACCCCAGGCCAGCTTGGCGGGGTGCAGCATCGCGACCCCGCGGCGGTCCCAGAGGCCGCCCAGGAATGTCGGTGAGTCGACATGGGTGCGCAGCGCGTCACGGTCGAGGAAATCGACGCCGCCGAAGCCGCGCCGCTCCATCTCCTGGTGCCACTCCCGCAGCTCTTCGAGCTGGTGGGGCTCGGTGGCGACATCGATTTCACCGGTGCGCTCGAACTCGCAGTCGATGCCGTAGCGGGCGACCGCCTCCTCGATGGCGTCGAGGTTGCGCGCGCCCAGCTCCTCCAGCTTCCCGATCTCCTCGGGCCAGCGCTCCAGCCCGTTGGGCAGGCCGTGGGTGAGGGAGGCGGCGCAGAATCCGCCGTTGCGGCCCGAGGCGGCCCAGCCCGTCTCGTGCCCCTCGATGAGGACGACATCGCGTTCCGGTTCGCGCTCCTTGGCGAGCAGCGCGGTCCACAGTCCGCTGTAGCCGGCGCCGATGACGAGGAGGTCGCAGTGCTCGTCGCCGGTGAGCGCGGGGAGCGCTTCGGGCCTGCCGGGGTCGTCCAGCCAGAACGAGACCGGCTTGGCGTCGGCGAGTGACTGGGCGGCGGTGCGCATGGCGACTGGGGCCATGGTTTCCAACTCCTTCGGGACTTTCAGGGTCGTGCGCTGTTCTTGCGCCGGTTGGCGATGAGCTGGCCGGCGAGAACCACCAGTACCGCAACGATGAACATTGCCGTACCGATGACGTTGATCTGCACGGGCGTGCCGCGCTGGGCCGAACCCCAGACGAACATGGGGAAGGTCACGGTGGAGCCCGCGTTGAAATTGGTGATGATGAAATCGTCGAAGGAGAGCGCGAATGCGAGCAGCGCTCCCGCGGCGATTCCGGGGGCGGCGATCGGCAGGGTGACCCGTACGAAGGTCTGCACGGGCCCGGCGTACAGATCGCGCGCTGCCTCCTCCAGCCTGGGGTCCATCGACATGACCCGCGCCTTGACCGCCGTCGTGACGAAGCTGAGGCAGAACATGATGTGCGCGATGAGGATCGTCCAGAAGCCCAGTTGTGCGCCCATGTTGAGGAACAGCGTGAGCAGCGAGGCGGCCATGACGACCTCGGGCATCGCCATCGGCAGGAAGATCAGCGAGTTGATCGCGCCACGCGCCCGGAAGCGGTAGCGGACCAGGGCGAACGCGATCATCGTGCCGAGCACGGTCGCGCCGACCGTGGCCCAGAAGGCGATCTGGAGGGAGAGGGAGAGCGAGCCGCACATGTCGGCCACCCCGCAGGGGTCCTTCCAGGCGTCCAGCGAGAAGCGCTGCCAGGAGTAGTTGAACCTCCCGTTGGGCTTGTTGAAGGAGAACACCATCACGACGATGTTCGGAAGGATCATGTAGGCGAGCGTCAGCAGACCCGCGATGACGATGATGTGGCGTCGCAGCCAGCGCAGTACGGGCATCAGACCAGGTCCTCCGTCCCGGAGCGGCGGATGTAGAAGGTGACCGCGATCAGAACGACCGCCATGAGGATGAAGGAGAGCGCGGCCGCCGTCGGATAGTCGAGGACGCGCAGGAACTGGGTCTGGATGACGCTGCCGACCATCTTGGTGTCGGTGGAGCCGAGCAGTTCCGCGTTGACGTAGTCGCCGCTGGCCGGGATGAAGGTCAGCAGGGTGCCGGAGACCACGCCCGGCATGGAGAGCGGGAACGTCACCTTGCGGAAGGTGGTGGCGGGGGTGGCGTACAGGTCCCCGGCGGCCTCGTGCAGCCGGCCGTCGATCCGTTCCAGCGAGGTGTAGAGCGGCAGGATCATGAACGGCAGGAAGTTGTACGTGAGACCGCAGACCACCGCCATCGGCGTGGCCAGCACCCGGTTGGACTCGGTCCAGCCGAGCCAGCTGGTGACGTCCAGGACGTGCAGGGTGTTCAGTACGTCGACGACCGCGCCGCCGTCCGCGAGGATCGTCTTCCAGGCGAGCGTGCGGATCAGGAAGCTGGTGAAGAACGGGGCGATGACCAGCACCAGCACCAGGTTGCGCCAGCGGCCGGCCTTGAACGCGATGAGGTAGGCGAGCGGGTAGCCGAGCAGCAGGCAGAGGATCGTCGCGGTGCCCGCGTACAGCAGGGACCGGATGAACTGCGGGTAGTAGTCGGTCAGCGCGTCCCAGTACGTCTGGAAGTGCCAGGTGACCTCGAAGCCCTTCTCCAGGGATCCGGTCTGTACGGAGGTCGACCCCTGGTAGATCAGCGGCAGCGCGAAGAAGACGACGAGCCACAGGATGCCGGGGAGCAGCAGCCAGTAGGGGACGAGGCGCTTGCGGGTGGAGGGCTTGCGCACCTTCGGCTCCTCGACGGGAGCGGGTGGCGCCTCCTGGATGACGCTCACGCCGCGTCCTCCACCGTCTCCACACCGGCGTCGATGTCCTGGGTGGCGTCCAGGCCGAAGGTGTGTGCCGGGTTCCAGTGCAGGACGACCTCGGCTCCGGCGGTGAGCCCCGCGCGCCGCTCGACGTTCTGCTCGTACACGTGGAGGGACTTGCCGGCCGGGCTCTCCACCACGTACTGCGTGGAGACGCCGATGAAGCTGGAGTCGACGATCCGTCCGGTGACCCGGTTGCGGCCCTCCGCTATCTCGTCCACGTCGTCGCGGTGCGCGAGGGAGATCTTCTCGGGGCGGATGCCGAGGAGCAGCTTGCCGCCCTTCGTGGTCGGCTCCGGACACCGGCCGGCGGGCAGCCGGAGCTTCCCGCCGCCGGCCGACACGACGATGTCGTTGCCGGTGGAGAGGACTTCGCCCTCGATGAGGTTCGAGGTGCCGAGGAAGTTGGCGACGAACGTCGTCCTCGGGTTCTCGTAGAGATCGGCGGGGTCGCCGAGCTGCTCGACCCGGCCGGCGTTCATCACCGCGACGGTGTCGGCCATGGTCATGGCCTCCTCCTGGTCGTGGGTGACATGGACGAACGTGATGCCGACCTCGGTCTGGATGCGCTTGAGCTCGAGCTGCATCTGGCGGCGCAGCTTGAGGTCGAGGGCGCCGAGCGGCTCGTCGAGGAGCAGCACCTGCGGGTGGTTGATCAGGGCGCGGGCGACGGCGACGCGCTGTTGCTGGCCGCCGGAGAGCTGGTGGGGTTTGCGCCGGGCGAAGTCGCCGAGCTCGACGAGCTCCAGCATGTCGTCGACCTGCTTCTTGACCGACTTGATGCCGCGCCGGCGCAGTCCGAAGGCGACGTTCTCCGTGATGTCGAGGTGCGGGAAGAGCGCGTAGCTCTGGAAGACCGTGTTGACGGGCCGCTTGTACGGGGGGAGGCCGGTGATGTCCCGGCCGCCGAGCGACACGGTGCCGGTGGTGGCCTCCTCCAGGCCCGCGATCATGCGCAGGGTGGTGGTCTTGCCGCAGCCGGACGCGCCGAGCAGCGCGAAGAAGGAGCCCTGCGGGACGGTCAGATCGAGCGGTTGGACGGCGGCGAAGGAGCCGTACGTCTTGCTGATCCCGGTGAGGCGGACATCGCCGCCTGTCTGCTGCTGTGTCATGGATCGCAGTCCCAGTGGTGTCAGGGGGAGATCGGGGGGGAGGAAGGGCGGGGCGTCAGGCGCCGATGAGCTTGGCGAACTTCTCCTCGTACGCCGTCTCTTCCTCGGCGGTCAGGGACCGGAAGGCGTGCGAGGCGGACGCCATCTTCTTGTCCGGGAGAATCAGCGGGTTGTCGGCCATCGAACGGTCGATCCTGGCGAGTTCCTCGCGGACCCCGTCGACCGGGCAGACGAAGTTGATGTACGCGGCGAGTTCGGCGGCGACCGGCGGCCGGTAGTAGTGGTCGATGAGCTTCTCGGCGTTGGTCTTGTGCCGTGCCTTCACCGGAACCAGCATGTTGTCGCTGGATATGACGTAGCCCGCGGCGGGTATCGCGTACTTGACGTCCGGGTTGCCGGCCTGGAGCTGGACGATGTCGCCGGCCCAGGCGACGCAGGCGGCGATGTCGCCCTTGTCGAGATCCGCGGTGTAGTCGTTGCCGGTGAAACGGCGGATCTGGTTCCGGTCGACGCCCTTCTGGAGCCGGCCGACCGCGGCGTCGTAGTCGGCGTCGGTGAAGGCGCCGGGGTCCTTGCCCATGTCGAGCAGGGTCATGCCGATGGAGTCACGCATCTCCGAGAGGAAGCTGACCCGGCCCTTGAGCTGCGGGTCGTCGAGCAGCTGGCTGACGGAGTCGACCCGGCGCCCGCCGGTCGCCTTGGAGTTGTAGGCGATGACGGTGGGGATCCCGGCCCAGGGGTAGGAGTAGGCGCGGCCGGGGTCCCAGTCCGGGGAGCGGAACTGGGCCGAGAGGTTGGCGTAGGCGTGCGGCAGGTTCGACGGGTCGAGCTTCTGCGCCCAGCCGAGGCGGACGATACGGGCGGCCAGCCAGTCCGTGACGCAGATGATGTCGCGGCCGGTGTCCTGGCCGGCCGCGAGCTGCGGCTTGATCTTGCCGAAGAACTCGACGTTGTCGTTGATGTCCTCGGTGTACTTGACCTTGATGCCGGTCCGCTCGGTGAACTGCTCCAGGGTGGGCCGGTGCTTGCCGTCGTCGGTGACGTCCATGTACTCGGTCCAGTTGGAGAAGTTGACCTGCTTCTCCTTGGCCGAGTGGTCGTCGGAGGCCGCCGCGGCGTCCCCCTCCCGTTTCGCGGGAGGGATTCCGCACGCGCTCAGCGCGCCCAGTCCGCCGAGTGTGAGCGCGCCGGTACCGGAGGCGCGCAGCAGCGATCGGCGGGTGAGTGCTCCCCTGCCACTGGTCAGAGTGCGACGCACCGCGGCCAGCTGGGCCGCGGAGAGACGCTCGGGCTCGTACTGCTCCATGCGCGTTGCCCTTTCGGGTGGGTGAGCGGCCGGACCGGCCGGGGTGGACCGGCCGTCACATGGGGGCGGTCCTATCGGTCCCCGAAGATCGTGCGGTGCCAGTCCTTGCGGGCGACCGCGGTGTTGTCGTACATGACATGCTTGACCTGCGTGTACTCCTCGAAGGAGTACGACGACATGTCCTTGCCGAAGCCGCTGGCCTTGTACCCGCCGTGCGGCATCTCGCTGATGATCGGAATGTGGTCGTTCACCCAGACGCAGCCGGCCTTGATCTCGCGGGTGGCGCGGCCCGCCCGGTACAGGTCGCGGGTCCAGGCGGAGGCGGCGAGCCCGTAGGGGGTGTCGTTGGCCAGCGCGATGCCTTCGTCGTCGGTGTCGAAGGGCAGCACGACCAGGACCGGGCCGAAGATCTCGGACTGGACGATCTCGCTGTCCTGGGCCGCTCCGGCGATCAGGGTCGGCCGGTAGTAGGCGCCGTCGGCCAGTTCGCCGCCGGGGGCCTCGCCGCCGGTGACGACGGTGGCGTAGGCGCGGGCGCGCTCGACGAATCCGGCGACCCGGTCGCGCTGGGCGTGGCTGATCAGCGGGCCGAGGTCGGTCCCCGGGGCGAACGGGTCACCGACCCGGACGGTCGCCATCAGCTCGGCGACGCCCTGCACGAAGGCGTCGTAGAGCGGGCGCTGGACGTAGGCGCGGGTGGCCGCCGTGCAGTCCTGGCCGGTGTTGATGAGGGAGCCGGCTACCGCTCCGTTGACCGCGGCCGCCAGGTCGGCGTCGTCGAAGACCAGGAAGGGGGCCTTGCCGCCGAGTTCGAGGTGGAGGCGCTTGACGGTCGAGGTGGCGATCTCCGCGACCCGCTTGCCGACGGCGGTGGAGCCGGTGAAGGAGGTCATCACGACGTCGGGGTGGCCGACGAGGTGTTCACCGGCCTCCTTCCCCGCGCCGCTGACGATGTTGATCACGCCGTCCGGGATGCCGGCCTCGGTGGCCGCCTGCGCGAACATCAACGAGGTCAGCGGGGTGATCTCGGCGGGCTTCAGCACGATGGTGTTGCCCGCGGCGATGGCCGGGAGGACCTTCCAGGCAGCCATCTGGAGCGGGTAGTTCCAGGGGGCGATGGAGCCGACGACGCCGATCGCCTCCCGCCGTACGTACGAGGTGTGGTCGCCGTCGTACTCGGCGGCGGACTTGCCCTCCAGATGGCGGGCGGCGCCCGCGAAGAACGAGGTGTTGTCGACCGTTCCGGGCACGTCGAACTCGGTGGACAGCTTGACCGGCTTGCCGCACTGGAGGGACTCGGCGTACGCGAAGTCGTCCGCCTGCCCGGCGAGGACGGCGGCGAAGCGGTGCATCGCCTCGGACCGCTCGGCCGGGGTGGCTCCCGACCAGCCGGGGAAGGCGGCGCGCGCGGCGGCGACCGCCGCGTCGACATCGGCGGTGCCCGCCAGCTCGTACGTGTAGACGGTCTTGCCCGTGGCCGGGTTCACCACGTCCTGGCTGCGTCCCGATGTGCCGGGTCGCAGTCTTCCCCCGATGTACTGCGCGCCGTCCGCGAAGCGGTCCTGTACCTGGAAGCTGTTGCCCATCACGCTCTCCTCCGCCGCTGTCCCCGCAGAGCGGGGGCGGCGTAGCTTCTGCTCGATTTGACTGCCGATCCTGACAGAGGGGACCGGGCCCAACAAGTGATTCCGTTGTTGCCTTTTGGTTACGCAACGGAATCTGTCGACCATGTGTCGCGTCAGTGCGGAATACCCCGTACGTAGTGTCAGTGGCGGATGCCAGACTCGCGTGTCATGGAACACATCGATGACCTCGTGGCGCGGACCGGCCGGGGCGAGAGGGTGCAGTACCTGAGGTTCTGGGGGCACCGGCCGCGCCGTGACGGCACGATCGGTGCGAGTTGTCTCAGCCAGTGGTGGCTGTCGCCGTTCACGGTCGACGGGGTGACGTACGCGTCGGCGGAGCACTGGATGATGGCCGGCAAGGCGCGGCTGTTCGGTGACGCCGGGGCGGCGGAAGCGGCGGTGGCGGCGAAGAGCCCGGCCGAGGCGAAGAAGGTGGGCCGGCTGGTCCGCGGTTTCGACGAGGCCGTCTGGGAGCGCGAGCGGTACGGGCTCGTGGTGGCGGGCAGCCGCCACAAGTTCGGCCAGGACCCGGCGCTGCGGGAGTTCCTGCTGGGTACGGGCGAGCGGGTGCTGGTCGAGGCGAGCCCGATGGACCGGATCTGGGGGATCGGGCTGGCGGCGGACGATCCGCGTGCACAGGACCCGGCGGCCTGGCGGGGGCTGAATCTGCTCGGGTTCGCGCTGATGGACGCGCGGAGCGGGCTGCGTGCCGCGGCGGGGGCGGGAACCGCGTCGGGGACCCGGACGCCCCTATGAGACGGTCCGTGGGGCGGCGGGACGAATTCCCACCGCCCCACGGGCCACGTGCGACCGGGTCCGACGAACCCAGCGCCGCCGTCACACCGGCGACCGGCGTCAGCGCATCACACCGACGGCCGGGGAATCGACGACCAGCGAGGCCGACATCGGCTCGAAACCGGAGCCACTGTCCTCGTCGAAGCGGTCGCTGGTGGCGGCCCAGATGACCAGCCCCAGGAAAACGGCACTGACGGCGATGCCGATCGAGCCGAGGATGATGCCGGCGAGTGCCACTCCGCCGTTGTCGGCCTCGCCCCGGCTGACCCGGCCCCGGCCTATCAGTCCGAATATCAGCGCGAGGACACCGAGGATGACGCCGAGGCCGTACATGTAGAAGACGGCCACCGCGATGATGCCGAGCACCATGGAGGCGATCCCGAGCCCGTTCGCGGGCTGGGGCCCGCCCCAGACGGTCTGGCCGTAGCCGGGGTATCCCGGGTAGCCGCCGTACTGCGGGGCCTGCGGGGCCGGGTAGCCGTACTGGCCGGCGGGCTGCTGGGGCGGCGGCGCCGCGGGGTAGCCGTACTGGCCGACGTGCGGCGGGGCCTGCTGACCCGGGCCGTTCGGGCCGACCGGCGGTGGCGGCACGGCATCCGGGCCGTACCAGCCGCCGGGGCCGGACGGCTGCCCCGCCTCAGGCGGGGCGCCGAAGCCTGCCGCGGGTGCGGGGCCGTGTCCGGCGACCGGTTGCCCCCCGGCGTCCGGCACTGGGCCCGGTGCGGTGGCCGGCATCGAGGTGACGGTCTGCTGGTCGTGGACGGCCGGCGGGCGGTCGTCCACGGGCTCCTTCTTGTCCAGCGGCACCCTGTTGTCCGGCGGAGCCCACGGATCGCGCGGCACGGCCCCGTCCGCGGGCTGCTCTGTGTTGTCTGACATGGGCCTCCCCCATCGTGATGCCCGTCATGCTACGGCCAGCCCCCGTCCTACGATGACTTCCGTCCCCTGCCCGGTTCCCACATGTGTCCGGGCCCCGCGCCACCCCTGCCTCCGGAGGATCCGATGACCGATCTGCACCCCTTCATCGCGGGGCTGCCCAAGGCCGAGCTCCATGTTCACCACGTCGGTTCGGCCTCGCCCCGCATCGTCGCCGAGCTGGCCGCGCACCACCCCGACTCCAAGGTCCCCACCGCCCCCGAGGCGCTGGCCGACTACTTCACCTTCACGGACTTCGGCCACTTCATCGATGTCTACCTCTCGGTCGTGGACCTGGTCCGCACCCCGCAGGACGTACGGCTGCTGACCTTCGAGGTCGCCCGCGACATGGCGCGGCAGAACATCCGTTACGCGGAACTGACCGTCACCCCGTTCTCCTCGACCCGCCGCGGGATTCCGGAGCAGGGCTTCATGGAGGCCATAGAGGACGCCCGCAAGGCGGCCGAGGCCGAGCTCGGGGTGGTGCTGCGCTGGTGCTTCGACATCCCCGGCGAGGCCGGACTCGAAGCCGCCGAGGAGACCACCCGGCTCGCCGTGGACCTGCGGCCGGAGGGGCTCGTCTCGTTCGGCCTCGGCGGCCCGGAGATCGGGGTGGACCGCCCGCAGTTCAAGCCCTACTTCGACCGTGCCATCGCCGCGGGCCTGCACTCCGTACCGCACGCCGGTGAGACCACCGGACCGCAGACGGTCTGGGACGCGCTGACCGCGCTGCGCGCCGAGCGCATCGGCCACGGCACCAGCTCCGTCCGCGACCCGGAGCTGCTGGCACACCTCGCCGAGCACCGCATCGCGCTGGAGGTCTGTCCCACGTCGAACATCGCGACCCGCGCGGTGGCGGACATCGAGCGGCACCCGCTCCGGGAGATGGTGGAGGCGGGTGTGCTGGTCACGATCAACAGCGACGACCCGCCCATGTTCGGCACCGACCTCAACAGCGAGTACGGGGTGGCGGCCCGCCTCCTCGGCCTGGACGAGCGGGGGCTCGCCGCGCTCGCGAAGAACGCCGTCGAGGCGTCCTTCCTCGACCCGGCCGGCAAGCGCACGCTGTCCGACGAGATCGACACGTACACGACGAGCTGGCTGGAGCGCACCGACCGGTGACCCCCCGGTGGTGACAATGGCACCATGGCCACCCCTGTCACCGCTGTCGCCCATCGCGGCGATCCGTACCGTGTCCGCGAGAACACCCTCCCCTCGATCCGCTCCGCCCTCGAACGGGGGGCGGACGCGGTCGAGATCGACGTCCGGGTCACCCGCGACGGCGTGCCGGTCCTGCTGCACGACGCCACTCTGGAGCGGCTGTGGGGTCATGACCTGCGGCTGGACCGGCTCACCCGGCAGGAGCTGACCGAGCTGACGGCAGGTGGCGTGCCGACCCTGCGCGAGGCGCTGCTCGCCGTGGGGGCGCACCGCGTCATGATCGATCTGCCGGGCTCCACGGAGGACTCGGTGCGCAGGACCGTCGCGACGGTCCGGGAGTGCGGGGTCGGTGAGCGGGCCTACTACTGCGCGGGCCCGGAGACGATGCTGCGGGTACGGGCCGCCGACCCGTCCGCCGAGATCGCGATGACCTGGACGACCCACGCGCCGCCGCGGGCGGCCCTGCTGGAGGCGGTGCGTCCGCGCTGGCTGAACTACCGGTTCGGCCTGGTGAGCCGGGAGCTGACGGACCGCAACCACCGGGACGGGCTGCTGGTCTCGGCCTGGACGGCGGACACCGGGCGCACCATGCGCCGGCTGCTCCGCCACGGCGTGGACTCCATCACCACCAACCGGATCGATGTGCTGCACACCGTGATCGCCGGCTCCGCGGGCGACGCCTCCCCTTGATCGGTCCGGCATCATGGACACACCTCATCGTCCCGATGCCAGGCCAGGCGCCAGAGGAGCAGACGTGTTCGACCCCCGCAGCAACTCCTCATCCGCCCGCGTCCGTTCCGACGTCGCCCACAACGCCCGGGTCTGGAACTACTGGCTCGGCGGCCGGGACCACTTCCCGGTGGACCGGGCCGTCGGCGACCGGGTCACCGCCATGTATCCGAGCATCGGCGCGGTGGCGCGGGCCGACCGGGCGTTCCTGGGCCGGGCGGTGCGGTATCTGGCCGGTGACGCGGGCATCGGCCAGTTCCTGGACATCGGTACCGGTCTGCCGACCGCGGAGAACACCCATGAGGTCGCCCAGCACACCGCGCCCGACGCCCGTGTCGTGTACGTCGACAACGACCCGATCGTCCTGGCGCACGCCCGCTCGCTGCTCACCAGCTCGCCGGAGGGCGCGACCGAGTACATCGACGCGGACGCCCGCCACCCCGAGGAGATCCTGCGGGCGGCCCGGCCGACGCTCGACCTGGAGCGGCCGGTCGCGGTCATGCTCCTGGGCATCCTCAGCTTCGTCCTGGACACGGACGAGGCGCTGCGCATCGTGCGGCGGCTGATGGACGCGGTGCCGTCGGGCAGCTATCTGGTCCTCACCCATCCCACGCTGGAGCTGGGCGGTGAGGGCAACGAGGCGGCGATGCGGTTCTGGAACGAGAACGCCACGCCCCCGATCACCGCGCGCACCCGCTTCGAGTTCGCCGCGTTCCTGAGCGGGATGGACCTGGTGGAGCCGGGGATCGTCTCGTGCGCCCGCTGGCGGCCGGCGCCCGGCGGCGGTCCCGAGGTGGCCCAGTTCGGCGCGGTGGCGCGGAAGCGCTGACGTCCCGGCCTGGGTGCACGGGATGCCGTCGGGCCGCCCGGATCGGGGCGGAGCGTGGATTAATCGGGGCCGGTCTTGTGATCGGTGGTGGAGGCGGACTCCGCCTCGGCGGAGCTGAGAGCAAGGGTGGCGCCTGCCGCGGCCGCCGCCCTCCGACGAAACGGGACCACGCGCATTCCGCGTGGTGCCGTTGAACCTCAGCTGCGCCCGGAGAAAGCCCTTGTCACAAACGCCCTGGGCAGGGCCTCACAGGCCGACGATGGAGTTCCACTTCTTGGCGAACTCAGTGCGCTCCTCGGACGTGATGTCGCGGGCGATGGCGAGCCGTTTACGCATGGCGTCGTCGGGGAAGATCAGCGGGTCCTCGGCGAGTGCGGCGGTCTCCTCGTCCTTGGAGGAGGCCAGTACGTCGCGGGCGGCCGGGACCGGGCAGACGTAGTTGACCCAGGTCGCCAGTTCGGCGGCGACCTCGGGCTCGTAGTAGTAGTCGACGAGCTTCTCCGCGTTGCGCTTGTGGTGGGCGAGGTTGGGGATCATGAGTGATTCCGCCCAGAGCTCGGCCCCCTCCTCGGGCACCACGAACTCGATCTCCGGGTTGTCCGCCTGGAGCTGGATGACATCGCCCGAGTAGGCCTGGCAGGCGAGCACATCGCCGGTGGAGAGGTCCTTGATGTAGTCGTTGCCGGTGAAGCGGCGGATGTGCTTCGTCTTCACCAGCTTCTCCACCTGGTCGCAGATGTCGTAGAAGTCGTCGCGCTTCCAGCGGGTGATGTCGACGCCGTTGCCCTGCATGAGCAGGGCGAAGGACTCGTCGAGCCCGGAGAGCAGCGTCACCTTGCCGCGCAGGTCGTGTGCCCACAGGTCGCTCAGGTGCCTGATCTCGCGGCCGAGCCTCTTGCGGTTGTACGCGATGCCGGTGATCCCGGACTGCCAGGGCACGCTGTGGGTGCGGCCCTTGTCGAAGGCGGGCGAGCGCAGCTGCGGATCGAGGTACTTCGCCACATTGGGCTGCTTGGCCCGGTCCATCTCCTGGACCCAGCCGAGCCGGACGAACCGGGCGGCCATCCAGTCACTGATGACGATGAGGTCGCGCCCGGTCTGCTGGTGGTTCATCAGCGCGGGGCTGATCTTCCCGAAGAACTCGTCGTTGTCGTTGATCTCCTCGGTGTACGTGACGGAGATCCCGGTGCGTTTGCTGAACGCGTCCAGAGTGGGCCGCTTCGACTGGTTCTTGTCATCGGTGTCGATGTAGAGCGGCCAGTTGGCGAAGTGCAGGGTGTGGTCGTCGGCGGAGGAGTCGCGTCCGGCGCGGTCACCGGGCTTCACATAGGCGGCGGGCACTCCGCAGCCGGCCAGCGTGGCACCGGCTGCCCCCGCCCCGAGGGCGCGGAGCAGGGACCGGCGGGACATGGGGTTCTTCGGGATTGCTCGCACCTGCGCAGGATGCCGGTCAGCGGGTGCCCCGGGCAATGGACCAACCGTCCAGCGGTGGCGGCCCACCGCGCACACCCTGTCGATGCCGGGCGGGTCCGGGGGCACGGATGCGGCCCCGGGCAGGAGCCCGGGGCCGCATCCGTACGGGTCGCCGCGGCGGTCAGCCGTCGAGCGAGGTCATGACGTGCTTGATCCGGGTGTAGTCCTCGAAGCCGTAGGCGGAGAGGTCCTTGCCGTAGCCGGACTTCTTGAATCCGCCGTGCGGCATCTCGGCGACGAGCGGGATGTGGGTGTTGATCCACACACAGCCGAAGTCGAGGTTCTTGGACATCCGCATGGCGCGGCCGTGGTCCTTGGTCCACACCGAGGAGGCCAGGGCGTACTCGACGCCGTTCGCCCACTCCAGCGCCTGTGCCTCGTCCCTGAACGACTGGACGGTGATGACCGGGCCGAAGACCTCGTGCTGGATGATCTCGTCGTCCTGCTTGAGGCCGGAGACGACGGTGGGGGCGTAGAAGTAGCCCTTCTCGCCGACCCGGTGGCCGCCCGCCTCGACCCTGGCGTGGGCGGGGAGCCGCTCGATGAAGCCGCTGACCTGGGCGAGCTGATTGGCGTTGTTGAGCGGACCGTAGAGCACGTCCTCGTCGTCCGGCTGCCCGGTCTTCGTGTCGGCCGCCGCCTTGGCCAGCGCGGTGACGAACTCGTCGTGGATGGACTCCTGGACCAGGACGCGCGTCGCGGCCGTGCAGTCCTGCCCGGCGTTGAAGTAGCCGGCGACCGAGATGTCCTCGACGGCCTTGGCGATGTCGGTGTCCTCGAACACGACGACCGGCGCCTTGCCGCCGAGCTCCAGGTGGACCCGCTTGACGTCCTTCGCTGCGGACTCGGCGACCTGCATGCCGGCCCGTACCGAACCGGTGATGGAGGCCATCGCCGGGGTCTTGTGCTCCACCATCGCGCGGCCGGTGTCCCGGTCGCCGCAGATGACGTTGAAGACGCCCTTGGGCACGATCTGCCCGATGATCTCGGCGATCAGCACGGTGGACGCCGGGGTGGTGTCGGACGGCTTGATGACGACGGTGTTGCCCGCGGCGAGCGCCGGGGCGAACTTCCAGACGGCCATCATCATCGGGTAGTTCCACGGCGCGACCTGGGCGCAGACGCCGACCGGTTCGCGGCGGACGATGGAGGTGAGCCCCTCCATGTACTCCCCGGCCGAACGGCCCTCCAGCAGCCGGGCGGCACCCGCGAAGAAGCGGATCTGGTCGACCATCGGCGGGATTTCCTCGGTGCGGGTGAGCCCGACCGGCTTGCCGGTGTTCTCGGACTCGGCCGCGATGAGGTCCTCGGCGCGCTCCTCGAAGGCGTCCGCGATCTTCAACAGGGCGCGCTGCCGTTCGGCGGGGGTGGCATCGCGCCAGGCGGGGAAGGCCGCCGCGGCGGCGTCCATGGCGGCATCGACGTCGGCACCGCCGGAGAGCGGTGAGGTCGCGTAGACCTCTTCCGTCACCGGGTTGACCACGTCGATGGTCCGCCCGTCGGCGGCGTCACGGAACTCTCCGTTGATGTAGTTGCGCAGACGGCGCACCTCGGTGGTCACAGCCGGCCCTCCTGCTCTGAAGTCCAATGGGTGAGACGCCCAGCGTAGTCGCTCAGGTAACGCTTTCGACATACCCAACCGCCGCGAACTTCGGATTCAGTGCTATTCAAGCCCCTCAACAACGAATTTCATCGATCGAGGGTTGCCAGACAGACGAGTCCCGGTGCACAGTGACTCCGTGGCCAGTCGCAGCGCAGACTCCAGGACCGGGAACGGATCGTCCTCAACGGTCGATGCCGTGTCCCTCGCGATCATCGAACAGCTCCAGGAGGACGGGCGTCGTCCGTACGCCGCGATCGGCAAGGCCGTCGGCCTCTCCGAGGCGGCCGTGCGGCAGCGCGTCCAGAAGCTGCTCGACCAGGGCGTGATGCAGATCGTCGCCGTCACCGACCCGCTCACCGTGGGATTCAGACGGCAGGCGATGGTCGGGATCAATGTCGACGGCGACCTCGATCCCGTCGCGGAGGCCCTGTCGGCCATGACCGAGTGCGAGTACGTGGTGATGACCGCGGGCTCCTTCGACCTGATGGTGGAGATCGTCTGCGAGGACGACGACCACCTGCTGGAGACGATCAGCAAACGCATCCGGGCCATTCCCGGTGTGCGCTCCACCGAGAGCTTCGTCTACCTCAAGCTCAAGAAGCAGACCTATATGTGGGGAACCCGATAGCCGTGAGCAAGGACCTCAGCCGGACCGCGTACGACCACCTGTGGATGCACTTCACCCGCATGTCGGACTACGAGAACGCTCCCGTTCCCACCATCGTGCGTGGCGAGGGCACCTACATCTTCGACGACCAGGGCAAGCGCTACCTCGACGGCCTGTCCGGCCTGTTCGTGGTGAACGCCGGCCACGGCCGTCACGAGCTCGCCGAGGCGGCGTACAAGCAGGCGCAGGAGCTGGCCTTCTTCCCGGTGTGGTCCTACGCCCACCCGAAGGCCGTCGAGCTGGCCGAGCGCCTCGCCGACTACGCCCCGGGTGACCTCAACAAGGTCTTCTTCACCACCGGTGGCGGCGAGGCCGTCGAGACCGCGTGGAAGCTGGCGAAGCAGTACTTCAAGCTCACGGGCAAGCCGACCAAGTACAAGGTCATCTCGCGTGCGGTCGCCTACCACGGGACCCCGCAGGGCGCCCTGTCCATCACCGGTCTGCCGGCCCTCAAGGCCCCCTTCGAGCCGCTGGTCCCCGGCGCGCACAAGGTGCCGAACACCAACATCTACCGCGCCCCGCTCTTCGGCGACGACCCGGTGGCCTTCGGCCGCTGGGCCGCCGACCAGATCGAGCAGGAGATCCTCTTCGAGGGCGCGGACACCGTCGCCGCCGTCTTCCTGGAGCCCGTGCAGAACGCGGGCGGCTGCTTCCCGCCCCCGCCCGGCTACTTCCAGCGCGTCCGCGAGATCTGCGACAAGTACGACGTGCTGCTCGTCTCCGACGAGGTCATCTGCGCCTTCGGCCGGCTCGGTACGATGTTCGCCTGCGACAAGTTCGACTACGTGCCGGACATGATCACCTGCGCCAAGGGCATGACCTCGGGCTACTCGCCGATCGGTGCCTGCATCATCTCGGACAAGCTCGCCGAGCCGTTCTACGAGGGCGACAACACCTTCCTGCACGGCTACACCTTCGGCGGCCACCCGGTCTCCGCGGCGGTCGGCCTCGCCAACCTCGACATCTTCGAGCGGGAAGGCCTCAACCAGCACGTCCTCGCCAACGAGAACGCGTTCTTGACCACGCTGCAGAAGCTGCACGACCTGCCGATCGTCGGCGACGTCCGCGGCAACGGCTTCTTCTACGGCATCGAGCTGGTGAAGGACAAGGTCACCAAGGAGACGTTCACCGACGAGGAGACCGAGCGCGTCCTGTACGGCTTCCTCTCCAAGGCGCTGTACGACAACGGCCTGTACTGCCGGGCCGACGACCGCGGCGACCCGGTCGTCCAGCTCGCCCCGCCGCTGATCTCCGACCAGTCCACGTTCGACGAGATCGAGTCCATCCTGCGGTCCGTGCTGACGGAGGCCTGGACGAAGCTCTGACCGACGGCCCGGCCCGGCTGATCGACCGAGCTCGGCTTGACCACCGCTTGACCGTCACCCGACGGCCCTCCAGCGGTCATTTCATACGGTCCACGCGGCCCGGATGCGCCCAATCGAGTGGGAAGAGGCGCACCCGGGCCGCGTGCTGTGCGCACACCGCGGTCCGAATCCTTACGGTGCCGAGTGACCGATCGGCCCCCTCTTCGTTCCCCCGTACGGGGGAACGGGATATCTGATCTGAACCGAGGTGTACGCCATGGTGGCCCCGCCGGACAACGACGTGATCTGGGCGCGCTCCCTGCACCACTCCCACAACGGCTCACCCGCGCTCGGCGGGGTTTCCCTGGGGATCCGCGACGGCGAGATCCTCGCCGTGACCGGCCCGCGCGGCAGCGGCAAGACCACGCTGCTGCACTGCCTGTCCGGCCAACTGGTGCCCACCCAGGGGGAGGTGTGGTTCAACAGCGTCCCCGTCCACACCATGGGACCCCGGCTGCGCGAACGGCTGCGCCGCGACAAGTTCGGCTGGATCGCCCCCGAGCCCCAGCTCGTCCCTGAGCTGACCACCTGGGAGAACACCGCCCTCCCGCTGCTGCTGCGCGGCGTCTCGCACCGGGAGGCCAAGAAGTCCGCCATGGAGTGGCTGGAGCGCCTCGACATCGGCGGGTGCGCCAGGAAGCGGCCGCACACCCTCCAGCAGAGCCAGCGGCAGCGGATCGCGGTGGCCCGCGCGCTGGCCACCGCCCCCGCGGTGATCTTCGCCGACGAGCCGACCGCGACCCTCCACCGCACCGACCGCACCCATGTGCTGCGCACCCTGACGAGCGCGGCCCGCTCGCACGGCATCACGGTGGTCCTCGCCACGCACGACGCGGAGATCGCCGCCCTCGCCGACCGTGCGGTGCCGCTGCTGGACGGGCGCCGGGTCGCCACGGTCGCCCTGCCGGCCGCAACCGACACGGAGGGCCGCGCGGCGTGCTCGCTCTCCGTCTAGCCCGCGGTTCCCATCCACTGGTCCTGATGCGGCGGCTGCTGGTCGCGGCCGCCTCCGCCGGGGTCGGCTTCCTCCTGCTGTGCACCCTGGGCTACGCCTCCGGGCACCCGGCGCACTCCACCGGTTCCGTGCTGCGCCTGCTGTGGTGCCTCGTACCGCTGGCGGCCACCGTGCAGTTCGCGGTAGCGGTCGCCCGGACCGACCCGAGCACCCGCCCGCGCGCCGGGCTGTCCGCCGTCGGCCTCGGGCCGGTCCGGCTCAGTGTGCTGGCCGCCGTCTCCACCGCGGTCTCGTGCACCCTCGGCTCCGTGGTGGCGCTGCTCTTCTTCCTCCATCTGCGCGGCGACCTGTCGGGGCTGCCGTTCGACGGCGCGGCGGCCGGGCTGCTGGGCGCGGAGGCGTCGCTGCCGCTGGCCGCCGTCCTGGTCCTGCTGACCCTGGTGCCCGCGGCGGCGGCGACGGCGAGCGCGCTGGCGCTGCGCACCAGGCCGGTGCGGGCGGCGGGCATGCAGGACGGTTCGCAGGACCTGCTGCCCGAGGAGCAGGCCCCGGCCCCGGCCGCCCCGCCGACCGGGCTGCCGTGGGGCGTGGCCCTGACGGCCGCCGGTCTCGCGGTCGAGGCGTACGCGAGCCGCGGTTCGTCGGGCAGCCCGTTCCCGCTCCCCGGAAAGCTCGACTCCACTCCGGTCTGGGTCCTGGTGGGGTGGACGCTGACGGCGGTCGGCCTGGCCACGGCCGGCCCCGGGCTGACCCATCTCGCCGGTCGGCTGCTCCAGGCGGTGCGCCCCGGAGCCGTACGCCTGCTGGCCGGGCGGGTGCTGATGGACGAGGCACGCCGGCTCGGCCGGCCGCTGGGCGTCGTCAGCGCGGTGCTGTCGGCCGTCATCGCCGCGTTCGCGCTGTACGGGACGGGTCCCCGGCCCTTCGGACCGCTCACCGCGCTCGGCGCCGTGCTCGTCATCGGCTGCACGACGGCGACGCTGCTGACCTCGGCGCTGGAGGCGAAGCAGGCCCGCGCGGAAACAGCGCGGGCACTGCTGCGGCTCGGCGCCCCGGCCTCGGCGCTGCGGGCCGCGACGGCGCTGCGCGCGGCCGCGCTGCTCCTCGTCTTCGCCCCGCTGACCTGGGCGATCGCCGAGCTGGCCGCTCTTCCGCTGACGCCCTGAGCGGCTGAGCGGCTGAGCGGCTGAGCGGCTGAGCGACCGGACAGACGGCCGCCATGGGGGGCGCCTGCCCGTCGGTCCCTAGCATGAGGCCGTGGAGAACCCGGACGAGACCGCGTCCGCGGGCCCGGCCGCGTGCGCCGTACGGCGCAGGGCTGCCTCGTGGGGGACGTCGCCGACCAGCAGGCAGGAGGGTCGTTCCCGGCACCGCCCGTCGGACCGCGGGCAGCGCCCGGACCGGCGTGTCCCTGCCCTTGCGCGGGACGAGCCGCGCGGCGCAGAGGATCACCCGCCGGTCGTCCAGCCCGTAGCGGCGCCGGACGGCGCTCTCACCGGGGCGGGCCCGGAAGGCGTCGGCGTCCAGCGGGCAGGACGACGCTCTCCGACGCGTCGAAGGTGACGCCGACCCGCGCGCCCTCCTCCGGTGTGGCGCGCAGTGCGCACTCGGCGTCCAGGGCCGGGCCGTGGTCGGGGTTCAGTGTGACGGCGACGTGGTTGCCGCGGAAGGTGCGGGCGCCCACCGTGCAGCTCAGGCCGTCCTCCGGGGCGCCGATCCGGACTCCGGCCGGACGTACCAGCAGATCGCAGGCCCCCTGCGGCGATCCCGCGGGCACCGGCACCTTGCCCCAGTCCGTGTCGGCGGCCTCGCCGGTGACCGTCGCCTCCACCACGTTGTCGAAGCCGAGGAAGCGGGCGACGAAGGCCGATGCGGGACGCTGCCAGACCTCCAGGGGGGTTCCCACCTGGGCGATGCGTCCGTCACGCATCACGACGACGCGGTCGGCCAGCGCGAAGGCCTCGCCCTGGTCGTGGGTGACCGCGAGCACGGTCGTGCCCAACCGGCCGAACAGTGTGCGCAGTTCGACGACGAGGCGTTCGCGCAGGCTGCGGTCCAGCTGACCGAGGGGTTCGTCCAGCATCAGCAGCTTGGGCCGGGGGGCGAGCGCCCGCGCGAGGGCGACGCGCTGCTGTTCGCCGCCGGACAGCGCGGCGACGGCCCGCCGTTCGGCGCCGGGCAGCCCCACCAGATCGAGGAGTTCGGCGACCTTGCGGTCCTGCTCGCTCCGGCTCACGCCGTGCATCCGCAGCCCGAAAGCGACGTTGGCGCCGACGTCGCGGTGCGGGAACAACTGGTGGTCCTGGAACATCAGGCCGAGCCCGCGCCGGTGCACCGGCACCCCGGCCTGGTCCGCTCCGTCGAGCAGTACCCGCCCGCCGTCCGGATGCTGGAGTCCGGCGACCACTCGCAGCAGTGTCGACTTTCCGCTGCCGCTCGGCCCCAGCACGCAGACGATCTCGTGCTCGGCGACCTTCAGGTCCACCGCGTCCAACGCCGGCCGGTCGCCGAAGCGCACGGTGGCCGATTCGAGTGTCAGCATCCCTAGAACTCCCCGGATCGATCGGTGCGGATACGTTCGAGCAGCAGCAGGGACACCGCGCACACGAGCATCAGAATGGTGCTGAGTGCCATCGCCTGGCCGTAGTTGAGCTCCCCGGACCGCCCCAGCAGCCTTGCCACGGCGACCGGGAGCGTCGGGTTGTCGGGCCGTGCGATGAACACCGTGGCGCCGAACTCTCCGAGCGACACGGCGAACGCGAAGCCCGCCGCGACCAGCAGCGCCCGGCGCACCAGCGGCAGATCCACCTCGCGCCAGGCCCGCAGCGGCGAGGCGCCGAGCACCGCGGCTGCCTCGCGCAGCCGCCCGTCCACCGCGCGCAGGACGGGCAGCATGGTCCGTACGACGAACGGCACCCCGACCAGTGCCTGGGCCAGCGGCACCAGGATCCAGGAGGTCCGCAGATCGAGCGGCGGCTTGTCCAGGGTGATCAGGAATCCGAAGCCGACGGTGACGGCGGAGACCCCGAGGGGCAGCATCAGAAGGGCGTCGAAACCCCTGACCAGCCGGCCGGCCCGCCTGGTCAGAGCCGCCGCGGCCAGGCCCCCGACGACCAGTGCGATGACGGTCGCGACCAGCGCGTAGCGCAGCGAGTTCCCGATCGCTTCGAGAGGGGCGACCAGGAACGTACCGCTGTTCGCGTCCGCCGATGCCAGCGCCCGGTAGTAGTCGAGACCGTGGCCGCCGGACACGTCGAGCGAGCGCTCCACCAGTACGCCGAGCGGCAGCAGGATCAGTACCAGCACGGTCAGCAGGACGCCCCCGAGCAGCGCCCACTGGCCCGCGCCGCGCGGCCTGCGGGCGGTCTGTGCCGGGTCGACCAGCTTCAGCGCGGTCTCCCTGCGCCGTACGGTCCAGGCGTGCACGGCGAGGATGGCACCGACCGCGGCGAACTGCACGAGCGTCAGCACGGCGGCCGTGGGCAGGGCGAGCAGCTGTGCGGTCTGGCGGTAGATCTCCACCTCCAGCGTGGAGAATCCTGGGCCGCCGAGGATCTGGACGACACCGAAGGAGGTGAAGGTGAAGAGGAAGACCATCAGCGCCGCGGCGGCCACGGCGGGGCCGAGCGCCGGGAGCGTGACCCGCCGCCAGGCGGCGAACCGTCCGGCACCGAGGACGCGAGCGGCCTCCTCCTGCCGCGGGTCGAGCTGCGACCACAGTCCGCCGACGGTGCGCACGACGACCGCGTAGTTGAAGAAGACGTGGGCCAGCAGGATCGCCCACACCGTGGTGTCGAGCCGTACGCCCCACAGCTCGTCGAGGAAGCCGCCGCGCCCCAGCAACGCGAGGAACGCGGTGCCCACGACGACGGTCGGCAGGACGAACGGCACCGTGACGATCGCCCGCAGCAGTTGCTTGCCCGGGAAGTCGAACCGGGCGAACACATAGGCGCCCGGCAGGGCGATCAACAGGGTCAGCGCGGTCGAGGCGAGCGCCTGCCACAGGGTGAACCAGAGGACATCCAGGATGTCCGGCCGGCTCAGCACCTCACCGAACCGGCCGAACTGCCAGACACCGTCGGCTTTGAGTCCCCGCCCGACGATCGCCGCGACGGGGTAGGCGAAGAACACCGCGAAGAAGGCGACGGGCACGGCCATCAGACCGAGCCGCACCGCGCTCCCGCGCCGTGACCGGGTGCGTGCGGCCTTCCCGCGCGCGCCCGGTCCGCGTACGGGAGTCCTCGCTACTTCACTACGAGCGAGGACCATGACTGGACCCACTGCTCACGGTTCTTGGCGATGGTGTCCGGGGCGACGGTCGCCGGCTTGTCCGCGGTGGCCCCGAACTCCGTGAAGAGTTCCGGCACCTTCGCGCCCTTGGTGACCGGGCTGACGAACATGTTGAGCGGCATGTCCTCCTGGAACTTCTTTCCGATCAGGAAGTCCAGCAGGGCCTTGCCGCCCGCCTCGTTCTTCGCGCCGTCGAGCAGACCGGCGAACTCGATCTGCCGGAAGCATGTCCCGGTGGCGACCCCGGTCGGGGCCGACTTGGGCTGCGGGTCCGCGTACAGCACCTCGACGGGCGGGCTGGAGGCGTAACTGACGACGAGCGGACGGTCGGCCTTGGCCTTCCTGCCGCCCGCGGAGCCGGAGAACTCCTCGTTGTACGCCTGCTCCCAGCCGTCGACGACCTTGACGCCGTTGCTCTTCAGCTTCTTCCAGTAGTCCTGGTAGCCGTCCTCGCCGTAGGTGGCGACGGTGCCGAGGAGGAAGCCGAGACCGGGCGAGGAGGTCGCGGCGTTCTCGGTGACGAGGAGGTTCTTGTACGCGGGCTTCGCCAGGTCGTCGAAGGACTTCGGCGGCGCGAGCTTCTTGTCGGCGAAGTACTTCTTGTCGTAGTTGACGCAGATGTCGCCGGTGTCGACCGGAGTGACCCGGTGCTTTCCGGCATCCAACTGGACGTCGGACGCCACCTGGCCGAGGCCCTTGGCCGCGTACGGCGTGAAGAGACCGTTGTCGAGGGCCCGCGACAGCAGGGTGTTGTCGACGCCGAAGAACACGTCACCGCGCGGCGATCCCTTGGTCAGGATCTCCTGGTTGAGGGCGGCGCCCGCATCCCCGCTCTTCAGCACCTTGACCGTGTATCCGGTCTCCCGGGTGAACTCCTTCAGTACGCCCTTGGACGCGTTGAAGGAGTCGTGGCTGACGAGGGTGACGGTCTTGGATCCGGTGCCCTTGGTGCCGGCGGAGCCGGACGACGAGTCGTCGGAGCCACCGCAGCCGGCGAGCGCGGTCGCGCCGATCGCGGCGGCGACGGCCGACACCGCGATCTTCTTGGTTGTGCTCATGTGATTCCTCCTGGGGGTGACCAGGAAGAGACGCGGCCCTGCCCGCGCCCGGAACGAACCGGAAGCGGGCAGGGCGCAACAGCTTGAGTAAGGTCCGAACTTCCTACCCGGAATGACCCGGGCGAGGTTCAGAGGGTCTGCGGCCAACCTGTCCTTGGTGCCGCACTCTCAGCGCTGTGGCGCTCCCCTGTCGGAATATGAAGTTGGATGCACGCCCAGGCTACACGGCCGGTTTCGGCCTCAGCGCTCGGATGCCGCCAGCTGCCCGCAGGCGCCGTCGATCTCCTGGCCCCGGGTGTCCCGGACGGTCACCGGCACCCCGTGGGCGGCGATGGCCTCGACGAACGCCTTCTCGTCCTCGGGCCGCGAGGCGGTCCACTTCGAGCCGGGCGTCGGGTTCAGCGGGATCAGGTTGACGTGTACCCGCTTGCCCTTGAGGAGCCGGCCCAGCCGGTCGCCCCGCCAGGCCTGGTCGTTGATGTCACGGATCAGCGCGTACTCGATGGAGATACGGCGACCGGACTTCTCCGCGTACTCCCAGGCCGCGTCCAGTACCTCGCGCACCTTCCACCGGGTGTTCACCGGTACGAGGGTGTCGCGCAGCTCGTCGTCCGGGGCGTGCAGCGAGACCGCGAGACGGCACTTGAAGCCCTCGTCGGCGAAGCGCAGCATCGCCGGCACCAGGCCGACGGTCGAGACGGTGATCCCGCGCTGCGACAGCCCCAGCCCGTCGGGCTCGGGGTCGGTCAGCCGGCGGATGGACCCGACCACCCGCTTGTAGTTGGCGAGCGGCTCGCCCATGCCCATGAAGACGATGTTGGAGAGCCGCGCCGGGCCCCCGGGGACCTCGCCGTCGCGCAGGGCCCGCATGCCGTCCACGATCTGGTGGACGATCTCCGCCGTGGAGAGGTTGCGGTCGAGACCGGCCTGCCCGGTGGCGCAGAACGGGCAGTTCATCCCGCATCCCGCCTGCGAGGAGATACACATCGTGACGCGCTCGGGGTAGCGCATCAGGACGGACTCGACCAGCGTGCCGTCGTGCAGCTTCCACAGCGTCTTGCGGGTGGTGTCGTCGTCGCAGCTGATGTGCCGGACCACGGACATCAGGTCGGGGAACAACGCCTCGGCGAGCTTGCCCCGCGACGCGGCCGGAATGTTGTTCCACTCCGACGGGTCGTGCGCGTACCGCGCGAAGTAGTGCTGCGAGAGCTGCTGGGCGCGGAAGGGCTTCTCGCCGGTCGCGGCGACTGCTTCCTTGCGCTCGGCGGGCGTGAGGTCGGCGAGGTGCCGCGGCGGCCTCTTGGCTCCGCGGGGCGCGACGAAAGTGAGTTCTCCGGGCTTAGGCATGGTTCATCCAGTGTCGCAGACAGAACAGTGAGGGCCCGCCGCCCTGTGGACAACGGACCCTCACTCGTGAAGACGCAGGTCAGAAGGGGTGATCTGGCAGTCGCTCAGCCCGAGCCGACGAAAAGCACCATCAGCAGCCAGACCACCGGCGCGGTCGGCAGCAGGGAGTCCAGCCGGTCCATGATGCCGCCGTGTCCGGGGAGCAGCGTGCCCATGTCCTTGATTCCGAGGTCCCGCTTGATCATGGACTCGCCCAGGTCACCGAGGGTGGCGCTGGCGGCGACCGCGAGGCCGAGCAGCAGGCCCTGCCACCAGGAGCCGTCGTCGATCAGGAACTCCATGCACAGCGCACCGGCCACCATCGCGAAGGCCACGGCTCCGAAGAGGCCCTCGCGGGTCTTCCCGGGGCTGATCCGCGGTGCGAGCTTGTGCTTGCCGAACCGCCAGCCGACGGCGTACGCGCCGGTATCGCTGACCACGGTCAGCAGCAGGAAGGTCAGTACCCGCTGCGGCCCGTCGGACGCGGTCAGGAGCATGGCGACGAAGGTGGCCAGGAACGGTACGTAGAACGCGGCGAAAACGCCGGCCGTGACGTCCTTGAGGTAGCCCTCCGGCGGCTCGGCCATCCGCCAGACGAGCACCGCGAGGGCGGTCAGCGCCATGGCCGCCCAGGCGCCTTCGGCGCCTCGCGCGTAACCGGCCACGACCATGGCCGCGCCACCGACCGCGAGAGGGACGAGCGGCGCCTTGATGCCCTTGCGCTCCTCCAGCCGGGAGGTGAGCTCCCAGAGGCCCACGACGACGGCGACCGCGATCACACCGACGAAGACGGCCTTGACGATGAAGAGCGAGGCGACGACGACGGCACCCAGCCCCACGCCGACCCCTATGGCGGCTCCGAGATCACGGCCCGCACGTTTCTTCTGCGGGGGTGGCGGCGCGGTGGACATGGGCTCCTGCGGCTTCTCGTCGCGGAACAAGGGGCCGCCGCTCAGGCGTGCGGCCCCCTGGTCCCGGTCATCACGGTCGTCAGCGTCTCTACCTGCGTCGGGAACGTCCGGCACAATGGGCATGGGCCGAGTGTGCTGGGCGTTATGCACATCGTATGCAGGACCCGCCGGAGCGGCCCGCATCTCGGGAGCGGCCCAGTGGCCGGCGCCCTGCGGGGCGCCCCGGGAAGAGTCGTTCATCAGACTTCGAGCAGCTCGGCTTCCTTGTGCTTCAGCAGCTCGTCCACCTGCGCGACGTACTTCGCGGTGGTGTCGTCGAGCTCCTTCTCGGCGCGACGTACCTCGTCCTCGCCGGACTCCTTGTCCTTGACCAGCTTGTCGAGGATCTCCTTGGCCTTGCGGCGGACCGCGCGGATCGAGATCTTGGAGTCCTCGGCCTTGGTCTTCGCGACCTTGATGTAGTCGCGACGGCGCTCTTCGGTGAGGTCGGGGAAGTTCACCCGGATGATATTGCCGTCGTTGCTCGGGTTGACGCCGAGGTCGGAGTCGCGGATGGCCTGCTCGATGTTGCGCAGCGCGGTCTTGTCGAACGGCGTCACGACGGCCATACGGGGCTCGGGCACCGAGAACGAGGCCAGCTGGTTGATCGGGGTCAGCGCGCCGTAGTAGTCGGCGACGATCTTGTTGAACATCGCCGGGTGCGCACGGCCGGTGCGGATCGCGGCGAAGTCCTCTTTCGCGACCACGACGGCCTTCTCCATCTTCTCCTCGGCCTCGAGGAGGGTTTCTTCGATCACCACGTGCTCCTGCGTGTCTTGAGTGGGCCCGGCATGCTCGGGCCCGGCGGGTCCTGCGTCGCGTCCTCACCTGCACGGTGTCCGACCGGCAGGCCGTTGTCCATCCTTCGGGCCCCTAACGCGGGCCCCGGGAACACACCGGGTCCCCCCGGTTCGGTCCCCCGGTTCTCAGGCCCGGGTGCCCTGGTCACTCACGAGCGAACCGATCTTCTCACCCTTGACGGCGCGGGCGATATTGCCCGCCGTCGTCAGCTCGAAGACGAGGATCGGCAGCTGGTTGTCACGGCAGAGCGTGATGGCGGTGGCGTCGGCGACCTTGAGATCGCGGGCGAGCACCTCGCTGTACTCCAGCGCGTCGAACTTCACCGCTGCGGGGTTGGTCTTCGGGTCGGAGTCGTAGACCCCGTCCACACCGTTCTTGCCCATCAGCAGCGCCTCGGCGTCGATCTCCAGGGCGCGCTGGGCCGCGGTGGTGTCGGTGGAGAAGTACGGCATGCCCATACCGGCGCCGAAGATGACGACACGGCCCTTCTCCAGGTGCCGTACGGCGCGCAGCGGGATGTACGGCTCCGCGACCTGGCCCATGGTGATGGCGGTCTGGACGCGGGAGTCGATGCCCTCCTTCTCCAGGAAGTCCTGGAGCGCGAGGCAGTTCATGACGGTGCCGAGCATGCCCATGTAGTCGGACCGGGCCCGGTCCATGCCGCGCTGCTGGAGCTCGGCGCCGCGGAAGAAGTTGCCGCCGCCGATGACGATCGCGATCTCCGCACCGTCCCGGACGACCGCCGCGATCTCGCGTGCGATGGCGTGCACGACGTCGGGGTCGACGCCGAGACCTCCGCCACCGGCGAACGCCTCTCCGGACAGCTTCAGCATGAAGCGTCCGGCCACCTTGCCGTCGTCGCGCCTGTGGTCACCTGTTGCGGCGTCCGCGCCCTTGTTCATGGAGATTCTCCTCGTGCACATACGAAGAAAGCCATTGCCGGTGGGTCCGATGTCCCTCAGCGGCAATGGCCTCCTCGTCAGATCTGCGGTCGTACGGCGGTGTGCGGCCGTCGACTGCACCAGACCCTATCGGGGTCCACCGTTTTTCGCGGACGGACTCAGATGCCGACCTTGATGCGCGAGAAGCGCTTCAGGCTGACACCGGCCTCGTCCAGGACCTTCTGGACGGACTTCTTGCTGTCCTTGGCGAAGGCCTGCTCGACGACGACGACGTCCTTGAAGAAGCCGTTGACGCGACCCTCGACGATCTTCGGGAGGGCGGCCTCGGGCTTGCCCTCCTCACGCGAGGTGGCCTCGGCGACGCGGCGCTCGTTCTCGACCGTCTCGGCCGGGACCTCGTCGCGGCTGAGGTACTTCGGGGCGAAGGCAGCGATGTGCTGCGCGACGTCCTTGGCAACCACTGCGGCTGCCTCGTCCGAGGCGGTCCCCTTGTCGAGATCGACGAGCACGCCGACCTGCGGCGGGAGGTCGGGCATCGTGCGGTGCATGTACGCAGCCACGTAACCGCCGGTGAACTGCGCGAAGCGGTCCAGGACGATCTTCTCGCCGAGAGTGGCGTTGGCCTCGTCGACGTACGCCTGAACCGTCTTGCCGGCCTCGATCTCGGAGGCGAGCAGCGTGGCCAGGTCGGCCGGGGAGGTGGCGGCGACGTGCGCGGCCAGCGCGTTGGCGACGGCCTGGAACTTCTCGCCCTTGGCGACGAAGTCCGTCTCGCACTTCAGCTCGAGCAGGACGCCGGAGGTCTTGTCCTCGGAGATGAGGGAGACGACGGCGCCGTTCTCGGCAGAACGGCCCTCGCGCTTGGCGACGCCCTTCTGGCCCTTGATACGAAGGGCCTCGACGGCACCATCGACGCTGCCATCGGCCTCGTCGAGCGCCTTCTTGCAGTCCATCATGCCGGCGCCGGTGAGCTCACGGAGCTTCTTGACGTCAGCGGCGGTGTAGTTCGCCATGAGTCTGTATTTCTCTCTCGAAGTCTGAAAGATCTACGGGTGAACGGCGGGGGCGGTGCTTGTGGCACCGGCCCCCGCCGTCGTCAGCCGTGACGGGTGTCAGGCCTGCTCGCCGTCCGCGGCCGGAGCCTCGGCGGCGGGGGCCTCGACGGCCGGCGTCTCGGTGACGGGCGCCTCGGCAGCGGGAGCCTCGGCAGCGACCTCGGCCTCAGCCTCGGCCGGCGTCTCGGCGGCGTCCGCGACCTTCTCGGTCTCGGCGGAGGTCTGGACCTCGGCGTCGGCCTTCTTGTCACCCTCGAGCAGGTCGCGCTCCCACTCGGCGAGGGGCTCGCCGGCGGCCTTCTCGCCCGGCTTCGAGTCGCCGGTCGCAGCGCCGGAGCGGGCGATGAGGCCCTCGGCGACGGCGTCGGCGATCACGCGGGTGAGCAGGGTGACGGAGCGGATCGCGTCGTCGTTGCCCGGAATCTTGTAGTCGACCTCGTCGGGGTCGCAGTTGGTGTCCAGGATCGCGACGACCGGGATGTGGAGCTTGCGCGCCTCACCGACGGCGATGTGCTCCTTCTTGGTGTCGACGATCCAGACGGCGCTCGGCACCTTCTGCATCTCGCGGATACCACCGAGGGTCTTCTCCAGCTTGGCCTTCTCGCGAGAGAGAACCAGGAGCTCCTTCTTGGTGAGGCCGGAGGCGGCCACGTCCTCGAAGTCGATGAGCTCAAGCTCCTTCAGACGCTGAAGGCGCTTGTAGACGGTGGAGAAGTTGGTGAGCATGCCACCGAGCCAACGCTGGTTGACGTACGGCATGCCGACGCGCGTCGCCTGCTCGGCGATGGCCTCCTGGGCCTGCTTCTTCGTACCCACGAACATGATGGAGCCGCCGTGGGCGACGGTCTCCTTGACGAACTCGTAGGCGCGGTCGATGTACGACAGCGACTGGAGCAGGTCGATGATGTAAATGCCGTTGCGCTCCGTGAAGATGAAACGCTTCATCTTCGGGTTCCAACGACGGGTCTGGTGACCGAAGTGGACGCCGCTTTCCAGCAGCTCCCGCATCGTGACGACGGCCATGGCCGTACTCCTTGAGGTGCTCGGTTACCGCGACGGCAGGTTTGCTGTCGCGCCTGACGCCCCGACGCGCCGTGCCACGAGGGACCGAGGAGCGCGGCCATCTCCGTTGAGAGGGAGATGGCGGGGCGTGCGAAGTCGACCCGGTGACCCGGATCGCCACAAGAAGTGTACGGGACCCGTCGAGTGCCGGGTGACGGCGCTGTCCACAACCGGCCGGTACTCCACAGATCCGGTCCATGATCCCCGCGAACGGGCCCGCCGGGGGACGGTTGTGCCATGCGAAACACATCTGACCAGGGCGGATCCCGGGTCCGGACGGGAGGCCGCGGCTCACCGGGCGGCGAACCCGGGCGTCTGGCACGGGCGGCGTCGGCGGCAGCCGCCGCGGCGCTCCTCGCGATGGCGTGCTGCGGGACGGCCGCCCCGGCCGCGGGACAGCCGCCCGCACCCGTGACGCCACCGGCCCCGGTGGATCCGCCGGACCGAGGAGGCGTCTGGCCGCTGGCTGGGCGGCCCGTGGTCGTACGGGGGTGGGAGCCGCCCGCCACGGACTACGGGCGGGGGCACCGCGGGGTGGACCTCGGCGCCGGACCGGGAACGGCGGTGCTCGCGGCCGCCTCGGGCCGGGTCTCGTTCGCGGGCGGCGTCGCGGGACGGGGGGTGCTGGCGATCGAGCTCGCCGGGACGGGTGATCCGCCGCTGCGGACCACGTACGAGCCGGTGCGCCCCATGGTCGCCAAGGGGGACGAGGTCACCGCGGGGCAGGTGGTGGCGGTCATGGCGCCGGGGCCGTCCCACTGCACGTCGGGCTGTCTGCACTGGGGGCTGCGCCGCGTGGCGGCGTATCTGGACCCGCTGTCCCTGCTGCCGCCCTCGCTGCTGCGGCGCGGACCGTCCCGGCTGCTGCCGGTGACCGGCGTGCCCGAGCCCGCACCGACACCCGGCGGGGACCCGGTAGCGCCGGCCGACCGCGGGCAGGCCGGGCCCGCACCGCTGACGGGCGCAGCGTTGACGCGCCGGTGTCAGCCCTGCCCGCCGGGGGCGCCCCGGACACCGCAGAGGATCATGGCGACGGCGGTGTCCGCGATCACGTCCGGCTCCTCCGCCACGCTGAGTTCGATACGCCGCACCGCCGCGTCCACGGAGCCCTGCAGCAGCATGGCCGCCAGCCGGGGCTGCTCGTGGCCGAGGTCGCCGAGCGCCTCGACGATCATGGCGATCAGCCCGCCGTGGGCGGCACGGATCTTCTCCCGGGCGCCCGCATC
This sequence comes from Streptomyces sp. NPDC050423, assembly GCF_040655445.1. Lineage (NCBI taxonomy): Bacteria > Bacillati > Actinomycetota > Actinomycetes > Kitasatosporales > Streptomycetaceae > Streptomyces > Streptomyces sp. NPDC050423. Next base: position 66,965 of record NZ_JBFAJY010000008.1, read on the forward strand.
CAGCTCGCTCGCGGAGATCGCGACGACGGCCCGGTGGCGCCGGTCCCCCACGAGATCGAGCTGCCGTCGCACGTACGCCTCGATCTTCTCCTCGGGCGTCTGCGCCCGCTCCATCGCGTTCTCCACCTCGGCCGCCCAGACGGGGAAGTCGACGGTGCAGAGTTCCTCCACGACGGCCGCGCGGGAGCGGAAGTACTCGTAGACGGAGGACCGGGCGAGGCCCGTGCGCTCGGCGAGGGCGGGGAAGGTCAATGCCTCCGTGCCTCCCTCGGACAGCAGGGAACGCGCTGCGTCCAGGAGGGCGCCGCGCTGCATGGTCCGGTGCTCGGCCACAGAGGCCGCTCGAATCCTGGGCACGCGTCCACTCTACGGCGACCGGTGCCCCGGAGGGGGCGGGCGGCCCCGATCGGTGGCCGGAGCAGACCTGGCCGGGGCTCCCTGGAGGTGTTCTCCGGCGGTGTTCCCGGTGGTGTCATCAGCGCCCGGCGTCGGCCAGTTTCACGCGCAGCTGCAGCACTGACTTGGTGTGGATCTGGCTGACCCGGCTCTCGGTGACCCCGAGGACGTTGCCGATCTCGGCGAGGGTGAGCCCCTCGTAGTAGTAGAGCGTGACGACCGTCTTCTCACGGTCCGGGAGGGTGTTGATCGCGCGGGCGAGCAGCCTCCTGAGCTCACGGCCCTCGGCCACTTCCACCGGATTGTCGGCGGCGGTGTCCTCAAGCGTGTCCATCAGGCTCAGCCGGTCGCCGCCCTCGCCGCCCACATGCAGCAGCTCTTCCAGGGCGACCACATTGGCCAGCGACAACTGGCTGAAAACCGCGTGCAGTTCCTCCAGCGCGATCTCCATCTCCGCCGCGACCTCCGCCTCCGACGGGGTACGCCGCAGCCGCGCCTCCAGCGTCGCGTAGGCGCGTTCCACCGCCCGCGCCTTCTGGCGAACGGAGCGGGGGATCCAGTCCAGCGCCCGGAGTTCGTCGATCATCGCGCCCCGGATGCGGGTGATCGCGTACGTCTCGAACTTGATCGCACGCTCGATGTCGAACTTCTCGATCGCGTCGATCAGCCCGAAGACCCCCGAGGAGACGAAGTCCGCCTGCTCGACGTTGGACGGCAGGCCGACGCTCACCCGGCCGGCGACGTACTTCACCAGAGGCGAGTAGTGCAGGATCAACTGCTCCCGCAGCCGCTCGTCGCCCGTGCTCTTGTACGAACGCCACAACTCGTCGAGCGAGGAGGGGGCGGGAGGGCGCACAGTGCCACGCGCAGCCGGTGGTACTGCCGCTCGGTCAGACCCGGAGGTGTGCTGGGGCATGTGGTGCCTTGAGCCGTTCTGCTGTGAAGTGCTGGGAGATTTACGTCTGGAGCGGGATTCTTGTGAGCGTAGCGTGACTGAAGTGTCGCGGTGCGCGCAGGATATGGGATCGGTGCTGTGTGCTTCCGGGAGAACGGACACGACACCGGACGCGGCGACGGACATGACCGCGCATGCGGACGAGGACATGGCCGGCCTCCGGGGCCGACGCGTCGCGCGCCGGCCCCGGAGGCGTTGCCGAACGATCCGCCGAGGTCATCGGCATCACCTTTTCACCCGAATGCCCCAGGTCAAGTACCGCCTCGCCGCGCGTCGTCATTGCAAATCGGCCGTCGCGTCAACTGCCATCCATCGCCACGACGTTCGACGAACCCCAGTGAGTGCAGTTCGTACAGCTTGGCGAGCGCCTCGTCGGCGCCCGTTCCGGCGGTGCGGGCCACCTCGCGTGCGTCGGCGGCGCCGCAGGCCGGCAGCGCGTCGAGAACCCGGGTGCAGCCGGCGTCCAGAAGGTCTCGTGGAAGCACCGGACCGCGCCGGGGCGGGGCGAGCTCCCCCATGTCACCCACCAGTTCGGCGACTTCCGCCGCATCGGTCACCAGCACTCCCTCTCCCCGCAGGAGTTCGTGGACGCCTGCCGACAGACCGCTGGTGGCAGGCCCCGGAACGCCCATGGCGAAGCGGCCGAGCCGCTGGGCGCAGCGCGCCGTGACCAGAGAACCGCTGCGGTATTCCGCCTCGACCACGACGGTTCCTCGCGTCAACGCGGCGATCACCCTGTTCCGGAGGATGAACCGGCTTCGGGTGGGGTGTTCGGCCGGCGGGAGTTCACCGATGACGAGCCCCTGTCCGGCCACGCGTCCGATCAGTTCGGCATGGCCGCGGGGGTACGCGACGTCCACCCCGCAGGCCAGCACCGCCGCCGTCGCCCCACCGGCGGCGAGGGCGCCCCGGTGAGCGGCCCCGTCCACCCCGAACGCCGCGCCCGAGACGACCACCCACCCCAGCTCCGCGAGTCCGGCGCCGAGTGTCGTCGCCATGTGGGCCCCGTACGGAGTGCAGGCGCGGGCGCCGACCACCGCGACCGAACGCAGCGCCCAGAGCCGCAGATCGGGCCTCCCCCGCACCCAGAGCCCGGTGGGCCGGGTGTCGCCCAGGTCGTCCAGCTGGCTCGGCCACTCGCGGTCGCCCGGACAGACGAAGCGCCCGCCGACCGCCGCCACCGCCGCCAGGTCCCGCCCGGGGTCGGCCGCCTCCGCCCGCAGCCGATAGCCGGCCAGACGCCTCGCCGTCATGCCGCTCAGCTGCTCGGCCGATCCGTCCCGGGCCGTGATCCGCCGCAGCAGTTCCCCGGCGCCGCACTCCCGCAGCCAGCGGCCGCCCCGTTCGTCCCCCGGCTCCAGGACCCGGGACAGCGCGACCCGCGCCAGCCGCTCCCCGTCACTCACCCCACCGGTGGCCCGCCCCTCCCGCTCCCCCTCGCCCACTCCACCGGAAGCCCGCGCCGGCCGCTCCCCCTCGCCCGTTCCCGGCACCCGCATGCGCATGGGCCCCTCGGCCGGCGGGCCGCACCCGGCGCCCGGCTCCCGGCCGCTCCCCCCGGCCGCCTGCCCCGTCATGCCGCCCCCGCCGTCATCGGGGCCCCTCGCGGAATCCCGGTCCGCAGTTCCAGCGCCACCGCGATGTCCGAGGCGTCCGGCCGGCCGGCGCCCCGCAGATCCGCGACGGTCCACGCCACCCGCAGGACCCGGTCCAGGCCGCGCGCGGTGAGCAGGCCCCGCTCCATGTCCCGCTCGGCCGCCACCAGCGCCCCCGGCGCCGCGACCAGCCGGGTCCTCAGTTCGTGTCCGGGCACCTCGCTGTTGGTGGTCCAGGGGGTACCGGCCAGCCGCTCCGCCGCCCGCACCCGCGCCTCCCGCACGCGGGCGGCGACCGTCGCGGTCGACTCGCCCCGGCCGCCCTGCCCCATCAGGTCCGCGCGCTTGACGGGGTCGACGGCCACCCGCAGATCCACCCGGTCGAGCAACGGCCCGGAAAGCCGGGCCTGGTAGCGCCTGACCGACGCGGGAGGGCATTCGCAGCCGGCCCCGCTCAGGGTGTGCCGCCCGCACGGGCACGGGTTGGCGGCCAGCACCATCAGGAAGCGGGCGGGCAGCCGCACCACCCCGGCACTGCGGGCCACCACCACGTGCCCCGACTCCAGCGGCTGACGCAGCGCGTCCAGCGCCCGTACGGAGAATTCCGGCGCCTCGTCCAGGAAGAGGATGCCGCGATGGGCCAGCGACACCGCGCCGGGCCTCGGCAGCCCGTTGCCCCCGCCGACCAGCGACTGCATGGTCGCCGAGTGGTGCGGTGCGCAGTACGGCGCCCGGGAGACCAGGGGTTCGCCCGGCGGCAGGATGCCCGCCACCGAGTGCACCGCGGTCACCTCAAGGGATTCCTGCCTGGTCAGGGGCGGCAGGATCGCGGGCAGCCGTTCGGCGAGCATGGTCTTGCCGGCGCCCGGCGGTCCGGACAGCAGGAGGTGGTGGCCGCCCGCCGCCGCGACTTCCAGGGCCTTGCGCGGCCGCTCCTGGCCCGCGACGTCCGCCAGGTCCGGCCGGTGTCCCTCGCCCTGCGCCGAGCCCCTGGCGATACCGGTGCCCATACCTGCACCGGGCACCATGAGACCGGCCAGCATGGTGTCGGGACGACCCTGGTCGTGGGGCTCCTGTTCCTCGGGCACCGGTTCGTCGCAGAGCACGGCGATCAGCTGCCGCAGGCTCCGCACCCCGAGCACCGAGACCCCAGGTACCAGCGCGGCCTCGCCCGCCGTCTGTTCGGGGACGACCACCTGCCGGTACCCGGCCTCCGCCGCGGCCAGAACGGCGGGCAGTACCCCGCGCACCGGCCGCACCCGGCCGTCGAGTCCCAGCTCCCCGATCATCACGACATCGGCGATCGAAGCGGGATCGATCCGCTCGGCCGCGCCGAGCACCGCACACGCCACAGCGAGATCGAAACCCGAACCGCCCTTGGGGACCGAGGCCGGGGAAAGACCCACCGTGAGCTTCTTCTGCGGCCACTCCGCGCCGGAATTGACCACGGCCGCCCTGACCCGGTCGCGGCTCTCCACCAGGCTCTTGTCCGGCAGCCCCACCAGAGTGAAGGCCGCCACTCCCGCCTCCAGGTCCGCCTGGACCTCCACCACCACGCCCTCGACGCCGACCAGGGCCACCGAGCAGGCCCGCGCGAACCCCATCAGGCCACCCCCCGCGCATGCTCGGCCAACGGCGCACCGCGCCTGGGCAGCACCACGCCGACCAGGTCGATCCGCACCCCGCCGGGCGGCGGTCCGCCGTGCCGGTCCAGCCAGAGTTCGGCCAGCCGGCGCAGGCGGTCCGCCTTGGCCGGTGTGACGGCGGCCATCGGGTGCTCGAAGTCACCCGCCCTGCGCGTCTTCACCTCACAGATGACAAGCGCGTCGCCGTCCAGCGCGACAATGTCGATCTCGCCGGTGCGACAGCGCCAGTTCCGCTCCAGTACGGACATGCCGGCATCGGTCAGCAGCCGCGCCGCCAGATCCTCGCCGTACCGCCCGAGTGCCCCCCGTGCGTTCATATCGGCACCACCTCCGGCACCGACTCTGACGCGTTCGCCCGCCGCTAGTGGATCTTGGTGGACAAGCCGGCGGATGTGGACAACTCAGCCACCCGGAAGTTCGAGATCGCTCTTGTTGAGCTCCTCGATGTTGACGTCCTTGAACGTCAGCACCCGGACCTGCTTGACGAACCGTGCGGGCCGGTACATGTCCCAGACCCAGGCATCCGCCATGGACACCTCGAAAAACACCTCACCCTGGACCGAGTGCACCTGCATCTCGTAGTCGTTGGTGAGGTAGAAGCGCCGTTCGGTCTCGATCACATATTTGAACAGACCGACGACATCGCGGTACTCCCGGTAGAGCTTCAGCTCCATCTCGGTCTCGTACTTCTCGAGGTCCTCGGCGCTCATTGACATGTTCCCCTTCAGCCGTGCGTTCCCCCATTGTGCGCCAGGCCCCGGCGCCCCGGACGCTCAGGCGATTTCGGGAGCAAGAACCAACGGCGTACGCGGGGGACCCTCGTCGAGCAGCGTGCGCAGCAGCCCGGCGAGTCTGGTCGGGTACACCGTCTCACGCGTCGCCGACAGTTCGGCGGAGGTCCACCACCTCAGACCCGCGACACTGCGCCGTTCCAGCCCGGTCTGCCCGCTGGTGTCCGTCAGGGTCTGCGTGGTGCGGGCGAGGAAGTACCACTCGTCCTGCTCCCAGCGCCGGCCGTCGAAGGGGAAGGAGCACAGCCGCTTCCAGAGGAGCGGGCCCAGCTCGACATCCCGGATCCCGGTCTCCTCGGCCAGTTCGCGCAGCGCGGCCCGCTCCCGGGTCTCGTCACCCTCCAGCCCTCCGCCGGGGGTGAACCACCAGGTGCTCGCCGGGTCCTCCGGTTCGAACCCGTGCATCAGCAGAATGCGGTCGTCCGGATCGAGGAGTACCAGGCGGGAGACCTTGCGCTTCTCAGTGGACACCGACAGCCGCCTTCCCCTGCTTCTTCCGCTTCGACCGGGCGGCGACCGGGCCGTACACGGCACCGGCCAGGATCAGTACCACGCCACCGGCCATGGCCCCGAGCTGAAGCTTGAGCGGCCCCGCCGACGACACCCCGCCCGGCAGCGCGGCGAAGGCCTGCGGCCGTCCGATCATGCTGCCCAGCGGCCAGGCGACGGCGTCCACCCGGGCCGTCACGGCGCTGCGGGGCACCGAGCCCTGTCCGCCGTCCTCCAGATGGACCCGGGAGTCCAGCGAGACCCGGCGGTCGTCGCCCAGGAGGAAGAGCCGGCCCTTGGGCACCTCGGCCGTGAAGTCGTTCCCCGAGGCGGGGTCCGCCGTCTGCAGATACGGTTCCTCAACGGGTATGCCGTTGACCGTGAGCCGGCCGTCCTTCTCGCAGCAGGCGACCTTGTCGCCACCGATCCCGACGACCCGCTTCACCATCGGCATATCGCCCCACGCCGGATCGGTGAACACCACCACATCGCCGCGGCGCACCTCGCTGCCGTCCACCCGTTGCGCGAGAACCCGGTCGCCCGCGTTCACCGTCGGGGTCATCGACTCGGTCGGCACCGTGTACGGCCGGTACTCCACGGCCGCCCAGGCGAACCCGCCGAGGAAGAGCACACAGCCGACGGCCACCGCCAGCCCCGACAGCATGCTGCCGAGCCGGCCGCGGCCGTCATCCGTACGTCCTGTACCACTCATCCCAGCGTCCCCCATCGGAGATCGACAATCGCTGATCCGAGTCGGCACCCTACCCGGCGGTACGCTCGCCGGTCAGCCTCCGCCTGCGCCGGATCACGATCGGCAGGGCACCGGCGATACCGAGCGCGCCGGGCGCCATCGCGGCCGCGGCGCTCATGCCCGGCTGGTCGAAGGTGTCCGGGACGGGCAGGGTCGCCCAGCGGTTGAGCGGCCAGGCCACCACCACGGCCCGGCCCACCACGTCGTCCACCGGAACGAAGCCCTTGTTCACGTCGCTGGTGTGATAGCGCGAGTCGGAGGAGTCCTGCCGGTGGTCGCCCATCACCCAGATCTTGCCGTCGGGCACCTTGAACGGCCCGAAGGGCATGTCGTCGCACGGCGTGCCACCGGGGAAGATGTACGGCTCGTCGAGCGCCTTCCCGTTGACCTCGACGGGACCGCCCTTCTTGCACGACACGGTGTCACCGCCGACCGCGATCGTCCGCTTGATCAGGTCCTTCTCCTGCGAGGACGGCATCAGCCCGATGAAGCTGAGGAACGTCTGCACCGCGTTCGGCTCAGGGGTCGGCTCCCCGTCCAGCCAGCCACTCGGGTCGTGGAAGACGACGACCTCGCCGCGCTCCGGCTCCGAGCCGAACCACGGGGTCAGCTTGTCGACCAGCACCCGGTCACCCCGCTGAAGGGTGTTCTGCATCGAATCCGAGGGAATGGAGAACGCCTGCACCAGAAACGTCTTGATCAGCAGCGCCAGAACCAACGCGATACCGATGAGGAGGGGCAGCTCCTTCCAGAGAGGACGGGGCTTCTTGACCGGCTTTCCTCGCCGGTCCGAGGTGGGCGCGCTCTCCGGCTCCTCCGGATGCCCTGGGCTTCCCACAGGGTCGAAGGCGGAGTCGGCGGGCTGCGAGAGCCTCTCCGTGGACTGTCCGTGTCCAGCTCGTGCTTCGCCTGCCACGTCGCTCACATTCATTCCTCACTCTGCGCCAACGACTGCCCACCGGGCCTGCCGATCACAAACCCGCCCCCTGTACAACGAGCGGGGGTTCCCCGGGGCTACTGCCCCCTCCCGGCCGGTGGAGGCGGAGGGGACGGCCGGCCCGCGACGGAGGGGACGGGGCACCCACCCGGGGCGACTCCGTACTCCTACCGCTGCCGCGCCGGCACGGCCCTGCTCCGCCTGCGCCAGAGCACGATGGGCACGGCACCCGCGATGCCGATCGCACCGGGCGCCATCGCGGCCGCAGCGTTCAGGCCAGGCTGGTCGAAGGTCTTCGGGATGGGCAGGGTCGCCCAGCGGTTGATCGGCCACGCGACCACGATGGCCCGGCCCACCACCTCCTTCGTGGAGACGGTGCCGCCACCCGGCAGCTCCTGGTGGTAGCGGGAGTCGAGGGAGTTCTGGCGGTGGTCTCCCATCACCCAGATACGGCCCTTGGGCACCTTGACCGGGCCGAACGGCTCGTCGTTGCAGGCGGAGTTCCCCTTGAAGATGAAGGACTTGTCGTCCAGCGCCTTGCCGTTGACCGTGACCGGGCCGTTCGTCTTGCACTCCACCGTGTCACCACCGATCGCGATGACCCGCTTGATCAGGTCCTTCTCCTCGGCCGACGGCATCAGCCCGATGAAGCTCAGGAACTTCTGCACCGCGTTCGGGTTGGCTGCCGGGGTGTTCTCCAGCCAGCCGCCCGGGTCGTGGAAGACGACGACCTCGCCGCGCTCCGGCTCCGAGCCGAACCACGGGGTCAGCTTGTCGACCAGCACCCGGTCACCCCGCTGAAGGGTGTTCTGCATCGAATCCGAGGGAATGGAGAACGCCTGCACCAGAAACGTCTTGATCAGCAGCGCCAGAACCAACGCGATACCGATGAGGAGGGGCAGCTCCTTCCAGAAGGAGCGGGGCTTCTTGCGGGCGGTACTGCCGCCGCTCGGGGAGTCGCCGTCACTCTCCGGCCGGTCCGCCGTCGTCCCGTCCGACTCGGTGTTCTCCGGAGTGTCCGGCCGGTCCTCGGGTCCGTCGTGTCCGGATCGTGCGCCCACCGCCAAATCCCCCACATCTGCTCCTTATTCCGTGCCACCGCCTGCGCCCTAGCCGGTGCAGGCCAACCACTCCCATAACGAGCGGGAGTTCCGCAGGGGTCGGGAGCCGGATCATTCCGTTGGGATCCTCGGACACACTATTCGACGGTCCGGGGGCAGCCGCCGTCCCGGCGCGCGCGTCCGGTACCGAGGAGAACACCGAACGCTGCTCCAGCTTCCCCCAGTGCCCGAAGGGCCAGGCGATCACCACGGCCCGTCCCACTACGGCATCCTCGGAAACCGTCCCGTCGGCCGTCTTGTCCAGATGGAAGCGTGAATCGGCGGAATTGGAGCGATGGTCACCCATCACGAAGATTCGTCCGGCTGGAACCTTTACCTCGAATTTGATCGTGGAGGGGGGATTGCCGGGAAAGAGATAGGGCTCGTCGACCGCCTGGCCGTTGACCATGAGCCGGCCACCCTTGTCGCAGCACTTCACCGTGTCGCCACCGACGGCGACCACCCGCTTGATCAGGTCCTGCTCGTCATCGGACGGCAACAGGCCGATAAAGGTCAGCGCCTGCTTCACCTGTTTGATGACGACCGGAGGCTCCTCGGCCGTCACCGGATTCGGCGGCGGCCAGTCGGAGGGGTTCTTGAACACGACCACGTCGCCACGCTGCGGCCGGGACCCGAACCACGGAGTCAGTTTGTCCACGAGGACCCGGTCGCCGATCCGGATGGTCTGCTCCATGGATCCGGACGGGATCACGAAGGCCTGCACCAGGAACGTCTTGAGGACCAGCGCGATCACCAGCGCGACGGTGATGAGGAGGGGTATCTCCTTCACGGCCGATCTGCGCCGCTTCCGCTTCACCTTGCGTGCCAGTCTGCGCCGCTCCGCCCGGGTGGGCAGTGAGCGGGCGGCCCTCGGCCCGCCGCCGGTGGGCGCCGGTACCCCGGGATCGGCGGCGTCAGGTGCCCGCCCGCGGTTACCCATGCGTCGCGCCCGGGGCGGGTACCCCGCCGAAGGCCACTGTCCCCGGAAGGGAGCCCAGCCGCCCCAGCGGCCAGCCGATCCAGTCGACCCTGCCGATCACCCTGTCGACGGGCACCATGCCGCCCCCCGGTTCGCCCAGGTGGTCACGGGAGTCCCGGGAGCGGCTGCGGTGATCGCCCATCATCCAGAGCGTGCCGTCCGGCACGACGATGTCGAACGGGGCGCGGGACGGCGCGTCACCCGCGTACAGGTAGTCCTCGTCCAACGGCCGGCCGTTCACCTCGACCCTCCCCCGCTTGTCGCAGCAGACCACCCGGTCGCCCCCCACACCCACCACCCGCTTCACGAAATCGGTCTCGGCGGGCTCCACGAGCCCCAGGGAAGCCGCCGCGCCGTGCAGCAGTCCGGTGACGGGGTTCTGCCGTGGCACCTCCTGCACGAAGGAGCCGGTGCCGTCGAAGACCACCACGTCCCCGCGCCCCGGTTCGGAGCCGAAACGGTACGCCAGCTTGTTGACCAGCACCCGGTCCCCGACCCGCAGCGTGGACTCCATCGAGCTGCTGGGGATCAGGAAGGGCTGCACCACGAAGGCGCTGAAGAGCAGTACGAAGACCGAGCAGACGGCACCGAGCGCGAGGGTGCGCCGCCATGACATCGAGGCGGCGAAACGGTGCGGGATACGCGAAAAGCGCGACCTCTCCCCCGGCCCCGAAGGGGCTGCGGAGGAGCGGTCGCGCTCCGTGGTTCTTGCTTCCGTGTCCATCGGGGCCAGAGCTTATCCGGCCGTGCTGTGGACCTGGGAGCCAGCTCAGCGGTCGCGCTTCTCCTTGATCTTCGCGGCCTTGCCGCGCAGCTCACGGAGGAAGTACAGCTTGGCGCGACGGACGTCACCGCGGGTGACGAGCTCGATCTTCTCGAAGATCGGGCTGTGCACCGGGAAGGTGCGCTCGACGCCGACGCTGAAGGAGACCTTGCGGACCGTGAAGGTCTCGCCGACGCCCGCGCCCTGGCGGCGGATGACGATGCCCTTGAACTGCTGGATACGGGAACGGTTGCCCTCGATCACGCGCACGTGAACGTTGACGGTGTCACCGGGGCGGAACGCCGGGACGTCGGTGCGCAGCGAGGCGGCATTGACGCCATCGAGCAGGGAAGCCATGTTGTCTGCTTTCTTCGCCCATGCCACAGGTCATCGGCGGGAGAGTGATGAGTTCGGAGTGCTGATCGCGTCGGGCGGGCGTCGGGACCTTCCCCACATGTGCGGGGATCACAACGGCCGCTTTCCCCCTGTGGCAGGGGCGCACGTCGGACGTACAGCAGCGGCCTATTGTTCCACGGCGTCGGGCCTGCGCCAAAATCGGCCGCCGGGCTCGGGTGACCAGCCCAGGATCGAGAGCATCTCCCGGTCCTTCTTGTCGAAGCCCGCCGCCTCGCAACGCTCGATCAGATCGGGCCTGTTGAGCGCGGTGCGGCGGAAGGCCTCGTCCCGGCGCCAGCGCGCGATCCGGCCGTGGTGGCCGCTGAGCAGCACGTCCGGGATCCCCCGGCCGCGCCACTCGGGCGGCTTGGTGTAGACGGGCCCCTCCAGCAGATCGGCCATCGCGCCGGGGGCGAAGGAGTCGTCCCGGTGCGATTCGGCGTTGCCGAGCACGCCGGGCAGCAGCCGGGCCACCGCCTCCGTGATCACCAGCACCGCGGCTTCCCCGCCTGCCAGCACGTAGTCGCCGATGGACACCTCGACGACCGGCATCCGGGTGGCGTACTCCTCGGTCACCCGCCGGTCGATGCCCTCGTAACGGGCCGGGGCGAAGATCAGCCAGGGCCGCTCGGAGAGCTCGACGGCGAGTTCCTGGGTGAACGGCCGGCCGCTCGGTGTGGGCACCACGAGCACCGGTGAGTGGGCACCGCTCCCGTAGCCGTCGGCCAGGGTCTCGTCCAGGGCGTCGCCCCACGGCTCGGTCTTCATGACCATGCCGGGACCGCCGCCGTAGGGGGTGTCGTCGACCGTGTTGTGGCGGTCGTACGTCCACTCCCGCAGATCGTGCACGTGCACGTCGAGGCGTCCGCGGGCGCGGGCCTTGCCGACGAGCGAGACGTTCAGCGGTTCGAGGTACTCGGGGAAGATCGTGACGACGTCGAGGCGCATCAGTCGTCTTCCCCGGGGCGGGCAGGACCGGGCTCAACAGGGCCGGTCCCATCGGCACCGGACCCGGCGGGCTGCGCACCGGCGGCCTCGGACTCCTCATCGCGCGTGGAGACCACGACGGCCTCGCTCTCGTCGATCAGGCCCGGCGGCGGAGTGATCACCGCGCGCTGCTCCTCCAGGTCGATCTCGGAGACGATCTCCTCGACGAACGGGATCATCACCTCGGTGCCGTCGGGACGCTCCACGATGAAGAGGTCCTGCGACGGCAGGTGCGTGATCTCGGTGATCCGGCCGATCTCGGTGCCGTCGGCGAGAACCACGTCCAGGTCCATCAGCTGATGGTCGTAGAACTCCTCGGGGTCCTCCGGGAGCTCCTCCGGGTCGACGTCGGCGATCAGCAGCGTATTGCGCAGCGCCTCGGCGCCCGTGCGGTCCCGTACGCCCTCGAAACGCAGCAGCAGCCGGCCGCTGTGCACCCGGCCGGTCTCGATCGTCAGCGGTCCTGTCGAGGCCGGCTCGGTGGCCAGTACCGCACCGGGTCCGAGCCGGATCTCCGGCTCGTCCGTGCGTACCTCGACGGTGACCTCGCCCTTGATGCCGTGGGCGCGACCGATCCGCGCGACTACCAACTGCACCTTGTGTCTCTCCTGTCGTACGACGACGGGCCGGGGCGGGCGCTTGGCCCTCCCCGGCCCGTGCCGGTGTTCAACTCTGTCAGCGAACCTGATCCACATCGACGAGGTCGACGCGGATACCACGGCCGCCGATGGCGCCGACGACGGTACGCAACGCGCGTGCGGTGCGGCCGTTGCGGCCGATCACCTTACCGAGGTCATCGGGGTGGACCCGGACCTCGAGCACACGGCCGCGACGCAGGTCGCGCGAGGCCACCTGCACGTCCTCGGGGTTGTCGACGATGCCTTTCACGAGGTGCTCGAGAGCCTCCTCGAGCATGCTCAGGCCTCGGTCGACTCGGCGGGCGCGGCTGCGTCAGCAGCCTCGTCCGCCTTCTTGTCGGCCTTCTTCGCCTTCTGCGTGATGGCCTCGCCCTTGGACTCCTCGGCGGTGTCCTTGGTCAGGGCCTCGAACAGGGCGCGCTTGTCAGCCTTGGGCTCCGGCTGCAGAAGCGGCGCGGGGGCCGGGAGACCCTTGTGGGCCTGCCAGTCACCGGTGAGCTTCAGGATCGCGAGAACCGGCTCGGTCGGCTGGGCGCCGACGGACAGCCAGTACTGCGCGCGCTCTGCGTTGACCTCGATGCGCGAAGGGTTCTGCACCGGGTGGTACAGGCCGATCTCCTCGATGGCCCGGCCATCACGGCGGGTACGGGAGTCGGCGACGACGATGCGGTAGTGAGGCGAACGGATCTTGCCCAGACGCTTCAGCTTGATCTTGACTGCCACGGAAGTGGTGTCTCCTGGTCTATGACGTGGTTGGGCACAACGAAGATGCCACGTGGGGTTGCGGTACTCGAGTGCCCGATGGACGCGTCAGCCGGAGGAGAGAGGGGTCCTGTGCGACTGTCGAGTACAGCTAGCCATTGTGCCACACCACATCGGCTCACCCCACCGCGACCACTGCCTCCGGGATCCGGAACGGCTTTCCGCAGCCGCCGCAGACGATCGGGGCCTGTGCGAGGACCGAGGGGACGACGCGCACGTTGCGACCGCAGTCGCAGACGGCCTTGACCCGCACGCCCCCTCCGGAGGAGCCGTGCCGGGCGGCCGGGCCGCGGAAGGAGCGCTTGGTGTCGGCGGCGGTGGCCACGGTGTGCGCCTTGAGGGCGCGCTGCAGCCGTTCGGTCGTCGGCCGGTACCGGCGCTTGGCCTCGGGGTTGAGCGTGACCAGCGAGAAGCCACTGCTGGGGTGGGGCTCCTCGGCATGGTCGAGGCCCAGCTCCTCGGCGATCGCGAGGAATCGACGGTTGTGGTATCGGCCGGCGCGCGAGGTGTCACGGACACCTCGGGCGGCGGCAATGCCATGGACTGCCTCATGGAGCAGCCGTTCGAAGGAGAGCTCGGCGCCACAGGCGGACGAGGACTCTCCGATCAGGGACTCGGGCGCGGCAAGATCGGGCAGCTCGGGGTGGTACCGCTGAATGTCGGCCCACGCCTGTGCCAGCTCTGCGGCAAGTACAGGTGGTGTCGTGCTCACGTCGTGACAACGAGCGCGAGTGCCCCGGTGTTCCGATTCCGGGCCATCCCAAATAATTTGCACGTACCAGTCAGTTGCCCTTGATGCGTCCTGACGAGGGCGGGTGCGCTGATCTGCGGAGAAGTCTCACAGCTCACACCAAGGTGGTACGTAGCGACGTGTACGCCCGAGCGCGTGGACCGCGCGTACGCCCCCTGGAACCCGCACCGCCCCGGGCGCCCGGAAGATCAACGGGCGCGGACGCCGGGAACCGACAGTACCGGGACTCCGCCCGCCCCGTCCGCCCCTTCCCCCGGACGCCCCGGGCGCCGTCCCCGAGCCCTCGACATGCCCGGTCCCGCGTGTCGGGTGAGACTGGACCGGCGAACGGCACCAAAGGCAACGACGGCCCGTAGACCCCTGGACGCGGCGGCGGATGCTCAGTTCCCTGGCATACGGGGAAAGCGCGGCCGCAGGCACGGGGAAACCGTCCACTCGGACATGACCGACCGGCATCACCGGCATCTCGGCGGATTGGGGCGCATCCATGACACCAACGCTCGTCCGGCACCATGCGTACACGGAGTCGTCCGCCTCGGTGGACACCGGATCCCGCGCCCGTGACTGGGCCGAGATCCAGGAGCGGATGCTCGCGCCGCTGTACGAGGCGGTCTACCGGCGGCTGGAAGTGGGGGCCGCCACCCGGATGCTCTCGCTCGGCTGCGGCTCCGGGCTCGCGCTGCTGATCGCGGCCGGCCGCGGAGCACGCGTCACCGGCGTCGACGCCGACACCGAACGGCTCGCGCTCGCCCGGACCCGGCTGCTGCCGGACCCCGGGGGCGACGCCGGGGCCCCGGCCGCCGGGCCGCGGCTCCTGGACGGCGTTCCGGCCGCGGCGACCGGCCACGAGCCGTACGACCTGATCACCGCGTTCACACCGATCGGCTGCACGGCCGACGACGCGGAGGAGCTGGTGGGCGCGCTCGGTTCGGCGGTACCGCTGGCGGACCGGGGAAGCACGGTCGTGCTGACCGGCTGGGGCCCGCCCGAGCGGTGCGCCACGGCGGCGGTACTGCGGGTGGCGGCCCGGCTCGCGGAGGGGACGCGTTCCCCCGGGGCGGGCGGCTGGCTGGGCGCGCAGCGCGACGATCTGGAGGACGTGGCGTTCCGGGCCGGGCTGAAGCCCGACGGCTCCGGGCGGGTGGCGTGCCCGTTCGGCTACGCGGACATGGACAGCGCGGTCCGGGGCCTGCTGTCGACACGGCTCTTCGACGCGGCGGTACGGGCGACGGACCGGTCCCAGGTGGAGAAAGAGGTGGCCCAGGCCCTGCACCCGCACCGGCACCGGGACGGCACCGTCTGGATGCCCAACGTGTTCCGCTACCTCGTCTGCACGACGTAGGCGGTCGGGCCCCGGCCGCCGGGCCCCGTCACGGCTTGGCCAGCCGGGTGATCCCCGCGGCCCGGTACGCGGCCACCTCGTCCAGCGTCTCGTTCTCCAGCAGAGCGCCGGCCAGCGAGTCCAGCCGGTCCCGGTTGTTGCCCAGCAGCCGGCACGCCTCCTCGTAGCACTCGTCGACGATGCGCCGCATCTCACCGTCCACCGCGTCCAGCGTCGCGGGCGCGGCCGAGAGGCCGTACGCCTGCTGGGCATCGGCCGGGATCGCCGTCAGCCGGCCGACCTTGTGGCTCATGCCCCAGCGGCCCACCATGCCGCGGGCCAGGCCGGTGACCTGCTCCAGATCGCTCTCCGCGCCCGTGGTGACGACGCCGAACACCACCTGCTCGGCCGCCATCCCGCCGAGCGCGCCGATGATCCGGCCGCGCAGATACTCCTCGGTGTACGCGTACTTGTCGGCGTCCGGCGTCGAGAGCGTGACCCCGAGCGCCCGGCCGCGCGGCACGATGGTGACCTTGCGGACCGGGTCGGCGCCGGGATGGAGCATCCCCAGCAGCGCGTGTCCGCTCTCGTGGTACGCGGTCCTGCGGCGTTCCTCGTCCGACATGACGAGCGAGCGTTCCGCACCGAGCTGGACCTTCTCCAGGGCGTCCGAGAGATCCGCCCCGTTGACCTCCGACTGCCCCCGCTTGACGGCGAGCAGCGCGGCCTCGTTGGCGAGGTTGGCCAGATCGGCGCCGGTCATCCCGGGCGTCGTACGGGCCACCTGGCCCAGGTCCACGTCGTCGGCCATCGGGATCTGCCGGGTGTGGATCTCCAGGATCGCCTCCCGGCCGTTCTTGTCCGGCGGGCTGACCTGGACGATCCGGTCGAAGCGGCCGGGCCGGGTGAGCGCCGGGTCGAGGACGTCGGCGCGGTTGGTGGCGGCGAGCACGACCACGCCCTCCGAACCCGAGAAGCCGTCCATCTCGGTGAGGATCTGGTTGAGCGTCTGCTCGCGCTCGTCGTGCCCACCCATGCCCGAACCGCCGCCGCGGACCCGTCCGATGGTGTCGATCTCGTCGATGAAGACGATGGCGGGGGCGACCTTGCGCGCCTCGGCGAAGAGCTCCCGGACCCGGCCGGCGCCGACGCCGACGATCATCTCGATGAACTCGGAAGCCGAGGCCGAGAAGAACGGCACCCCCGCCTCCCCCGCGACGGCCCGTGCCAGCAGCGTCTTGCCGGTGCCGGGAGGACCGGCCAGCAGGACGCCCCCGGGCATCCTGGCGCCCATCTTCCGGTAGGCGTCCGGGTTCTTCAGGAAGTCCACGACGTCGTTGAGCTCGCCCTCGACCTCGTCGATGCCGGCCACGTCCTCGAAGGTGGTGCGCCGGCTGCCCTCCAGCTCGACCGGCTTGGGCGGGGCCTTGCGGCCGAAGCCGCCCATCCCGCCGCCCATGCCGCCACGCGACATCCGCCGGGCGATGAACACCCAGAGCAGGACGAGCAGCATCATCGGTGCCAGCGAGATCAGCAGGTTGGCCAGGAAGCTGCGCTCCTTGACGACCGGTTCGGCCGTGACCGTGACGTCGTCCTTGACCAGCTCGCCCCAGAGGTTGTCGTCGGCGAAGGCGGGCCGCTGGGTGACGAACTTGGTGTACTTGTCGTCCTTGCCCGGGACCTTCGCCTCCTTCTTGAGCTGCCCCTCGATGGCATCGCCCTTGGAGTAGATCTTGGACACGTTGCCCGCGGTGACCTGCTTGCTGAACTCCGTGTACGCGATCGTCCGCTCCTCCTCGCCGTTGAAGAAGGAGAGCAGCAGGTTGGCGATCAGGTAGACGGCCAGCGCGGTCAGCAGCAGTCCGCCCCAGCCCCCCGGCATCTTCCGGCGGGGCGGCGGGGGCGGTGGTGCGCCCTCGGAGCGCCAGGGCTGGTCGGTGCGGTCGCGGGGAGGTACCGGACTGGTCACGCGCGCTCCTCTACCGACAGCCGTTGAGCCGACATTAAGGGAGAAACGAGGACGAAGCCCTCGGAGCGGCACCCCGCTGGGCCCATGGAGGGAACCCGGCTCCCCCGCACACGCCCGAGGGGGCGCCCGCCGTGAAGCGGGCGCCCCCTCGGGGACGTGACACGGGCTTGCTCAGCCCATGAACTTCTTGAACTCGTCCGGCAGCTCGAAGTTCTTGTCCTCCTGGCCGGCCGGCAGACCGAGCGCGCCGCCCTGCGCCGCCTGCTCGCGACGGGCGGCCTCGGCCTGCTCCTCGGCCTTGCGCTTCATCGGGTTACCGCTCTTGCGCTTGCCCTTGGCCTGCTTGACCTGCTTCTTCTGCCGGCCGGGGCCGCCGCCCATGCCCGGCATCCCGGGCATCCCCGGCATGCCGCCGCCCTGCGCCATCTTCGACATCATCTTGCGGGCCTCGAAGAACCGCTCGACCAGGTTCTTCACGGCGCTGACCTCGACGCCGGAGCCCTTGGCGATACGGGCGCGGCGCGAGCCGTTGATGAGCGTCGGCTCGGCGCGCTCCTTCGGGGTCATCGACTTGATGATCGCGGCGGTACGGTCCACGTCGCGCTCGTCGATGTTGTTGATCTGGTCCTTGATCTGCCCCATGCCGGGCAGCATCCCGAGCAGCTTGGAGATGGAGCCCATCTTGCGGACCTGCTCCATCTGGGCGAGGAAGTCGTCGAGCGTGAAGTCCTTGCCCTTGCTGGACGCCAGCTTGGAGGCCATTTTGGCGGCCTCTTCCTGGCTGAAGGTCTTCTCCGCCTGCTCGATCAGGGTGAGCAGGTCACCCATGTCGAGAATGCGCGAGGCCATCCGGTCCGGGTGGAAGGCGTCGAAGTCCTCGAGCTTCTCGCCGTTCGACGCGAAGATGATCTGCTTGCCCGTGACGTGGGCGATCGACAGGGCCGCACCACCGCGGGCGTCGCCGTCGAGCTTGGAGAGCACCACACCGTCGAAGCCGACGCCGTCGCGGAAGGCCTCGGCGGTGTTGACCGCGTCCTGGCCGATCATCGCGTCGACGACGAAGAGGATCTCGTCGGGGCTGACGGCGTCGCGGATGTCCGCGGCCTGCTGCATCAGCTCCTGGTCGATACCGAGGCGGCCGGCGGTGTCCACGACGACCACGTCGTACTGCTTGGACCTGGCGTACTCGATCGAGTCCTTGGCGACCTGGACCGGGTCACCGACGCCATTGCCCGGCTCGGGAGCGTACACCGCGACACCGGCGCGGTCGGCGACGACGCTCAGCTGGTTGACGGCGTTGGGGCGCTGGAGGTCACAGGCCACGAGCAGCGGGGAGTGGCCCTGGCCCTTGAGCCAGAGGCCGAGCTTTCCGGCGAGGGTCGTCTTACCCGCACCCTGGAGACCCGCGAGCATGATCACGGTGGGCGCGGTCTTGGCGAAGCGCAGGCGCCGGGTCTCGCCACCGAGGATGGAGACGAGCTCCTCGTTGACGATCTTGATCATCTGCTGGGCGGGGTTCAGCGCCTGGGAGACCTCGACGCCGCGCGCCCGCTCCTTGACGTTGGCGATGAATGACCGGACGACGGGCAGGGCGACATCGGCCTCGAGCAGGGCGATACGGATCTCGCGAGCCGTGGCGTCGATGTCCGCCTCGGACAAGCGGCCCTTGCCCCTGAGGTTCTTGAAAGTCGCGGCAAGGCGGTCGGAGAGAGTATCGAACACGGCGCTCGTCGGTCCTCAGGGTCGGGGGCGGGGTCGGGTCAGTCGTTCCCCAGAGTATCCGGACGCCGGGGAACGCAAAGCCCTCGCCCGGTTCTCATGACGCACGGGGGCGGATTCACGTGGTGACGGGGCTCAGCCGAGCGCGTTCTCGACCTCCTGGGCCAGTTCCGCGGCGCGGGCGGCGGGCAGCGGCCGGCCGTCGGGATCCGTGACGTAGAAGGCGTCGACCGCGTTGGCCCCCAGCGTCGACACGTGCGCGCTGCGGACCCGTACCGCGCTCTGTTCCAACGCCCGGCCGATCCGGTGCAGCAGCCCCGGGGCGTCCTGGGCGCGCACCTCGATCACCGTGGCCAGCCGCGAGCCGGCCGGCGCGACGGTCACCCTCGGCGGCGGGGCCTTCACCCCGCGGCGGCGCGGGTAGGCCGCCTCGCGCTCGGCCAGCCGGGACCGGATGTCCAGGGATCCGTCCAGGGCGCGTACGAGATCGGCGCGCAGCCGGGTGGCCTGGGGCAGCGCCCCGTACTCGGCGGCGACCCGCCAGCTGAGCAGCAGTACGTCGGCCAAGTCGCCCAGTTCGGTGGGGAGCTCGACGGCCCGCAGGTCCGCGGCGCGGACGGTGAGGCGGTGCAGGGCGAGGACCCCGGCGGCGGCGGGCAGGACTCCGGGCCGGTCCGGGAGCGCGATGAGGAGTTCGACGCCGACGGGTTCGGGAGCGCCGTCCTCGTGCGGGGTCTCGGTCTGGGCGTGCAGGGCGAGGACCGGCTCACCGGTGCGCAGAGCCTCGATGGCGAGGCGTTCGTGTTCGACGCCGGGGGCGGCGGGCTCCGGTTCCTCGGGTTCCTCGCCGGCGAGGACGGCCGCGACGCGTCTGACCAGGTCGGTGACGAGGGAGGCGCGCCAGGTGGACCAGGCGGCGGGCCCGGTCGCGAGCGCGTCGGCCTCGGTGAGCGCGTGCAGGAGCTCCAGCGTGGAGGCGGTGCCGACGGCGGTGGCGACGGAGCGGACGGTCGCCGGGTCGTCGAGGTCGCGGCGGGTGGCGGTCTCGATGAGCAGCAGATGGTGGCGGACGAGGGTGGCGATGACGCCCACGTCGTGGGGGTCGAAGCCGATCCGGGCGGCCATGTCCCGGGCGATGACCTCACCGGCGACGGAGTGGTCGCCGGGCCAGCCCTTGCCGATGTCGTGCAGCAGCGCGGCGACGAGCAGCAGGTCGGGGCGGCCGACACGGCGGGTGAGGGAGGAGGCGCGGACCGCGGCTTCGACGAGGTGGCGGTCGACGGTCCAGGTGTGGACGGGGTTGCGCTGGGGCCGGCAGTGGACCCGTTCCCAGTCGGGCAGGAGGCGGGTGATCAGCCCCTCCGCTTCGAGGGCCTCCCAGACGGGGACGGTCGCCTCGCCCGCGCCGAGCAGGGTGACGAGCTCCTCCCGGGCCTCGGCGGGCCACGGCACCGGCAGCGGCGCGGCGGCGGTGGCGAGGTGGCGTACGACGTGGCGGGAGAGCGGCAGTTCGGACTGGGCGGCCGCGGCGGCAGCGCGCAGGACGAGCACCGGGTCGCGTTCGGGGCGGGCGGTGCGGGCGAGGACGACCTCGCCGTCGGCCTCGACGACGCCGTCGGCGAGCGGGCTGCGGTCGACGGCCGCGGCCCTGCCGCCGCCCAGCATGGCGCGCAGCCGGGGGCGGACCGAGCGGGCGCGCAGCACCCGGTTGACCTCGCGCCAGGTGACGTCGGTGGCGTACGAGACGGTGCGGGCGGCCTCATACACCTGGCGCAGCAGCACATCGGCGTCGAGGAGGCCGAGGGCGGCGGCGACCCGGTCCTGTTCCTGGAGGGCGAGGCGGTCGGTGGCGCGGCCGGTCGTGAGGTGCAGGGCGTCTCGGGCGTCCAGCAGGACGCGGCGGGCCTCGGCGAGGCCCTCGCGGGGTGCGTCGGCGACCCAGGAGGCGGCGACGGCGCGCAGGGCGGTGGCGTCGCGCAGTCCGCCGCGGGCCTCCTTGAGGTCGGGTTCCAGGAGGAACTGGAGCTCGCCCTGGCGTTCGGCCCGCTCGCGGCAGAGCTCGTCGAGCGCGGGCAGCCGCTTGGGGGCCTGGTTGCGCCAGTCGGCGAGGACCGCGGTGCGCAGCGAGGCGACGAGGCCGAGGTCCCCGGCGACGGGCCGGGCGTCGAGGAGGCCGAGCTGGACCTTCAGGTCCTCGCCCGCCGTCCTGCGGGCTTCGGCGGGGGTGCGCACGGAGTGGTCGAGGGCGAGGCCGAGGTCCCAGACCGGGTACCAGATGCGGTCGGCGAGGGCAGCGACGGCTGCGGCGTCGGCGCTGCCGTCGTGCAGGAGCAGCAGGTCGAGGTCGCTGCGCGGGGAGAGTTCGCCGCGGCCGTAGCCGCCGACGGCCACGAGGGCGGCGCCGCGGACGCCGGCGTGTCCGGCCGCGGCGGCGAAGAGGGCGGTCAGCCAGCCGTCGGTGAGCGAGGCGAGGGCCGCACGGCGCGGCGGCCCGGACCGCGCCTTCTCCTGGAGGAGGCTCAGCCGGGCCGCCGCATAGCCGCTGGGTCCCGATTCCCCGGATTCGGTGGTCGCTTCGGTGCTCGTCACCCAGTTGCCTTTCCGTGTGCGGAACCGCCGGTCAGAGTGCGTCCGGGCCGCGTTCGCCGGTACGGACCCGGACCGCGGTCTCGACCGGGACGCTCCAGACCTTGCCGTCACCGATCTTGCCGGTCCGGGCGGCCTTGACGACGACGTCGATGAGCTGTTCGGCGTCCTCGTCCTCGACGAGGACCTCGATGCGGATCTTCGGGACGAGGTCGACGGTGTACTCGGCGCCCCGGTAGACCTCGGTGTGGCCGCGCTGACGCCCGTAGCCGCTGGCTTCCGTGACGGTGAGGCCCTGGACGCCGAAGGCCTGGAGGGCCTCCTTGATCTCGTCAAGCCGGTGGGGCTTCACGACTGCGGTGATGAGCTTCATGCGTCCACCTTCTTGTTCGTCGGGGCCGCCGTGGTGCCGGGGGCGGGAGGCGTGGGGCGCGAGGACAGACCGCCGCCGGCGCCGCTGAAGTCGTACGCGGTCTCGGCGTGCTCGACCTGGTCGATGCCGGAGACCTCGTCGTCCTCCTCGACCCGCATCCCGATCGTCCGGTCGAGGATGAGGGCGAGGACCGCGGAGACGACCAGAGAGTACGCGAGGACGGCGAAGACGCCGACGGCCTGCTTGCCGAGCTGTTCGAGTCCGCCGCCGTAGAAGAGGCCCTTGGCGTCGGACTGGACTCCGCCGGTGGCGAAGAGGCCGACGAGCAGGGAGCCGACGATGCCGCCGACGAGGTGGACGCCGACGACGTCCAGGGAGTCGTCGTAGCCGAACTTGTACTTGAGCCCGACGGCCATGGCGCACAGGACACCGGCGACGGCACCGACCGCGATGGCGCCGAGCGGGCTGACGGCGCCGCCGGACGGGGTGATGGCGACGAGGCCCGCGACAGCGCCGGAGGCGGCGCCGAGGGTGGTGAAGGAGCCGTGGCGGAGCTTCTCGTAGCCGAGCCAGGCGAGCATCGCGGCGGCGGTGGCGACCTGGGTGTTGACGAACATGACCGCGCCGACGCCGTCGTCGTTGCCGAGCCACGAGCCGGCGTTGAACCCGAACCAGCCGAACCAGAGCAGTCCGGCGCCGAGCATGACGAGCGGCAGGCTGTGCGGCCGCATCGGGTCCTTCTTGAAGCCGACCCGCTTGCCGATGACGAGGATCACGCCGAGGGCCGCGGCACCGGCGTTGATGTGAACGGCGGTACCGCCGGCGAAGTCGATGACACCGAGCTCGTACAGCCAGCCGCCCGCGCCCCAGACCCAGTGCGCGACCGGGAAGTAGACGACGGTGACCCAGAGGGTGATGAAGAGCGCCCAGGAGGTGAACTTGACCCGGTCCGCGAGGGCACCGCTTATCAGGGCCGGGGTGAGGACCGCGAACATCAGCTGGAAGACGGCGAAGACGTACACCGGGATGGTGTAGCCGTCCCAGAGCTGGGTGACGCCGATCCCGCTGAGGCCGGCGAAGTCGGAGCTCCAGCCGATGAAGGACCCGATGTCGGTGCCGAAGGCGAGGCTGAATCCGTACAGCACCCACAGGATCGTGACGATCCCGAGGCTGATGAAGCTCATCATCAGCATGTTGAGGGTGCTCTTGACGCGGACCATGCCTCCGTAGAAGAAGGCCAGGGCCGGAGTCATGACCATCACGAGGGCCGAGCAGATGAGCATGAATCCGGTATTGGCGGCAGACAGCGTCGGGGCGTCTGCTGCGAACGTCGTGATGCCTGGGGGCATCGGCGTCTCCTCGTCGTCGGTGCGGCCGCGTGCGGGCGGTGGGGGCACAACCACGTGCGGGACCACTGGGGAAAAGGTGCCGGTCGGTCCTTATGCGCCATGAGATTCGCCCAGCGCCGTTTCCGCCGATGCCGCACGGTGTTTCGCCCCAGTGACGAAGGGGAGCGACGTGTTACGTCCCCATGAACCGCCCGTGCCGCATCCGCGCTCGGGCCTACTCTGCGGCCGTGGCCGCATACGGTGCGGTTACGACGCTCCGGTACGGGAACGACCACACGAACCGGCCACGGCGACCACCCACTGACCTGGCAATCGGGGGAGCCGAAGTCGGTCTGTGCGGGGTGGTCGTCGTGGCCGGGGCAGAGGTGCCGTCAGACCGCTTCGGCGGTCTCGGGCAGTTGTTCGGTGAGGAGATCGGTGAGCCGGGCGACCTCGGGAATGTCCCCGAAGTCCCTGGCCGCGGTGTCGACCGTCTTGCGCAGCCGGGTGTTGACGCGCTCGGAGCGGACCTTCTTGGCGACGCGCAGCGCCTTCTCGGCCAGCACGGTGGACTCCTCGGGCTCGCGCTTGAGGAGATGGACCGTGGCGAGACCGATCAGGTTGAGGGCGTACGACCGCTGGTGCTCGTCGTCCTCGCCGAACAGCTGTACCGCCTTGCGCATGACGGGTTCGGCGAGCGAGGCGTACGTGGGGCTGCGGCCTGCCACATAGGCCAGGTCGCGGTAGGAGTGGGAGTTCTCGCCGTTCAGCTCGGCGTCGGAGAAGAACCGGATCCAGTCGGGTTCGGGCTCGCCGTCGATGCCCGCG
The DNA here is from genome assembly GCF_040655445.1 of Streptomyces sp. NPDC050423. Taxonomy (NCBI): domain Bacteria; kingdom Bacillati; phylum Actinomycetota; class Actinomycetes; order Kitasatosporales; family Streptomycetaceae; genus Streptomyces; species Streptomyces sp. NPDC050423. Next base: position 91,025 of record NZ_JBFAJY010000008.1, read on the forward strand.
TCGAGGAAGGTGTCCTCGGCCATCCGGACGGCTCGTTTGCACTTGCTGGGCTGGCCCATGTTGGCGTAGGCGCGGGCCTCCATCGCATACAGCATGGCCTGGGTCCGCGCGGTGGCGCAGTCGCGGCTGCCGTACTGCGCGAGGTGGATCAGTTCGAGGGCGTCGTCGGGCCGGCCGAGGTGGATCATCTGGCGGCTCATGCTGGAGAGCACGTACGAGCCGAGCGGCTTGTCGCCGGCCTCCTTGGAGGCGTGCAGGGCGAGGACGAAGTACTTCTGGGCGGTGGGCTGGAGGCCCACGTCGTAGCTCATCCAGCCCGCGAGCTCGGCCAGTTCGGCGGCGCAGCGGAACAGGCGTTTGGCGGTGGCGGCCGGCTGCGGCTCCTGGAGCAGGTCGGTGACCTCGTGGAGCTGGCCGACGACGGCCTTGCGGCGCAGTCCGCCGCCGCACTGCGCGTCCCACTGGCGGAACATCGCGGTGGTGGATTCCAGCAGGTCGAGCTCGGGGCCGGAGAGCCGGGAGGGGCGGCGGGCGGCGGCCGGGTCCGGCTCCGGGGCCGCAGCGGCGGCGACGGGCACCAGCCAGCGCTGCATGGGTTCGATGAGGGCGGGGCCGGCGGCGAGGGCGAGGGAGCTGCCGAGGAAGCCCCGGCGGGCGAGCATCAGGTCGCTGCGGGAGAACTCGCTGAGCAGGGCGACGGTCTGCGGTCCGGCCCAGGGCAGATCGACGCCGGCCACCGACGGGGCCTGATGCGCGGCGCGTAACCCCAGGTCCTCGACGGCGACGACGGTACCGAAGCGTTCCGAGAACAGCTCGGACAGGATGCGCGGGATCGGTTCGCGCGGCTGCTCGCCGTCGAGCCAGCGCCGCACCCGGGAGGTGTCGGTGCTGATGTGGTGGGCGCCCATCTGGCGTGCCCTGCGGTTCACCTGGCGGGCCAGCTCGCCCTTCGACCAGCCGCTGCGCACGAACCATGATCCCAATTGCCCGTTCGGACGCTTACCGGCATTCGAATCGCCTGCGCCGCTGCCACTCACTGGAACGCCCCCATCCCGCCGAATACTGTCCGCCGCGAACCACTCAGAATGCCGTGAACCGATGCTGTCCGTACGGAGGTTGCACACCATCGAACAGAAAATCGAGTTGCCTCCGGCATACCCATGGGAGCACATACTTCCATGGTTCGCGTACCGACGGTAATCCTACGATCACTGTCTCAACGAGGGTGATTGCGGAAACGCCACCATTCGCCACCCCTTCGGATGAACGTCACTACGGCAGGGCGCGATTCACTTGACAGAGAACGATCAGCGGTGGGCACAAAGGCGCATTCAGGGGCGTGCGGACCGATTCGGACACTCCCGGTGCACGCCCCACGTCCAGCCGGATCGGCAGGAACAACAGGAACAGCAGGGAACGGCGGAGTGTCACGAGTGGGCTCCGGTCCGTAACCACCGGCGAGTTGGACCCGTTGGAGGGGGCATGGGCTTCACGATCGGCGGCATCCGCGAACTGCGATCCGGCTCACGGCGCCGCGGCCGTGCGGCCGAGGGCACCGCGGTGGCCGAGTACACGGGGCTGTGGGGCTGGGCCGTCACACCGGGTGCGCGGGCCGCGGACGGCAACTGCTCCTGCGGGGAGACCGACTGCCCCTCCCCCGGCGCGCATCCGCTGGACTTCGCGCGGGAGGTGCCCGCCGGGGCGACGCTGGAGACGGCGGCGCGCGCCTGGGCCGAGGTGCCGGGTGCCTCGATGCTGCTGCCGGTGGGCCGCGGCTTCGACGTCCTCGATGTCGCCGAACAGTCCGGGCGCCGGGCGCTGGTACGGATGGAGCGGATGGGGCTGCCGCTGGGCCCGGTGGCGGTGACGCCGGCCGGCCGGGCGCAATTCTTCGTGGCGCCGGGCGCCGCGGCCGGACTCCCCCAGCTGCTGTACCGGATGGGCTGGGACGACGCGGGGCTGGATCTGCGGGCGCTGGGCCTCGGCTCCCACATCACCGCACCGCCGTCGGACCAGGGCGGCCTCGGACCGGTCCGCTGGCTCCGGTCACCGGCCCTGGACACCGCGGCGGCGCCCCCGGAAGCACAGCTGCTGCTGGGCACGCTGGCGTACATCTGCCACCGCTGGGCGCCCTGCGGCTGAGCCGCCCGGGAGCGGTCCGTCCCGGCTCAGCGAAGAGCCCGGCCGCATGGGGTCATGCGGCCGGGCTTCTCTCTGCCTGCGGGTGTCAGTCCCCGATCAGGGCGTCCACGAACGCCTCCGGGTCGAACGGGGCCAGGTCGTCCGGCCCCTCTCCGAGCCCGATCAGCTTCACCGGAACGCCCAGCTCGCGCTGGACGGCGATGACGATGCCGCCCTTCGCGGTGCCGTCGAGCTTGGTGAGGACGATGCCGGTGATGTCGACGACCTCGGCGAAGACGCGGGCCTGCACCAGGCCGTTCTGCCCGGTGGTGGCGTCCAGGACGAGCAGGATCTCGTCGAGCGGTCCGTGCTTCTCGACCACCCGCTTGACCTTGCCGAGCTCGTCCATCAGACCGGTCTTGGTGTGCAGCCGGCCCGCCGTGTCGATCAGTACGACGTCGGCGCCCTCGGCGATGCCTTCCTTCACCGCGTCGAAGGCGATCGACGCCGGGTCGCCGCCCTCGGGGCCGCGCACGGTGCGGGCACCGACGCGCTCGCCCCAGGTCTGGAGCTGATCGGCGGCGGCGGCCCGGAAGGTGTCGGCCGCGCCGAGCACGACGCTGCGGCCGTCGGCCACGAGCACCCGGGCGAGCTTTCCGGTGGTGGTGGTCTTGCCGGTGCCGTTGACACCGACGACCATCACGACGCCCGGGGTGTCGACGCCGCTCTCCGTCTTGACCGCACGGTCGAAGTCGGTGCCGAGCAGGGTGAGCAGTTCCTCGCGCAGGAGCGAGCGCAGCCCCTCGGGGGTGCGGGTGCCGAGGATCCGGACGCGCTCCCGGAGCCGTTCCACCAGCTCCTGGGTGGGGGCGACGCCGACGTCGGCGGTGAGGAGCGTGTCCTCGATCTCCTCCCAGGTGTCCTCGTCGAGGTTGTCCCGGGACAGGAGCGTGAGCAGCCCCTTGCCGAGGGAGTTCTGCGAGCGGGCGAGGCGGGCCCGGAGCCGTACGAGACGGCCGGCCGTGGGCTCGGGAACGTCGAGCGCGGGGGCCTCGACGACCTCCGGGGCCTGCTCGTCGGCGGTCTCGGCGGGCGGGAGCCCGACCTCCTCGATGGTGCGGCGCGATTCGTCGCGCGGCGTCTCGGCCTCCTCGCCGACATGGGGCTCGGCGGGAGGAGTGATGGTCGGCGTGCTCGACGGTGCCGGGGGCAGCTGCTTCTTCTTGCGGCTGCTGACCACGAGCCCGCTGATCACGCCGACCGCGACCAGGGCGATGACTACAGCAAGGATGACGAATTCCATAACCCACCCAGTATCAGTCACGTGCGGGGACAAACGAGGAATGGCCGCCCCGCCGGGCGGCGGACGGGCGGCGCCTGCGCGGTCCCCGTCGTCTCATGCGGAACGGCCGAACTGGTCCCCGTCGCGATCACGGCGACCCTGACGGCCTTCGTGGCGGCCGGCCGTCCGCTCCCGGGGCCGCGGGCGCGGGCGCTGCGGGAATCGTGATTCCGCCGACGGTGCCGAGGGGAGCGGCGCTGGCGGCCGGCACACCGGAACTGGCCGTCACCCGGGATCCGGTCTCCTTCGTCGGCGCGTTACTGCCGGACCGGATCCCGGTGCCGCATCCGCTCGTCGCCGTGCTCGGCACGGTGCCGATCAATGCCATGCCGATGCATTCGGCGGGTTTCACCGCGCAGACGCCGGGATTCCGCGGCCCGCTCGCCTGGGCGGTCGCGGTGAATGCCGCGATCAGCCTGATCCTGGGCGCGCCGCTGATGATGGCGGCGAACCGTTTCATCGATTTGTTCGTCTCCTTTCCGAATCTGCTCGCGGTGACGTTCTCGCGGAATGGTTCAGCGGTCCGCTCGCCACCACGTGGGCCGGGCGCAACAAACTGGGCCGGGCCATCTCCGGCGGCCCGCACGCGGCACACCCCTACACTTCTGACGCCACGTCAGCTACTGTCCGGCCTCGCCCAGCCCGCCCGGCGAAGGGGACAGTGCCATGGCCTTCACAGTCGTCCGGTTCAACCTCGTCGATCCAGCCGCCACGCCCGCCTCGCTCTCGGCCCGCTACCGCGCGGCCCTGGACATGGCCGCGTACGCCGACGAGCACGGCGTCGACACCGTGCAGACCGAGGAGCACCACGGCGCCGCCAACTCCTGGCTGCCCTCCCCCTTCGTCCTCGCCGGTGCCGTGTTCGGCGCCACCGGCCGGATCGCGGTCACGGTCTCCGCGGTCATCGGGCCGCTGCACGACCCGCTGCGGCTGGCGGAGGACATCGCGGTGCTCGACCTGCTGAGCGCGGGCCGGCTGGTCACGGTCGCGGGGATCGGCTATCGGCCCGAGGAGTACGAGCGGGCGGGCGTCGAATGGGGCAGGCGCGGACGGCTCCAGGACGAGCTGCTGGAGACGCTGCTGCTGGCGTGGACCGGGGAGCCGTTCGAGTTCCGCGGCCGCACGGTCACGGTCACCCCGCGTCCTTTCACCCGGCCGCACCCGCTGCTGCTGGTGGGCGGCAGCTCGCGGGCGGCGGCGCGGCGGGCGGCCCGGCTGGGGCTGCCGCTGTTCCCGAGCGCGCATCTGCCCGAGCTGGAGGCGTACTACCACGAGCAGCGCACGGAGCACGGCACGGAGGGCTTCTGCATGATGCCCGCGGCCGAGACGCCGTTGCTGCACGTGTCCGAGGACCCGGACCGGACATGGGCCGAGTACGGGGAGCACTTCCTGCACGAGGCGCGCACGTACGCCTCCTGGCAGTCCAAGGACATCCGCTCGGCCGTCCGTTCGGCGGCGACGACGGTGGCGGAGCTGCGCGACGAGGGCGTCTACCGGATCATCACCCCTCAGGCGTGCGCGGATCTGGGCCGGGAGCTGGACAGCCTGGTGCTGCATCCGCTGTGCGGCGGGATGCCGGTCGAGGAGGGGTGGCGCAGCCTGCGGCTGTTCTGCGAGGCGACCGGCGGCTGAACGGAGTCGGCAACGGGGTGGGGATCAGCCCATCTCCTCCAGCGCCTTGCCCTTGGTCTCCTTGACGAACTTGATGACGAAGGGGATCGAGAGCGTGGCGAAGCAGGCGTAGATGATGTACGTGCCCGACAGGTTCCAGTCGGCGAGGCTCGGGAAGCTCGCGGTGATCGCCCAGTTGGCGATCCACTGTGCGGACGCGGCGACGCCGAGCGCGGCGGCGCGGATCCGGTTCGGGAACATCTCGCCGAGGAAGACCCAGACGATGACACCCCACGACAGGGCGAAGAAGAGCACGAACACATGGGCCGCGACGAGCGCGACCACGCCCTGGGTGGTGGGGAGTTTGCCGTTGACCAGGGCGGCGGAGAAGGCCCATGCCTCGAAGGCGAGGGCGACGGCCATACCGCAGGAGCCGACGAGGGCCAGCGGGCGACGTCCCACCCGGTCCACCAGGACCATCGCGATCACGGTACCGATGATGTTGATGATCGAGGTGGTGAACGAGTAGAAGAACGAGGCGGTCGGGTCGATGCCGACGGACTGCCACAGCGTCGCGGAGTAGTAGAACGCCACGTTGATGCCGACGAGCTGCTGGAAGACCGACAGTCCGATACCGACCCAGACGATGGGCAGGAAGCCGAAGCGGCTGCCCAGCAGATCCTTGAAGGTCGACTTGTGCTCGCGGTGCATCGCGGTCTCGATCTCGGCCACCCGGGCGTCGAGGTCGACATCGTCGCCCTCGACCTCCGACAGGATCCGACGGGCCCGGTCCTTCCTGCCGACCGAGATCAGGAACCGCGGCGACTCGGGGATGGCGAAGGACAGCAGCCCGTACAGGACGGCGGGCACGACCATCACGCCGAGCATCCACTGCCAGGCTTCGAGGCCGCCGATCTTGCCGCGCTGGTCGCCGTCGGCGATCTGCAGGATGCCGTAGTTGACCAGCTGGGAGATGGCGATGCCGATGACGATCGCCGCCTGCTGGAAGGAGCCGAGACGGCCGCGGTAGGCAGGCGGCGAGACCTCGGCGATGTACGCGGGGCCGATCACCGAGGCCATGCCGATGGCGAAGCCACCGATGATGCGCCAGATCGCCAGGTCCCAGAGGGCGAAGGGGAGCGCGGAACCGACGGCGCTGATGGTGAAGAGGACCGAGGCGATCTGCATGCAGCGGATGCGGCCGATGCGGTCGGCGATACGCCCCGCGGTGGCCGCACCGATCGCACAGCCGATCAGGGCGATGGCGATGACCTGGGCGAGCGTGCCGGAGCCGATGCCGTACCGGCTGCGGATCGCCTCGACGGCCCCGTTGATCACGGAGCTGTCGTAACCGAAGAGGAAGCCGCCCATCGCAGCGGCTGCCGTGATGAAGATGACATGGCCGAGGTGGTCCGGGTGGGCCGCTCTGGCTCCGGACTCCGGTCCCTGCGATGTGCTGGTCACATGAACTCCTGGTACCTGGCCGCGAGCGCAGGCGTGGGGGGGGCGAGCTGTTCCCAGTGGCGCATAGGTTCACCACTGCCACCACTTGAAGACGAAAGCAGTGACAGCGGATAAATCTCTTCGATTTCCGAAGTCAGCACCGCGCTTCTTGCGGGCATTTACCTCGGAGTATCGAGCGGACCCGTTGAAGTCCTGAAGGTTGAGCCGATCCGGAAAGGGCTCAGCGCAGCCGCTGACTGATGACCTTCGAGACCCCGTCGCCCTGCATCGAGACGCCGTAGAGCGCGTCGGCGACCTCCATCGTCCGCTTCTGGTGCGTGATCACGATGAGCTGGGAGCTCTCCTGGAGTTCCGCCATGATCCGGATCAGACGCTGGAGGTTGGTGTCGTCGAGCGCCGCCTCGACCTCGTCCATGACATAGAACGGGCTCGGCCTGGCCTTGAAGATCGCGACGAGCAACGCCACTGCTGTGAGCGACCGTTCACCGCCGGACAGCAGGGACAGCCGCTTCACCTTCTTGCCCGGTGGGCGGGCCTCGACGTCCACACCGGTCGTGAGCATGTTGTCCGGGTCGGTCAGGACGAGCCGCCCCTCACCGCCCGGGAAGAGGCGCGAGAAGACGCCCTCGAACTCGCGGGCGGTGTCCCGGTACGCCTCGGTGAAGACCTGCTCGACGCGCTCGTCGACCTCCTTGATGACCTGCATCAGATCGGCCCGGGTCTTCTTCAGGTCCTCAAGCTGCTCGGAGAGGAACTTGTGCCGCTCCTCCAGCGCGGAGAACTCCTCGAGAGCGAGCGGATTCACCTTCCCGAGTTGCTGGTACGCCCGTTCGGCCGACTTCAGCCGCTTCTCCTGCTCGGCCCTGACGAACGGCTTCGGCTGGTTGCGCGGATGCTCCGGATCCTCCGGCAGCTCCTCGCCCTCCGCGGCCGGGGACGGCGGCACGAGCTGATCGGGCCCGTACTCGGCGGCCAGACCGGCCGGTTCCACGCCCAGCTCCTCCAGGGCCTTCGCCTCCAGCTGCTCTATCCGCAGCCGCTTCTCGGCGCCGAGCACCTCTCCCCGGTGGACCGAGTCCGTCAGCTTGTCGAGCTCGCCCTTGAGCTCGCGGCCCCGCAGGCGCTCGGCCGCCAGTTCCTGTTCCCGCTCGGCCTTCGAGGCCTCCGCGGCGGCCCGTTCCCGCTCCGCCCGTACGACGGACACCTCGACGTGGGCCAGCAGCTGACGGGCACCGGACGCCACGGCGGAGGCCACCGCGGCCTCGTGGCGCAGCCGGGCCCTGCGCTGCTCGACGCGGGCCCTGGCCTCCCGTTCGGCGCGGGCGCCGCGGTCGAGGGAGTCGGCGCGGCCGGCCAGCGCCTTGACGCGTTCCTCGTGGGTACGGACCTGGAGGCGGGCCTCCATCTCGGTCTGGCGGGCGTTGGCACCGTCGGCGGCGAGCCGGTCGCGCACGGCGGTGTCCGGCTCCTCGTCCGCGCCGTCCTCCGAGGCCTCCTCGGCGACGAGCAGCCGTTCGGCGAGCTCCTCCGCGTCCTGGGTCGCGCGCTCCAGCGCCTCCTGGGCGCGGGCCGCGGAGGCGGCCATCCGGTCCGCCTCACCGGCCGCGCCCCGCGCCTGGCCGGCCAGCCGCCCGAGCTGCTGGGCCACCCCGGACTTCTCCCGCTCGGCGGCCCGGCGCCGCTCCCCCAGCTCCTCGACGAGGGCCGCGACGCTGCCGCGACGCTGCGCCGCGAGCCGCTGCGCCGCGGCCAACTCCGTGCACCGCACCGCCAGTTCGGCCAGCTCGGCGGCCGCCTCGTCCACGGACGCCTGGACTTCGAGGAGACTGGGCGCCCCGGCGGAACCACCGTGCGCGAAGTGCGCCGAGAGCACGTCGCCCTCGCCGGTCACCGCGGTCAGCTCCGGGCGGGCGGCCACCAGGTCCTCGGCGTCCTCCAGCGTCCCGACGACCACCATGTCCCGCACCAGCCTGCGCACCGCGGCCATCAGTTCGACGGGACCGCTGACGAGACCGGCGACGGCGGGAGCTTCCCGGCCGTCGAGAGCCACGGCCACCGGCCTGTCGGCGGCCGCCGCCCCGGTCCCGGCGGGCCCCTGCGGCGCCGGCAGGGCCGAGCCCTCCTGCGCGGGGACGTGGGCGACGCCGCCCCGGGGCGCGGTGTCCGCCTCCGCACCCTGACCGGGTACGTGCCCCACCGCGTCGGGCGCCCCGGGGAGGGCGCCTGGTCCGCCTCCGAGCAGCAGCGCGGCCCGTCCCGCGTCCAGTTTCCGCAGCAGCCGGATCGCCTCCGCCGCGGTGGCCGGGTCCGTCACCGCCACCGCGTCCGCCGCCGCGCCCAGTGCGGCGGCCACCGCGACCTCGTGTCCCGGCGCCACCGTGAGCAGCTCCGCGGCCGGCCCGAGCAGGCCGGCCAGCCGGTCCCGGGCACCGAGCAGCACCCCGGTGCCGTCCTTGCGGCGCAGCCCGAGGGCCAGTGCGTCATGGCGGGCCGCGACCGCGGCGCGCTCGCGTTCGGCGGCGGTGGCGGCCTCGCGGGCGGCGGAGAGCGCGGCCTCCGCCTCCTTCAGCTCGTTCCTGGCGGCCTCGTGCCGCACGCCGAGCTCGGCGTCGCCGGCGTCCAGGCCGTCGACCTCGGCCTTGAGCTCCTCGTACTCCTCCTGTGCGGCGACCGCCCGCTCCCGCGCCTCGTCGCGCGACGCGGCCAGCCGGTCGATCTCCGCCTGCGCCGAACCGGCACGGCTGCGGGCCGCGTTGACCTGGCCGCTCAGCCGGGCGAGCCCTTCGCGCCGGTCCGCGAGGGCGCGGGCCGCGTCCTTCAGCCTGCGCTCCTCGGCCGCCAACTCGCTTTCCAGCTCGGACCGGTGGGATGCGGTGTCCTCCAGGGCGTGTTCCGCGGCTTCCAGCGCCGCGGTCAGCTCCGCCTCCTGCTCGCGGATCCGGGCGGCCTCGCGCTCCATGTCCTGCGGGTCGCGGCCGCGCCGCTCCTCCTCCGGCGCGGCGGTGGCGCTCTTCACCCGGGCGTCGGCCAGCGAGATCGTGCCGCGCACGCGTTCGGCCAGCTGCGACAGCTCGTACCAGTTCTGCTGGGCGCGCTGGAGCCGCGGCGTCAGCCGCCGTACCTCGTCCTCCAGTTCCGCCTCGCGCCCCAGTACCGCCTTGAGCTCCGCCTCTGCCGCCTCCCGGCGCTGCTTCAGGGCCGCCTCGTCGGCGATCTCACCGCGCAGCGCTGTGTGCAGCCGGCCCAGGTCGTCGGCGAGCAGCCGCAGCCGGGCGTCGCGCAGATCGGCCTGGATGACGGCGGCCCGGCGCGCGACCGCGGCCTGCCGGCCGAGCGGCTTCAGCTGTCGCCGCAGTTCGTCGGTGAGGTCCTGGACCCTGGCCAGGTTCGCCCCCATCGCGTCCAGCTTCCGCAGCGCCTTCTCCTTGCGCTTGCGGTGCTTCAGTACGCCGGCGGCCTCCTCGATGAACGCGCGGCGCCCCATCGGGTCGGCGTGGAGCACGGAGTCCAGCTGGCCCTGGCCGACGATGACATGCATCTCCCGGCCGATACCGGAGTCCGAGAGGAGTTCCTGGATGTCGAGCAGCCGGCAGGTGTCGCCATTGATCTGGTATTCGCTGCCGCCATTGCGGAACATGATCCGGGTGATCGTCACTTCGGCGTACTCGATGGGCAGTGCGCCATCGGAATTGTCGATGGTCAGCGACACCTCCGCCCTCCCGAGCGGAGGCCGCCCGGTGGTACCTGCGAAGATCACGTCCTCCATCTTGCCGCCGCGCAGGGATTTGGCGCCCTGCTCCCCCATGACCCAGGAGAGCGCGTCCACGACATTGGACTTGCCCGATCCATTGGGGCCGACCACACAGGTGATCCCGGGTTCGAACCGCAGGGTCGTGGCAGAGGCGAACGATTTGAAACCACGCAGGGTCAGGGACTTGAGGTGCACGCCGCCGGACTCTACCTTTCGCTCTCGGTTTCGCTGATGAAGGTGCAGGGCACATCAGACGGTAAGGGAAGGGGTGTACGTCCGGGGCGGGACGGGCGCGGTTCGGAGGGGAAAAGAAAGAAGGGACGCCGAAGCGTCCCCTACAAATCTTGTGATTGCTCTCTGGTGCATTGCCGTACCGACGGATCCGACGCCTCCGTGGAGACGCGCATGCCGGATCAATGACAGGCAGACGAAGACGCAGATCAGGCTCAGTCGATGATCAAGCGCATTCGATCTTCAATGATCCGGTGGCGATACGACGATGACGATTCCGTGCGGCTGACGCGTGCAGCCCGACCGGCCCTGGGGCCATCGGTCAGGTCAGCGCCGGCTCCGCCTGAGGTACGTCGATGTCGATGCTGTCGAGCAGCGACTCCTGGTGCTGAGCGGCGGCGTTGAGCGCGTCGTTCTCGTCCTGAATCCGTACGATCTCGGATTCAAGATCCTGGACGCGCTGCTGAAGCCGTCGCATCTCGGCGAGGAGTCGCGGGTCGGAACCGCCGACGTAACCGAGAAGCGCCTTTGCCATGAGGATGGTCCTCCACACTGAGTGACCGACCGATGCGGTGTGGGTCGTGAGGGAATCGCACCCGCGGTGCTCGGCAGTGCTCTGTGTTCACTGCTGTTCTGCTGCCAAACAGCTCTGCCGAACAGCTAAGGTGCGCGGGGTTTTCAGCGTCTCACCAAAAAGTTTGACGGTCAACACGATCACACACTGTAGAGACGGGCGTCCCGGGGGCGCGCGGCTTGACGATCATGCGGCGCGACTCTCCTGCGGGGCCCTCAGCGGCAAGGAGATCATCCTTCTCGCCGCAGCCTCGCACGGCAACCGAATCTTGGCAACCACCGGATCATTCCGCAGGTCATTTCATGTGTACGCACAATGGCACCCCTCGCCGTCACCCCACGCCGCCCTTCGAACACAGCCCGAACACGAGACTTCTCCCGACCCTGTCCGGGTACCGGATCAACGGATCGCGAACCCCTCGTATCCGCCCCGCGGGGTGTCCCAGATCTCAGTGACTCCGTCAACGCGCCCGGGTGTGTCGTCCGAGCGCAGCCAATCCAGCAGACGGTGGCAATTCTCACGCCGCCCCTCGGCGACCACCTGCACCCTGCCGTCGTCGAGATTGAGGGCGAATCCGGTGAGGCCACCGATCTCCAAAGCGTTTGCCCTGGTGAACCAGCGGAACCCTACTTGCTGTACTCGGCCGCGTACCCAGGCGGTGAGTCGCACATCTTCGTTCATGCCCGAACGCTAACCGGCCAATTGATCCCGGAGCACTTCTCTCCGAAAGGCCATGGCGTACAGTCCCCTCGCACATGCTTCACTCGATCGGGTGAGTCCTCGATCGGGTGAGTCATGGTGACGCCGAAAACGGCGTCCAGGTCGTCAGAAGGGCACAGCAGATGGGACGCCACCGACGCTCCGCCGCAGCTCCCGCCGCTGAAGAGACCGCGGAACGGGACACGGGCCAGAGCCGGGGAACCCGCCGCGGGAAGCGGTCCGGGATGCCGGTGCGTACGGGACTGCTCGGTGTCTCCGCGGCCATGGCCGTCGGGGCCGTCGCCGTGGCCTCCGGACTGCTGCCCGGCGGCGACAACTACCTGGGCGGCGGTTCGGCCGCCGACCAGGTGCGCTCCCAGGGCGCCCCGGACCTGCTGACCCAGGGCGGCTCCACGACCCCGCCGGCCGACCGCACAACCGCGTCCGACACGGCCAGCCGCGGCACCGGCCGCACCGACGGGCCCACGAAGTCGGGCCCCTCCGCCGACGGCAAGCCCTCCTCGTCCCCTTCCAGGACGTCCGGGCCGGCGAAGGAGGCGGAGAAGAAGGAGCCGTCCGGGAAGGCTTCCGCCTCGAAGACTCCGGCGGCCAGGGCCACGAAGAGCGCGGTCGCAGCCGCGAGCTCGGCGCCGACGGCACCGGCCCCCTCGACCTCCGCTCCGGCTCCCCACCGGACCACGGCGCCGCCGCCCGCCGACACCTCGGCCCAGGCCGCCGTGCTCTCCCTGGTCAACCAGGAGCGCGCCAAGGTCGGCTGCAGCCCGGTCACCGCGAGCAGCTCGCTGGCCTCGCTCGCGCAGAACTTCAGCGACGACATGGCCGCCCGCGGTTTCTTCGACCACACCGACCCCGACGGCAACACCCCGTGGGACCGTGCCGCCAAGGCCGGCGTGGACGGACTCGGCGGCGAGAACATCGCCCGCGGCCAGGCCGACGCGCAGGCGGTGATGGACGCCTGGATGAACAGCGAAGGCCACCGCGCGAACATTCTCAACTGCGACTACAAGACGCTCGGCGTCGGTGTCCACTTCGGTTCCGGCGGCCCCTGGTGGACCCAGGACTTCGGCTTCTGAGCCCTGCCCGCCCCGCACCACCACCCCCTGCGACCCCGTACGCCCCACCGCTCACCCACGGATTGCGCAACCTCGTGGAGAGCGCTGTGCGGGCGTACGCTGGTTTCCATGGACGAGAACGGCGGCAGCGGGACGGACGGCTGTCCGGACGACGAGTGGCTCTTCGACGTGTTCTCCAAGCGGTGCCCCTCGCGCGGCACCCTGGAACATGTCACCGGCCGCTGGGGAAGCCTGACGCTCGGCGCCCTGTACGAGGGCAGCCTCCGCTTCAACGCGCTGCGCCGCCGGGTCGACGGGGTGAGCGAGAAGATGCTCTCCCAGACACTGCACGCGCTGGAACGTGACGGGCTGGTGCACCGCGAGGCACAGCCGGTCAACCCGCCCCGCGTCGACTACGAGCTCACCCCGCTGGGGCGACAGGTCGCCGAGCAGTTGCTCGGGCTGATCCATCTCGTCCAGGGCCGGATGACCGAGGTCATGGCAGCTCGTGAACGCTACGACGAGGCCCGATAGGGCGTGTATGGGGTTGTCACGCGGCGTCGCGCGGCGGGCGCTGGCAGCGCGGGCAGAAGTAGCTGGACCGGTTCATCCAGGCGCGGCGCCTCATCGGCGTACCGCAGCGGTGGCAGGGCTCGTCCTCGCGCCCGTAGGCGTCGAGCGACCGGTCGAAGTAGCCCGACTCGCCGTTCACATTGACGTAGAGGCTGTCGAAACTCGTGCCGCCCTGCTCCAGCGCCGCGTTCATCACATCGCGGACGTGGCCGAGCAGTTCGGCCGACTTGGGGCGGGTCAGGGTCGCGGTCGGCCGGTCGTAGTGCAGCTTGGCGCGCCACAGCGCCTCGTCCGCGTAGATGTTGCCGACACCGCTGATCAGCGACTGATCGAGCAGGGCACGCTTGACCGTGGTGCGGCGCAGTCGCAGCGCGGTGAAGAACGCGGCGTCGTCGAATTCCGGGTCCAGGGGATCGCGGGCGATGTGCGCGATGGTGTCGGGCACTCCGTCGGGGGTGTTGTCGTGGAGCGAGAGGCCGCCGAAGGTGCGCTGGTCGACGAAGCGCAGTTCGGTGCCGACGGAGTCGTCGAAACGGATCCTGACCCGCAGATGCTTCTCGTCGGCGGCGTCCTGCGGCTGCACGAGCAGCTGGCCGCTCATGCCGAGGTGGCCGAGGAGCGAGCCGGACGTGTCGTCCAGCGGCACCCAGAGGTATTTGCCGCGGCGCATCGCCGGCCCGAAACGGATACCGGCGAGCCGGGCCGCGAAGTCCACGCCCCCCGCGAGATGGCGGCGGACCGCCCGCGGGTGCAGGACCTCGACCTCGCCGACCGTGCGCCCGGTCACCCAGCGCTGGAGACCGCGTCGTACGACTTCGACCTCGGGCAGCTCGGGCACGGTGTCGCTCCTGTATCTGTGTCGGGATCTGGTTCAGGGCAGGGAAAACCCCCCGGTGCACAGGGCACCGAGGGGTTCTCGGGTCAGGCCGGAGCGACGTCCGTGGACGGCGGCGGGTCGGCAGGGGTGTCGGCGGCCCCTCCGTCGGCAGTGGCCTCCTCGGCCACAGCCTCCCGCGCCTCCGCGGCGGCGCTGATCTCGCGCCAGGCGGATTCTGCCGCCTGTTGCTCCGCTTCCTTCTTGCTACGGCCGGTGCCGGTGCCGTACGAGACACCACCGACGCGAGCAGCAGCAGTGAAGGTCTTCTCGTGGTCCGGGCCGGTCTCCGTGACGAGGTACTCGGGAACTCCGAGGCTCTCGCTCGCGGTGAGCTCCTGGAGACTGGTCTTCCAGTCCAGGCCGGCGCCGAGGTTGGAGGACCTGTCGATCAGCGGGTCGAAGAGCCGGTGGACCAGCTCCGAGGCCGCGCCGAGGCCCTGATCGAGATAGACCGCACCGAGCACCGCTTCCAGGGTGTCGGCGAGGATGGACGCCTTGTCCCGGCCACCCGTGCCCTCTTCACCGCGGCCGAGCCGGATGAAGGAGCCGAGTTCGAGGCCGCGGCCCACTTCCGCAAGCGCACGCGAGTTGACTACCGCGGCCCGCAATTTGGCCAGCTGGCCTTCAGGCAGGTCGGGGTGAGTGCGGTACAGCGTGTCCGTGACCACCAGACCGAGCACCGAATCCCCGAGGAATTCGAGCCGCTCGTTGGTGGGCAGACCGCCGTTCTCGTACGCGTACGAACGATGGGTCAGCGCACGCACCAGAAGGGCGGACTCGAGGTGGTACCCGAGCCGCCCTTCCAGAAGCGTGTGGGACGAGGCTGTGTTGACGTTGTCTGCCTGCTTCTTGGCTTGGGACAACTCAGACATCGGGCCTCTCACCAGCCGCTCAGACCTCGAGGACCTGGCGCTTGTTGTACGTGCCGCAGCTGGGGCACGCGATGTGCTGCAGCTTCGGCTCCTGGCAACGCTCGCACGAAACCAGGGTGGGGACCGCAGCCTTCCACTGCGACCGGCGGTGGCGCGTGTTGCTGCGCGACATCTTCCGCTTCGGAACAGCCACGGCTACTTCTCCTGCTTCTCGTCGACGCCACGTTCGGCGCCGCCCATGTTGTCCTTCTCGCCGTCCTGAACGGTCTCGGCGAGTCCTTGCAATGCCGCCCAACGGATATCGAGGGCTTCGTGATGGTGACCGGGGTTCTCGTCCAGCCTGACTCCGCATTCGGAGCACAGACCGGCGCAGGTCTCCCGGCACACCGGCTGCATCGGCAGTGCGAGCACCACCGCATCACGCAGCACTGACTCGAGGTCGAACAAGCCGTCCTCAAGGAAGAACCTGTCCTCGTCGTCCTCGGCGTCGTCGACCGGGTCCGCCGTCTTGCTGCGGTTCCGGTCATCGGCGTCAGGGTACGAGAACATCTCCTGGAAGTCCGCCTCGACCTCAAGGCTCAGCGGCTCCAGACACCTTACGCACTCCCCCTCGGCCGATGCACGGGCGGTGCCTGTGACGAGCACACCTTCCATGACCGATTCGAGGCGGACGTCCAGCTCCACGGGTGCGCCTTCCGGCACACCGACGACTCCGTCGATACCGAAGTCCTTGGGGGCGCCCACCGAGCGGGTCAGCCGCTTCATGGCACCTGGACGCCGACCCAGCTCGTGCGTATCGAACACGAGAGGGTTTCGGTGGTCGAGATGGCCGTTCAGGGCTTTTCCTGCTTTCGAATCATGCGCATCACGCGTGGTGGGGAGGGCCGACCGGCTCCGGAGTCGAAGTGGGCAGCCTGGATCGCGGACATACGCGCGACCGAAAGCCAGGATACTTGACGCGCCGCCCAGCTCCCAATCCGGTCCTGATCCGACCCCTGAGCAGCGCCCCGGCCGGTCAGTGCTCCTGTTCGTACCTGCGGAGCTGGTCCAGGTCGATCATGCTGGTGTCGAACAGGCTGGTCTCGTCCAGGGCGCCCTCGCCCTGCTGCTGGAGGGGCTGCTGCGGCTGGACGGGCTGCTGCTGCCAGGTGTCGTAGCCCTGCGCGGGCAGCGGGGCCTGGTTCTGGTCGTAGCCCTGCTGCTGGTAGCCCGCGTAGGGGTCCGGCTGCTGCTGGTAGCCGTACACGTCCTGCTGCGGCTGGTCCTCCTGGTAGGCGTACGTCTGCGCGTACTGCGGCTCGGCCTGCGCGGGGAAGTGCGGCTCGGCCTGCGCGGGGAAGTGCGGCTCGGCCTGCGGAGGCAGCTGCTGGGACATCTGCTGCGGTTGCGGGGTGGCCGTCTCGGCCAGTCCCGCCCAGTGGTCCTCGTCGCTGGTGCGGGCCTGGCTGCCCGCGGCGTCCTGGGCGGCCATGTGCGCGCCGAGGTCGTCGGTGGCGACCCGGCCGTGCAGCTTCTGCCGGCCCCGGCCCACCGCCTCCAGGGTCTTGGCGAGCACCGCTTCGAAGGCGCCGAGCTTGGTGTCCACGTACTCGTCGGCCCGGCGCTGGAGCGTGGCCGGGTCGGCGCTGCGCTCGGGGGCCTCGGCGAAGTCGGGGTCCTCGTAGCCCTGCTCGTCGAAGCCCTGACCGCGGCCGAGGAGCTTCTCGCGGCCCCGGTCGACGGAGCCGATGGTCTTGGTGAGGACGACCTCGAAGTTGGCGAGCTTGCTGTCGACGTACTCGTCGGCCTCGCCGCGGATCTCCTCGGCGTCCTTGCGGGCCTCACCGAGGATCCGGTCCGCCTCGGTCTGGGACCGCCGGGCGATCTCGGTGCCGGAGATCAGCGAGCCCCGCTCGGCGTGGGCGGTCTCGATGATCCGCCCGGCCTCCTGACGGGCCTGCTCGACGAGCTGCTCCCGGCCGCCGATGAGCTCCTGCGCGTGCGCGAGGGAGCCGGGCAGGGCCTGGCGCACCTCTTCGAGCATCGCGAGCAGTTCGGCGCGGTTGACCACGCAGGACGCCGACATGGGCATCGACCGGGCGTTCCCGACCGCTTCGACGATCTCGTCGAGCTTCTTCTGCACGTCCACCGTGTGCTCGCCACTCTCTACTGCCGATTGGAGACGGACGGGACGACTGTACGGCCAGTCGGCGCCCGCCCGACACCTGGTGACGGGCTGTCAGCGCCTCACCTCTGGGCGAGGCGCTCCGTCAGGGCCTCCTGAACCAGTGGCGGCAGCAGGTGCGAGACGTCGCCGCCCCAGGTCGCCACCTCCTTGACCAGGGAGGACGACAGGAAACTGTAGGTCGGATTGGTCGGCACGAAGAGCGTTTCGACACCCGAGAGCCCGTTGTTCATCTGGGCCATCTGGAGTTCGTAGTCGAAGTCGCTGACGGCCCGCAGGCCCTTCACGATCGCCGGGATGTCGCGCTGCTTGCAGAAGTCGACCAGCAGCCCGTGGAAGGCCTCGACCTGGACGTTGCCGAAGTCCGCGGTGACCTGGCGGATCATCTCGATCCGCTCGTCGATCGTGAACAGACCCTTCTTGGACTGGTTGATCATCACCGCGACGTGTACGACGTCGTACAGCTTCGAGGCGCGGCCGATGATGTCGAGATGTCCATTGGTGATGGGGTCGAACGACCCCGGGCAGACGGCGCGGCGCAACTTGATTCCCTCGCTCTCCGGTCCGGTCATCGTGCGTCTTCGCACGTAGCGGCGGCGCGACCGTACCAAAGCGTTCCCTCGCCGTAGCGACGGGCCCGCAATGGCTCGAATCCCTTGGGCCAGCTGAATTCTCCGCCTCTGGTGCTGCGCTCCACGGTGACGAGCGCATCGGCCGAGAGCCACCCCTGCGCACGGAGTGTGAGCAGGATCTCGCCAAGATCGTCGTCGGTGACGGCGTACGGCGGGTCCAGGAACACC
This sequence comes from Streptomyces sp. NPDC050423, assembly GCF_040655445.1. Lineage (NCBI taxonomy): Bacteria > Bacillati > Actinomycetota > Actinomycetes > Kitasatosporales > Streptomycetaceae > Streptomyces > Streptomyces sp. NPDC050423. The sequence goes on from NZ_JBFAJY010000008.1 coordinate 109,177, forward strand.
ACGTCGTACGGCTCCGCGGGCGCCGGTCCTGTCACGATCTGTTCGGCTTTGCCCGCCCGGACCTCGGCGCCGGGCAGGCCCAGGGTGCGGACGTTGTCCCGGACGGTGCGGACGGCCTTGGCGTCGGCCTCGACGAGCAGGGCGTGGACCGCGCCCCGGGAGAGCGCTTCGAGGCCGACGGCTCCCGAGCCCGCGTACAGATCGGCGATCCGGATGCCGTCGAGGGTGCCGAGGAGCGCCTGCCAGGTGGAGAACAGGCCCTCGCGCGCGCGGTCGGAGGTGGGGCGGGTGCCGGTACCGGGCGGGACGGCCAGGCGGCGTCCGCCGGCCGAGCCGGCGATCACGCGGGTCATGGGTGTCTGATCCTCGGGTCGGGGCGGCGCGCAGGGTGCTGCGGGCGCCGTGCCACCCACGATATGGCGTCGCGGGGACCGGGGCGCCCGCAGCACCCGCACCGCGTGCGTCACCCCTTGTCGAGGTACTCCTCGCGCTCCTTGTCGAGCAGCGCGTCCAGTACGAGGCGCAGCTCGGGCAGGTGCTCCAGGTCCGGGTCGGCGGCGACGACGGTGACGGCCTCCTCGCGGGCGGCGGCGATGACCTCCTCGTCATCGATGACGCTGAGCACCCGCAGCGAGGAGCGGACCCCGGACTGGGCCTGGCCGAGGACGTCGCCCTCGCGGCGCTCCTCCAGGTCGATCCGGGACAGCTCGAACCCGTCGAGGGTGGAGGCGACGGCGGAGAGCCGGGCGCGGGAGGGGCTCGCCTCGTGGGCCTCGCTGACCAGCAGACACAGTCCGGGGGCCGAGCCGCGGCCGACCCGGCCGCGGAGCTGGTGCAGCTGGGAGACGCCGAACCGGTCGGCGTCCATGATCACCATCGCGGTGGCGTTGGGGACGTTGACCCCGACCTCGATGACCGTGGTGGCGACCAGGACGTCGGCCTGGCCGGCGGCGAAGCGGCGCATCACGTCGTCCTTGTCGTCGGGGTGCATCCTGCCGTGCAGCACCTCGACGCGCAGGCCGCTCAGCGGCCCCTTGGCGAGCTGTTCGGCGATGTCCAGGACGGCGAGCGGCGGGCGCTTGTCCGCCTCCTCCCCGGCGTCCTTCTTCCCCTTCTTCTTGGCCGCCTCGTCCTCGTCGTCGCCGATCCGGGGGCAGACCACGTACGCCTGGTGCCCGTTCTCCACCTCCTCGCGGACCCGTTCCCAGGCGCGGCTGAGGAAGTGCGGTTTGTCCTTGGCGGGGACGACATGGCTGGCGATCGGCGAGCGGCCGGCCGGCAGCTGGTCCAGGACGGAGGTCTCCAGGTCACCGAAGACGGTCATGGCGACGGTACGGGGGATGGGGGTGGCGGTCATGACGAGCAGATGCGGCGGCTGCTTGCCCTTGGAGCGCAGGGCGTCGCGCTGCTCGACCCCGAAGCGGTGCTGCTCGTCGACGACGACAAGACCCAGCTCGTGGAACTTCACCTTGTCCTCGATCAGCGCATGGGTGCCGATCACGATCCCGGCCTCGCCGGTGACCAGGTCGAGCAGTGCCTGGCGGCGGGCGGCCATGCCCATGGAGCCGGTGAGCAGGACCACCTTGGTGCCGCGCTCGGATCCGCCCAGCATGCCGCCCTCGGCCAGCTCCCCCATCATCTCGGTGATGGACCGGTGGTGCTGCTGGGCGAGCACCTCGGTGGGCGCGAGCATCGCGGCCTGCCCGCCGGCGTCTACGACGGTGAGCATGGCGCGCAGCGCGACCATGGTCTTGCCGGAACCGACCTCGCCCTGGAGCAGCCGGTGCATCGGGTGCTCGGCCGCCAGATCGTCGAAGATCTCCTTGGTGACCTTGAGCTGGCCGTCGGTGAGGGTGAAGGGCAGTCTGGCGTCGAATGCGTCGAGCAGCCCGCCGGGGACGGGCCGGCGGGCGACTGCGGGCAGCTGGGTGTCCGCGTACCTGCGGCGGGCCAGTGCGACCTGGAGGACGAAGGCCTCGTCCCACTTGAGCCGGTCCCTGGCCGCCGCGACGTCGGCCTTGGTCTGCGGCCGGTGGATCTTCAGCAGCGCCTCGGGCAGCGCGGTGAACCCGCGGCCCTCGCGCAGCGCGGGCGGCAGTGGGTCGACGGCCTCCTGGGCGCTCGGCAGCACCGCGTCGACCGCCTTGGCGATCCGCCAGGAGTCGAGCTGCTTGCAGGCCGGGTAGATCGGCAGCAGCTTGCCGGCGAAGGCGTCCACGGCCTCGGTAGCCCCGGCCTCGTCGGTGGACTCCGCGTCGAGCAGTTGGTACGTGGGGTGGGCGAGCTGCATCTTCCGGTTGAAGACGGAGACCTTGCCGGCGAACATGGCGCGCCGGCCCGGCAGCAGCTCCTTGTGCGGCTTGTGGACGCCGTGGCCGAAGAAGACCAGCTGGAGCCGGCCGTGGCCGTCGGTGAGGGTCACTTCGAGGCGCTTTCCCCGGCCGTTGTTGAACGCCATGACGCGGGCGTCGGCGACCTGGGCGACGACGGTCACATGCTCGTCCAGCGGGAGGTCGGTCAGCGCGGTGAGCCGGCCGCGCTCCTCGTACCGACGCGGGTAGTGATGCAGCAGATCGCCGACCGTGTGCAGGTCGAGGTGCTCGGCCATCACCTTGGCGGTGGCGCCACCGAGCAGCTTCTTGAGGGGTTCGTCGAACGCAGACACGCGATCCATTGCACACCACACCACTGACAGTTGTCCGCCGGGCACCACCGGGCCGCGCCACGTACTGGTCGCGATCACCGCACCGGGACGCGATAAGCCCTGGTCGGAATCGTGCCCGCAACCCTAGGATCGGCTCCCACGCTTCTCGTTCGCGATCACCTGCCAAGGGATCGCCCGACCCGCGCTGTCGCAAGTGCCTCGTCCGATGAGGCACGGGTCCCCCCACCTGCGCTGCGACGATGACATCTGAGACCTCAGCGAATTCCGCCTCCCCCGAGTCCGACGCCCGGTCGCCGCACACCTTTCAGGTGGATCTGCGCGGGCTGGTCGACCTCCTCTCCCATCACCTCTACTCCTCTCCCCGCGTCTACCTGCGTGAACTGCTGCAGAACGCGGTGGACGCCATCACCGCCCGCCGCTCCGAGCAGCCGGACGCGCCCGCGCGGGTACGGCTGTACGCCGAGGACGGCCGGCTGCGGGTCGAGGACAGCGGCATCGGTCTGACCGAGACCGATGTGCACAGCCTGCTCGCGACGATCGGCCGCAGTTCCAAACGGGACGGTGCGCAGGGGCTCGCCTCGGCGCGGGCCGACTTCCTCGGCCAGTTCGGCATCGGGCTGCTGGCCTGCTTCGTCGTCGCCGCCGAGATCCGGGTGGTGAGCCGTTCCGCGCGCACGCCCGGCGCGCCGCCGGTGGAGTGGCTCGCCCGTGACGACGGTTCGTACACCGTGCGGACGCTTCCCGACAGTGCCCGGCCGGAGCCCGGCACCACCGTGCATCTGACCGCCCGCCCCGGCAGCGCGGAGTGGCTGACCGAGGAGCGGGTGCTCGCGCTCGCCCGCGATTTCGGCTCGCTGCTGCCGTACGACGTACGGGTCGGGGACGCGGCCGTCACCGATCTGCCGGCGCCGTGGGACCGCGCGTACCCGAGTCCCGCGGGGCGGCGGGTGGCGCTCGCCCGCCACTGCCACGAGCAGTTCGGCTTCTCACCGCTCGACACGATCGACCTCGATCTGCCGCTCGCCGGGATCCGCGGGGTCGCCCATGTGCTGCCGTCGGCGGTCAGTCCGGCGCAGCGCGCGGGCCACCGGGTGCATCTGAAGGGCATGCTGCTGACGGACCGGGCGGACGAGCTGCTGCCCGACTGGGCGTTCTTCGTGCGGTGCGTCATCGACACGGACAGCCTGCGGCCCACCGCCTCGCGCGAGGCGCTGTACGCGGACGAGACCCTGGCCGCGGTACGGGACGCGCTCGGCGAGCGGATCAGGGACTGGCTGACCGGCCTCGCCGCGGGTGATCCGGAGCGGCTGGCCCAGTTCCTCTCGGTGCACCACCTGGGGGTGAAGTCGCTCGCCCGGCACGACGACGCCATGCTGCGCACGATGCTGCCGTGGCTGCCGTTCGAGACGACGGACGGCCGGCTCTCGCTGGAGGAGTTCGCCAGGCGCCATCCGGTGGTGCACTTCACCCGGACCGTGGAGGAGTTCCGGCAGGTCGCGCCGATCGCCTCCGCACAGGGGATCGGGGTGGTCAACGGCGGCTACACGTACGACACCGAGCTGGTCGAGCGGCTGCCCGCGGCACGGCCCGGGACGGTGGTCGCGGAGCTGGACGCCGACACGGTCACCGCGCACCTGGACTCCGTGGACCCCCGGGAGGAGCTGGCGCTCGGCCCGTTCCTCGCGGCGGCCCGCGCCGGGCTGGACCCGCTGGGGTGCGATGTGGTGCTGCGCGCCTTCCACCCGCTGACCGTGCCCGCGCTGCATCTGGACGACCGGTCCGCCCGCCACGAGCAGGCCCGCGCCGAGGCCGAGGAGCAGGCGGACGACCTGTGGGCGGGCATCCTGGGTTCCCTGCGCGGGAGCGCGCCGCGGGCCCGGCTCGTACTGAACCATCTCAATCCGCTGATCCGCCGGATCAGTTCGCTGGACACCCCGGAGCTGGCGGTGACCGCGACGGAGGCCCTGTACGGGCAGGCGCTGCTGATGGCGCAGCGGCCGCTGCGCCCGGCCGACTCGGCGCTGCTGAACCGGGCGTTCCTCGGCCTGCTGGAGTGGGCCACGCATCCCGCCGCACCGGGGCACTCCCCCGCGAACCCCCAGGAGGACGGCCGATGAGCGCCGATGCCGCGACGGTCCGACAGGCCCTGCGGGACAACCAGGAGGAGCCGGAGGGGCCCGCGCGCAACGCCCGCGCGGAGCGGCTGCTGGCCGAGGCCGAGCAGAGCGGGGACGCGGCGCTGCTGGTCGAGGCGCTCGTCCATCAGCTGCAGGTCTACAACTACAGCTCCGAGAAGGACAAGATGTTCGTCCCGTTCGCGCGACTGCTGCGGGTGTGGGACGAACGGCCGGCTGATTTCGACCCGGTCATGACCCACCATCTGTTCTGGATGTTCAAGTGGGTCTCCAGCTCCATGGTCGACCAGCCGCACATCCCGCTCGCCTCCATCGAGAAGTGGCAGGGCGAGATGGCACACCGCTACCGGCTGGCCGGCCACTCCGAACGGGCGGTGCGGCAGGGCGAGCTGGAGATCGCGCGGCATCTGGGCGACGTGGCGCGGGCCGGGCGGGCGTACACCGCCTGGCAGGCCGCGGACCGGGACCGGATGGCCAACTGCCACGCCTGCGAACTGCACGAACAGGGCGGCTGGCAGGTGCAGCGCGGTCAGGACGAGGAGGCGCTGAACAGCTGGGCGCCGGTGCTGGACGGGGAGCACGTCTGCGCGCACGAACCGCATGCGGTGCTGGCCGCCTCGCTCCTCCCGCTGCTGCGGACGGGGCGCCCTGAGCAGGCCCGCGCGCACCATCTGCGCGGGTACCGGATGGTCCGGCCGATGGAGAGCATGCGGTACGCCGTCGCGCTGCACATCGAGTTCTGTGCCCTGACGGGCAACGAGGCCCGGGGGCTGGAGATCCTCGCTGAGCGGCCGGCGTACTTCACCGACAGCGGGAACCCCGCCAGCCTGATGGACTTCACGGCCGTCACCGCCGTGCTGATGGACCGGCTGACCGCGCTGGGGCACGGCGGGCAGTCCGTGCCGGGCCCGGCGGGGACGGACTGGACCGCCGCGTCACTGGCCGTCCACGCCCGTACCCGGGCCCTGGCGCTCGCGGCCCGCTTCGACGGGCGCAACGGCAACACGTACGTGGGTGAGCAGGTACGGGAGCGGCTGGCACGGCTGCCGCTGCTGGACCGGCTGCCGCTCGGGGTGCGCGCGGTGCGGCTCGCGGCACCGCCGGCGGCGCCGGCCGCCGTGCCGTCCTCCGCCCCGGAGCCGGTGCGGGACCTGGCCGCTCTGCTGGCCGAGGCGCGGCGGCTGTCCGACGCCCAGCACCCGGACGCCGGGGACGCCTGGCGGGCCGTCGCCGAGCGGGCCGGGGACACGGACGCACTGAGCGCCCACGACCGGGCGAACGTGGCGGACCACCGCGCGATGGACGCTTCGCTGTCGCCCGCCGAGGCGGCGGAGGCGTTCCGGACGGCCGCCTCGCTGTACGAGGAGGCCGGCGACCGGGGCGAGGCCGTCGCGGCGAGCGCCAGGTGCGCCTTTCTCCGCTCGATGGCGGACGGCGGCGCCGACGCGGCGGCGGCTGAGATCGCTCCTCTCGTGGATCTGGCCCTCGCCCTGTACGCGGAGGGCGCGGCCACGGGGCGGCAGACCGGCGGTGTGCTGGTGTGCCGGGCCCGGATCGTCCAGCAGCGGATGTTCCGGGCGGCGGACGAGGAGTCCACGGACGCGGCGGTCGCCGCCCTCGAAGAGGCGGCCCGCGAGGTGCTCGCGTTCGCCGAACCCCTGCGTGCGCGGGAGAGGGTGGCCACCCGGATCTCCGAGGCGCTGGGCTTCCTCGCGGACACAGCGGCGTACCGCGGCGACGGTCCGGCGGCGGCGGAGCTGTACGCGCGAGCGGCCGCCGCGGTCAACGAGGCGGAACTGCCCTGGTACGCCGCCGAGTACGAGGCCAGGACGGCACGGATCGCCGCGCGGCTCGACGACCACGCGACGGCGGAGCGGGCCGCCCGCGCGGCGCTGGAGCACGGCGGCACGTCGCTGTCCGGGCCGGGGCTGGCCCGGCTGCATCTGCTGCTCGCCGAAGTGCTCGGCGCCACCGGGCGGTTCGCCGAGGCGGTGGAGCACACGCTCGACGCGGCCCACTGGGCGGACGAGTCGGACGAGAGCGGCACGCTGGGCGTCCATGCCCGGCACCAGCTCGGCGGCCTGCTGCTCCGGCTGGGGCGGGCGGCCGAGGCGGCGGCGGTACTGGAGGCGGTACTGCCCGACATCACGTCCGAGGACCACGGGGAGGGCATGGTCGTCCAGACGCTGTGGTGGCTGGGCGACGGGCTGTCGACGCTCGGGGAACCGCGGACCGCGGCCGAGCACTGGCTGCGGGCGGCGGACATCGCGCGCGGCTGGCCCGAGCAGCACGATCACGCGATGCTCGCCAACCTCGCGGCGCAGGCGCTGTACCGGGCCGAGCTGAACCCGGAGGCGGAGCGGGCGTACGAGCGGGCCGGGGAGCTGTGGCGGGCCCTGGACGACGTTCCCTCACTGGTGCGGACGCTGCGGGTGCGGGCCTGGATCGCGCTCCGGGAGGGGCAGCCCGGCCTCGGCGCGGCGCGGGCGTTCATGGCCGCGGCGGAGCGGGAGTGCGAGGCGGCGGGCCCGGAGTTGCTGCCGGAGCTCGCGGACACCCTCCGCCAGACCGCCGAGCTGATCGCCGACGCGTGCGAGGGCGAGCCGGGCGAGGCGGCGGACGATCCGGCGCGCAGGGCGTACGAGGAGGCGCTGGGTTACGTCGAGCGGGCGTCGGCGGCCTTCGCCGGGGCCGGTACCGGCCACCTCGCCGCGCGCACGGCCGCCTGGCTGATGGCCGCCTGGCTGGAAGCGGACCTGGGCCGCGCGGACGCGGCGCTGTCCCGGGCGGCGGAGGCCGTCGCGGCCTACGAGGAGGTGCCGGCGGGCACGGACGAGACGGCGGACGCGCGCCGGGCGGAGGCGGCGTCGGTGCGGGCGTACGTGGCCCAGGGGTCGGGGAGTCCGGGCCCGTCGGGCGGCTGAGGACACCCTCGGACGGGCATGGGTGGTGCCGCCCCGGTCCGGTCGTGCGGCCGGGCTACTCCACCCCGATCAGCAGCGGGGCGCACTGGTGGCCGCCGCGGTACACCACCGTGTCCACCGCCAGGTAGCCCTCTCGGACGTGTTCCTCCAGCGTGTCCGCCAGCGCGTCCGGGACGTCCTCGCCCAGGACCAGGGTGACCAGTTCGCCACCGGACGCCAGCATCCGGTCCAGCACGCCGCGGGCCGTCTCCGGGACGTTCTCGCCGATGACGGCCACGTCTCCGTCGATCAGGCCCAGGATGTCGCCGGCCTGGCAGACGCCCGCCATGGTCCAGGACTGCCGTTCGGCGACGGCCAGTTCGGCGTACCGGGTGGCGCCGGCCGCCGCGGTCATCGCGACCACGTCCTCGTCGAAGCTGCGGCCCGGTTCGTGGACGGCCAGGGCCGCGATGCCCTGGACCGCGGCCCTGGTCGGGATGAGGGCGACCCGGATGCCCTCGGCGCGGGCCTGCTCGGCGGCGGCCGCGGCCGTGTGGCGCAGATCCCCGTCGTTGGGCAGGAGCACCACCTCGCGGGCGTGGGCGCGGCGGATCGCGTCGACCAGTTCGCCGCTGGCGGGCGGTTCCCCGGGGCGGGCGAGCACCGTCGTCGCCCCGGCCTCCGCGCACAGGCCGCCGAGCCCGTCGCCCGGGACGACCACGACGACCGCGCGCTGGGCGGGTTCGGGGCGGGCGTGCACCCGGTCCGCGGCGAAGTGGGTGATGCGGATGCGGTAGGGCCGTCCGGCCTCGACCCCGGCCTCCACCGCCGCGCCCGCGTCGTCGACGTGCACATGGACGTTCCAGAGCCCGTCGCCCCCCACCACCACGAGGGAGTCCCCCAGGGCGTCGAGCCGGGTCCGCAGCCGCTCCACCGCGCCGTCCCCGGCCTCCAGCAGGTAGATGACCTCGAAGGCCGGTCCGCCCGGCGGATCGTCCGCCGCGGGGCAGTCCCCGTCGACGGCGGTGAACGGGGCGGGAGCGGCCGGCGCCTCGTACAGCCGCTCCGGCGCCCGTCCGGAGACCGCCTCGACGAGCGCCCCCAGGACCGCCACCAGCCCCCGCCCGCCGGCGTCCACGACACCTGCCCGGCCGAGTACGGCGAGCTGTCCGGGCGTCGCCTCCAGGGCGGTACGCGCCCCCTCGTACGCCGCCCGCGCGATCACACCCGCACCGGCGCCGCCCGGCGCGCGCCCCGCGGCTTCGGCCGCCGCGGTGGCCACCGTCAGGACCGTGCCCTCGACGGGGTGGGCGACGGCCTCGCGCGCCGATACGGCGGCCCGGGTCAGCGCGAGGCGCAGCCGGTCCGGACCGGGCCGCTCCCCGGACTCATCGGCCAGTACCCCGGCCATGCCGCGCAGCAACTGCGCCAGGATCGTGCCGGAGTTGCCGCGGGCGCCGATCAGCGCCCCGTGGGCCATGGCCCGTACCGCGTCGGCGGTGGAGGGTACCGAGGTGCCGGTCTCGTGGGCGGCGAACACCGCCTCGACGGCCGCCGTCGCGGATTCCGCGGTCAGGTAGAGGTTGGTGCCGGTGTCCCCGTCCGCGACGGGATACACGTTGATCGCGTCGATCGCCTCGCGCTCCCGGCCGAGTGCGTCCAGCGCCAGTGAGCACCAGGTACGCACCGCGACGGCGTCCAGGTCGTCGGCGGTCTGCGGCACCTGATGGTCCTCCTCGGAACGGGGCCTGGGGGCGGCGGGCTGCACCGCAGGGTAGCCCCGGCCGGCGGGCCGGACGGGGTCAGGGGCGGGGCGGGCAGCTGTGGAACCCATGGTAGTTTCGTATCTCCGACGCAGGCGTTGTATGCTGCTTCGGTTGCCCGACGAGAGTCGGGACATTCCCCCGGTACCGCCACTTCAGTCAATGAATCCGGCGTGCCGGAATTCACTGTAAGTGCATCTGAAGTTTTGGAGTGACCCGTGGCTGCCAACTGCGACGTTTGCGGCAAGGGGCCGAGCTTCGGCAACAGCATTTCGCACTCGCACCGCCGTACGTCCCGTCGCTGGAATCCCAACATCCAGCGCGTGCGTGCCGTGGTCGGGCGGACGCCGAAGCGGCTCAACGTCTGCACCTCGTGCATCAAGGCCGGCAAGGTCGCGCGCTGACGTTCCCGTCGTAGCGCAGCCTTACCGGTTGCCCAAAAAGCCGGTCCACCTCGGTGGACCGGCTTTTTGCTGTGCCCGGACGAGGCGATGCCCTCAGCGGGCGTTCCGCAGCTGCCACCCGTGGTCGACCGGGCCGATCCCGGCGCCCAGCGCGAAGCCCGCCGCGATGGCCCCGGTGACGTAGGACTTCGCGGCCCGTACCGCCGTGGGCACGTCCTGGCCCCGGGCCAGCCCGCAGGCGATCGCGGAGGCGAGGGTGCAGCCCGTGCCGTGCGTGTGGCGGTTGTCGTGGCGGGGGGCGCGCAGCCAGTGCTCCTCGGAGCCGTCCGTCAGCAGGTCGACGGGGTCGCCGGGCAGATGTCCGCCCTTGACGACCACCCAGCGGGGCCCGTGGCCGAGCAGCTCCGCCGCGGCCCGTCGCATCCCGGCCTCGTCGGTGACCGTCATGCCCGTGAGCTGCGCCACTTCGTCGAGATTCGGGGTGACCACGGTCGCGACGGGCAGCAGCTTCGTGCGCACCGAGTCGAGCGCCTCGGCGGCGAGCAGCGGATCGCCGTGCTTGGAGACGCCCACCGGGTCCACGACGGCCGGGGCGTCCGTCCCGGCGATGAGTGCGGCGACAGTCTCGACGAGGGGGGCGGAGGAGAGCATGCCGGTCTTGACCGCGCTCACGCCGATGTCGTCCACCACGCTGCGGTACTGGGCGCGTACGGCCTCCGCGGGCAGTTCCCAGGCGCCCTGCACACCCAGCGAGTTCTGGGCGGTGACGGCGGTCAGCACGCTCATGCCGTGCACGCCGAGCGCCAGCATCGTCTTCAGGTCGGCCTGGATGCCGGCACCGCCGCCGGAGTCGGATCCGGCGACGGTGAGCACACGGGGAGGTACGGCGGAGGCTGTGGGCATACGCCGCAATCTACTGGGCGTCCTCGATGTCCCCGAAGTGGTCCCAGCCGCTCTTGCTGGTCCAGGGCGCCCCGTCGACCGTCACCTGGGGCAGCGCCGAGGGGTTGAGAACCTCGCCGATCACCTTCCAGCGGGCCGGCAGCTTCACGTCCGGCGGGAACGTCGCGACGATCGCGTGGTCCTCTCCCCCGGTGAGCACCCACTGGAGGGGGTCCACGCCGACGGCCTGGCCGATGTCGGACATCTGGGACGGGATGTCGATGCGCCCGGAACGCAGGTCGATCCGGACCTTGCTCGCCTCCGCGATGTGCCCGAGGTCGGCGACGAGTCCGTCGCTGACGTCGGTCATCGCGGTGGCGCCGAGTCCGGCGGCCGCGGGACCCGCGTGGTACGGCGGTTCGGGCCGCCGGTGGGCCTCGACGAAGGCGCGCGGCGAGCGGAAGCCCCGGGAGAGCACGGCGTATCCGGCGGCGGACCAGCCGAGCCAGCCCGTGACGGCGACGACGTCGCCGGGCTGGGCGCCCGCCCTGGTGACGGGCTCGTGGTTGCGCAGATCGCCGAGCGCGGTGATCGCGACGGTGATGGTGTCGCCGCGCACCACATCGCCGCCGACCACGGCCGCTCCGGCGACCTGGCACTCGTCGCGGATGCCGTCCATGAGCTCCCCGGCCCAGGTCACCGGGAGTTCGGCGGGGACGACAAGACCGAGGAGCAGCGCGGTGGGCACGGCTCCCATGGCGGCGATGTCGGCGAGGTTCTGTGCGGCGGCCTTGCGGCCGACGTCGTACGCCGTCGACCAGTCACGCCGGAAGTGCCGCCCCTCCAGCAGGATGTCGGTACTGGCCACGACCCTGCGGTCGGGGGCGGTCACGACCGCGGCGTCGTCGCCGGGGCCGAGCCGTACCGCCGGAGTGGTGGTGAGCCGGGACGTCAGCTCTCTGATGAGCCCGAACTCCCCCAACTCGCCCACGGTTCCCTTCACCGAGTCTCACCCCTCATCTGTCGCGCCGGACGGGCGTCCGGCCTGTTTCAGCGGCCTGCCGGTGCCCGGACCGTGAACCGGCCCCCGGGGGCGGTCCGTCCTGGTGGTCACGGGCATGCGCGTCCCCCGTCCGCACCGCTGAGTTTGCGGTCGCGGGCCGTCACTGCTGTCGGTACTGTCAAGAGATACGTCAACTTGTGTGTTCTGTACGCCACGCTGTGGGCGTCATCCGGCCCGCAGGTCTCCCCGCGGCCCGCGGCAACGCGATACCGTGGCGTCCCTTTCCCCCACATGATCCTCGTGGCCGCCCTGGAGGTTCCGTGGTACAGGCGTACATCCTTATTCAGACCGAGGTGGGCAAGGCGACGACAGTCGCCCAGACCATCGCGAAAATCCCGGGAGTGATCCAGGCAGAGGACGTCACCGGCCCCTACGACGTGATCGTGCGTGCCCAGGCCGACACGGTCGATGCACTCGGACGCATGGTGGTTGCCAAGGTCCAGCAAGTGGACGGCATCACCAGAACCCTGACCTGCCCGGTCGTGCACCTGTAACCCCCGTCTAGGCTGGGCCGGTGACGTCTTCCCGCCGCCGGCTCTCCCGCCCCGTGTTCCTCGGTCCGTCCGCTGCCCTGGTGCTCATGGCCGCGGCGGGCTGCTCCTCCAGCGACGCCTCGGCGTCGGTCACGGTTCCCACCCCGTCGTCGGAAGCCGCAGCCTACTGCCGTGCGTTGCACAAGGAGCTGCCGCGTACCGTCGCCGGTCAGGAGCGCAGTGATCCCGGCTCCGGCTCGGACCTGACCGCCGGGTGGGGGGACGGGGAGATCGTACTGCGCTGCGGTGTCCCGCGCCCCGCGGAGATGGACGACGCCCAGGCGAAGGCGGTCGACGCGAACGGCGTCAACTGGCTGCTGGAACAGCAGGAGGACGGCCGGCCGCGTTTCACGACGACCTTGCGCAAGGCGTACGTCGAGGTGACGCTGTCGGCGCGGTACGCGCATGACGCGACCCCGCTGGCGGCCTTCGCCCCGGTCGTCAGGAAGACGGTTCCCAGCATGTAGGGCGTGTGCTCCGGTGCGGAGCACACGCCTTGGGCCGTCTGTCAGCGCAGTCCGGTCGGCCGGTTCAGGGCCGCCTGGATGAGCCGGTCCACCAGCTGCGGGTAGTCGACGCCGCTCTCCTGCCACATGCGCGGGTACATGGAGATCGGGGTGAAGCCCGGCAGGGTGTTGATCTCGTTGATGACGAAGCCGCCGTCCTCGGTGAGGAAGAAGTCGGCACGCACCAGGCCCTCGCAGGACACCGACTCGTAGGCCTCGACGGCGAGCCGCTGGACCTCGGCGGTCTGGTCCTCGGTGAGCGGGGCCGGCACGATGCCGGACGCCGCGTCGATGTACTTGGCCTCGAAGTCGTAGAAGTCGTGCGAGGTGACCGGCGGGATCTCGGCCGGCACGCTGGCGCGCGGCCCGTCCTCGAACTCCAGCACCCCGCACTCGATCTCGCGGCCCCGCAGCAGCGACTCGACGAGGAACTTGGGGTCGTGGCGGCGGGCCTCCTCGATCGCCTCGTCCAGGCCGGAGAGGTCGTCGACCTTGGTGATGCCGATCGACGAGCCGGCCCGTGCGGGCTTCACGAAGAGCGGCCAGCCGTGGTCGCCGGCGAACTCCACGATGCGCTTGCGCACGGCCTGGGGGTCCTGGTCCCACTCGCGGGGGCGTACGACGACGTACGGCCCGACGGGCAGCCCGAAGGAGGTGAAGACGCGCTTCATGTACTCCTTGTCCTGGCCGACCGCCGACGCGAGGACCCCGGCGCCGACGTACGGCACTCCGGAGAGCTCCAGGAGGCCCTGGAGCGTGCCGTCCTCACCGTAGGGGCCGTGCAGAACGGGGAAGACGACGTCGACCTCGCCGAGCGCCTTGGGGACCGAGCCGGGTTCGCTGTAGACCACTTCACGGCTGCCGGGATCGACGGAGAGCACCACGCCGCCCTCGTCCGACTCGGCCAGCTGGGCCACGTCCGGCATCTTCCGGTCCGTGATGGCCATGCGTTCGGGTTCGTCGGCGGTGAGCGCCCAGCGGCCGTCCGTCGTGATGCCGATCGGCAGGACGTCGTACTTGGTCCGGTCGATGGCGTTCAGGACGGCACCGGCCGTGACCACCGAAATGCCGTGTTCGGAGCTGCGGCCGCCGAACACGACGGCCACACGCGGCTTGCGGAGCTGCTGCTCCGTGCTCTGGGGGAGGTTCTCGCTGCTCATATCGCGATGAGCGTACCTGCTGGTACGGGTCGCGTCAGCGCAGCCGGTGCCGTCCGGCGGGTGAACGCGATCGCAGCCGGCGGCTCTCAGTGCCGCTCGGCCTTGGCACTGCGCGACATCAGCTCCTTGAGCGCGACCATCGGGGGCTTGCCCTCGTGGACGATGCCGACGACCGTTTCGGTGAGGGGCATCTCCACCCCGTGCCGGCGTGCCAGATCGAGCACCGATTCGCAGGACTTGACGCCCTCCGCGGTCTGCCTGGTGACGGCGATGGTCTCCTGGAGGGTCATGCCGCGGCCGAGGTTGGTGCCGAAGGTGTGGTTGCGCGAGAGCGGCGACGAGCAGGTCGCCACCAGGTCCCCGAGTCCGGCGAGTCCGGAGAAGGTGAGCGGATCGGCGCCCATGGCGTGGCCGAGCCGGGTGGTCTCGGCGAGGCCGCGGGTGATGAGCGAGCCCTTGGCGTTGTCGCCGAGCCCCATGCCGTCGGCGATGCCGACGGCCAGCCCGATGACGTTCTTGACGGCGCCGCCGAGCTCGCAGCCGACCACGTCGGTGTTGGTGTACGGGCGGAAGTACGGGGTGTGGCAGGCGGCCTGGAGGCGGCGCGCCACCGACTCGTCCTGGCAGGCGACGACGGCCGCGGCGGGCCGGCGTTCAGCGATCTCCTTGGCGAGGTTGGGGCCTGTGATGACGGCGATGCGGTCGGCACGGACACCGGTGACGTCCGCGATGACCTCGCTCATCCGCTTCGCGGTGCCCAGTTCGACGCCCTTCATCATGGAGACCAGCACCGTCTTCGACTCCAGGTGCGGGGCCCAGTCGGCGAGGTTGGCGCGCAGCGTCTGGGAGGGCACGACGAGTACGGCGAAGTCGGCGCCGCGCAGCGCCTCGGCGGCGTCCGTGGTGGCCCGGACCGAGGCGGGGAGCTCGATGCCCGGCAGGTAGTCGGGGTTGGTACGGGTCGTGTTGACGGCCTCGGCGACCTCGGCGCGACGGCCCCAGAGGGTGACCTCGCAGCCGGCGTCGGCGAGGACCATGGCGAAGGCGGTACCCCATGAGCCGGTTCCGAAGACGGCCGCTTTTACGGGGTGCGTCACTTGGGTCCCTCTCCTTCGGACTTGCGCCGCTGTTCCGCGCGGGCCTTGCGGTGGTCGTAGAGCTCGGTGGGGGCCTGCTGCCCGCGTACGTCCGCCAGCTGCTCGGTGATCGCGAGCATGATGACCTCGGTCGCCTCGCGCAGGACTTCGGGCGTCGGCTCCTTGTCGTAGAACCGGGAGAGGTCGACGGGCGGACCGGCCTGGACCTGGAGGGTCTTACGGGGGAAGAGCCGCAGCTTCTTGTCCGTGGCGTAGGGCGGCATCGCCAGGTTGGCGCCCCACTGGGCGACGGGGATGACCGGTGCCCTGGTCATCAACGCGACGCGGGCGGCGCCGGTCTTGCCCCCCATCGGCCACATCTCGGGGTCGCGGGTGAGGGTGCCCTCCGGGTAGAAGGCGACGCACTCACCGCGCTCGATGGCGTCGACGGCGGCCCTGAAGGCGTCCAGCGCGTTGGTGGTCTCGCGGTACACGGGAATCTGGCCGGTGCCACGCAGCATCATTCCGACAAAGGGGGTCTTGAAGAGCCCCGCCTTGGCGAGGAGCCGCGGCACCCGGCCGGTGTTGTACTGGAAGTGCCCGTACGAAAGAGGGTCCAGATACGAGTTGTGATTGACCGCAGTTATAAATCCGCCGTCGGCCGGAATGTATTCCATCCCCCGCCAGTCGCGCTTGAACAGAACCACCAGCGGCGGTTTTGCGATGACCGCTGCCAAGCGGTACCAGAAGCCGATTCTACGGCGGGACACCCGGACACCTTTCTCTATGGACCTGACTGTGGAGCTGTGCTGCCTGACTACCGACGGTCAAGTCTCGCCCCAGGCCCCTGCTCTGTCGAGAACACCGTACGCCTCACCTTCGGGACCGATCCTCCGGGTTGTCGCACCGGCAGGCGAGAATAGGCGGCCATGCACATCGAGGGGGAGACCGCCACGAACACCGACCCGACCGGCCGCTGGTCCCTGGTCGTCCCGTTGAAACCCCTGGCGCGGGCCAAGAGCAGGCTGGTGCCCTCGTCCGGTGCTCTGTTGCGGCCCCGGCTGGCCCTGGCCTTCGCCCAGGACACCGTGTACGCCGCGCTCGCCTGCCGGGCCGTCGCCGATGTGGTGGTAGTCACGGACGACGCGACGGCCGGCGCCGCGCTGGCGGCCCTCGGCGCCCGCATCGTGGCCGACTCCCCCGCCGCCGGGCTCAACGCGGCTCTCGCGCACGGTGAGCGGGCGGTGCGGGCGGCCCGGCCCGGCGCGGCCGTCGCCGCGCTCAACGCGGATCTGCCCGCCCTGCGCCACACGGAACTGGCGCGGGTGCTCGATTCATCGGCCTCTTTTTCCCGGGCATTCGTGACCGATGCGGCGGGAATTGGAACAACATTTCTGGCCGCTGGGCCAGGAGTGGAATTGCGCCCGGCTTTCGGCGGCCCGTCCCGGGCCCGGCATCTCGCGTCGGGCGCCGCGGAAATCACGTTCTCCGGCATCGATTCGGTCCGCCAGGACGTGGACACCGGCGACGATCTGCGGGCGGCGCTCGCCCTGGGCGTGGGCCCTTACACGGCGGGGCGCTGGGCCGCGGGGGTCCCCGCGATGGACCGATAGGCTGCCGTTCATGCAGGCGACCTCGTACACGTACGACCCCGATACCCGCACCGGCAGCGTGCTGCTCGACGACGGCACCCCGGTGGACTTCGACGCCCCGGCCTTCGACGCCGGCGGTCTGCGGCTGCTGCGTCCGGGCCAGCGAGTGCGGATCGAGGGCAGCGGCGAGGGCGCCGGGCTGCGGATCACCCTGGTGACGCTCCAGACCTTCTGAGCCCCGTGGTTCCGCGGGGCTGCCGAGCTCTGTGGCCCTGCCCCGAACAGCCCGCGGGCCGGGCTCCCCGAGGGGAGCCCGGCCCGGCGCGTGTGAGGAGCCCTGTGCTGCTCGGTCTCACTTCTTCCGTGCGGTGGCCTTCTTGGCCGTGGTCTTGCGCGCCGTGGTCTTCTTCGCGGGCGCCTTCTTCGCCGTGGTCTTCTTGGCGGGCGCGGTCTTGCTGGCGACGGCCTTCTTGGCGGTCGTCGTCTTCTTCGCCGCTGCGGGGGCCGCCTTCTTCGCGGCCGCCGTGGTCTTCTTCGCCGCCGCGGACGTCTTCTTCGCGGTGGTCTTCTTGGCGGTGGCCGTGGTCTTCTTCGCCGCTGCCACGGTCTTCTTGGCGGTGGCCTTCTTCGCCACGGCCTTCTTCGCGGTCGCCTTCTTGGCGGCCGCCTTGGCCGTCGTACGGGTGGAAGAACCGCCCGAGAGGCTGCCCTTGGGGGCCTTCTTCACGGCCACATCGTTCTTGGGGAGCTTCTTCGAGCCGCTCACCAGGTCCTTGAAGCCCTGTCCCGCACGGAAACGGGGCACGGACGTCTTCTTGACCCGTACGCGCTCACCCGTCTGCGGGTTGCGGGCGTAGCGGGCGGGGCGGTCGACCTTCTCGAACGAGCCGAAGCCGGTGACCGATACCCGGTCACCTGCGACAACCGCACGAACGATCGCGTCGAGCACCGCATCGACGGCGTCCGCGGCCTGCTGACGGCCGCCGACCTTGTCGGCAATCGCTTCTACGAGCTGCGCCTTGTTCACGTCTTCCCCTTCGGAGACATAGCCAGAACGAAAGTGTTCAAGCCTTTTCGCACGTTAGGCAGATATATACCGCAAATCAAACACGAAACGGGCTAATCACCCTAGTGCCGCAACGAAGTCGACCGCTGCGCAGTTCCGCAGAGTCAGTCACCTTCGGGGAATCGGCCCTCATCGAGGTCCTTCATCAACCGGTCCAGACGCCTTGCTGCATCTGGGAGATCGTGCTTCGCCGCGGCCGTGACGACCAGCAGCTTCCGGGACAGCGCCATCCGTACGCCCTCCGGGACTTGCAGTGCACGCACTCGTGAGTGCGCTTCCTTCAATTGGTCGGCGACTTGGCCGTAAAGCTTGAGTTGGCTGTCGCGTTCCATGCACCGATTGTGCCATCTGGGGCGAGTTGTCGCCCGACGGGGTCTCAACAAGCGACTGCGCCCCCTACCAGAAGGCAGGGGGCGCAGTACGGGAAAGGTGCTGCTCAGGCGTTAATTGTACGTGGCTTGTGGGCCGGCCTGGTCGCCTCGTAGGCCGCGATGTCCGGTTCGTTCTGCAGAGTGAGGCTGATGTCGTCCAGCCCGTTCAGCAGCCGCCAGCGGGCGTTCTCGTCGAGCTCGAAGTCGGCGGTGATGCCCTCGGCGCGGACCTGCCGCGTCTCCAGGTCGACCGTGATCTCGGCCTTCGGGTCGGCCTCCGTCAGCTCCCAGAGGGTGTCGACGACCTGCTGGTCCAGGACCACGGTCAACAGCCCGTTCTTCAGCGAGTTGCCGCGGAAGATGTCGGCGAACCGGGAGGAGATGACGGTCTTGAAGCCGAAGTTCTGCAGGGCCCAGACGGCGTGCTCGCGGGACGAGCCGGTGCCGAAGTCGGGGCCGGCCACCAGTACCGAGGCGCCCTTGCGCTCCGGGCGGTTGAGGACGAAGTTCTCGTCCTTGCGCCAGGCCTCGAAGAGCCCGTCCTCGAAGCCGTCCCGGGTGACCTTCTTCAGCCAGTGGGCGGGAATGATCTGGTCGGTGTCGACGTTGCTGCGGCGCAGCGGGACGGCCCGGCCGGTGTGTGCGGTGAAAGCTTCCATGATTCTCAGACTCCGGCGGGCGTGCGGTCGTCGGACAGGTCGGCCGGCGAGGCCAGATGGCCCAGCACGGCGGTGGCGGCGGCGACCTGCGGGGAGACCAGGTGCGTACGGCCGCCCTTGCCCTGCCGGCCCTCGAAGTTACGGTTCGAGGTGGAGGCGGAGCGCTCGCCGGGGGCCAGCTGGTCGGGGTTCATACCGAGACACATCGAGCAACCCGCGTGCCGCCATTCGGCGCCGGCGGTCTTGAAGACCTTGTCCAGGCCCTCCTCGACGGCCTGCAGGGCGACCCGCACGGAGCCGGGGACGACCAGCATC
Source organism: Streptomyces sp. NPDC050423 (assembly GCF_040655445.1). Taxonomy (NCBI): domain Bacteria; kingdom Bacillati; phylum Actinomycetota; class Actinomycetes; order Kitasatosporales; family Streptomycetaceae; genus Streptomyces; species Streptomyces sp. NPDC050423. The sequence goes on from NZ_JBFAJY010000008.1 coordinate 128,270, forward strand.
CGCACCCCGTCGGCGACTTTGCGGCCGTCCATGATCGCGGCCGCGTTGCGCAGGTCCTCGATCCGGCCGTTGGTGCAGGAACCTACGAAGACGGTGTCCACGTTGATCTCGCGCAGCGGCTGCCCGGCGGTCAACCCCATGTACTCCAGGGCCTTTTCGGCGGCGTTGCGCTCCGAGGCGTCCTCGTACGAAGCGGGGTCGGGGACGTTGGCCGACAGCGGCGCGCCCTGGCCGGGGTTGGTGCCCCAGGTGACGAACGGCGCCAGTTCGGCGGCCTCGATGACCACCTCGGCGTCGAAGACCGCGTCGTCGTCGGTGCGCAGCGTCTTCCAGTACGCCACGGCGGCGTCCCAGTCCTCGCCCTGCGGGGCGTGGTCGCGGCCCTGAAGGTAGTCGAAGGTGGTCAGGTCGGGGGCGATCATGCCTGCCCGCGCTCCGGCCTCGATCGACATGTTGCAGATGGTCATCCGGGCTTCCATCGAGAGCTTCTCGATGGCGGAGCCGCGGTATTCGAGGATGTAGCCCTGACCGCCGCCGGTGCCGATCCGCGCGATGATCGCGAGGATCAGGTCCTTGGCGGTGACGCTGTCGGGCAGTTCGCCCTCGACGGTGATCGCCATCGTCTTCGGGCGGGCCAGCGGCAGCGTCTGGGTGGCCAGCACGTGCTCGACCTGGCTGGTGCCGATGCCGAACGCCAGCGCGCCGAAGGCGCCGTGCGTGGAGGTGTGGGAGTCACCGCAGACGACCGTGGTGCCGGGCTGGGTCAGCCCCAGCTGCGGGCCGACCACGTGCACGACGCCCTGCTCGACGTCGCCCAGCGGGTGCAGCCGGACGCCGAAGTCCGCGCAGTTCTTGCGCAGGGTCTCCAGCTGCGCGCGGGAGACCGGGTCGGCGATCGGCTTGTCGATGTCGAGGGTCGGGGTGTTGTGGTCCTCGGTGGCGATGGTGAGGTCGAGGCGCCGCACCGGGCGCCCGGCCTGCCGCAGACCGTCGAAGGCCTGCGGGCTGGTCACCTCGTGCAGCAGGTGCAGATCGATGTAGAGGAGGTCGGGCTCGCCTTCGGCGCGCCGGACGACGTGGTCGTCCCAAACCTTCTCCGCGAGTGTCCTACCCATCGCTTTCCCTCCGGCCGGCGTCGTCGCCGGCCCAACTAGAGATTCAGTGCGCCCCCGTCCGGACCCCCGTGCGGGGCGGTGGCTACGGGCCGTTGTGGGGCCGCCCGTACAGGTTCGCAACTTCCCTGGAAAATTGAACTTGCGTTTCACAGAGTGAGACGCGAGTATCGTCGTATGGACAACTCTAGCGGCGTCGGCGTTCTCGACAAGGCAGCTCTGGTATTGAGCGCCCTGGAGTCCGGTCCGGCCACCCTCGCCGGGCTGGTCGCGGCGACCGGGCTCGCACGACCCACGGCCCACCGGCTGGCCGTGGCACTGGAACACCACCGCCTGGTGGCGAGGGACATGCAGGGCCGCTTCATTCTCGGCCCCCGGCTGTCGGAGCTCGCGGCGGCGGCGGGCGAGGACCGGCTGCTCGCCACGGCGGGACCGGTGCTCACCCACCTTCGCGACATCACGGGCGAGAGCGCTCAGCTCTACCGCCGGCAGGGCGACATGCGGATCTGCGTGGCGGCGGCGGAGCGGCTGTCCGGCCTGCGGGACACCGTGCCGGTCGGCTCCACGCTCACCATGAAGGCGGGATCGTCCGCCCAGATCCTGATGGCCTGGGAGGAGCCGGAGCGCCTGCACCGCGGCCTCCAGGGCGCCCGCTTCACCGCGACGGCACTCTCGGGCGTACGGCGCCGGGGCTGGGCCCAGTCGATCGGCGAGCGGGAACCGGGCGTCGCCTCGGTCTCCGCACCGGTGCGCGGCCCCTCGAACCGGGTGGTCGCGGCGGTCTCGGTCTCCGGGCCGATCGAGCGGCTGACCCGTCACCCGGGCCGGATGCACGCCCAGGCCATCATCGACTCGGCCGCCCGGCTGAGCGAGGCCCTGCGCCGCACCGGCTGATCCCGCCCCCTTCTCGCCGTATCGCAAGAGGCCGCCCCAGCGCCGTGGCGGCCCCCAACACCCGTGAGCCACACCGGAGTCCGCCGGGGCCCCAACCGGTCGGGGCGGGACCACCGCAACAGGCCGACCCGGCCCCAACAGGCCTGCGGACACAAGCAGAAGGCCCCTCACCGAAGTGAAGGGCCGCTGTCTGATGCTCTGTTGTACCCCCGACCGGATTCGAACCGGCGCTACTGCCGTGAGAGGGCAGCGTGCTAGGCCGCTACACAACGGGGGCTTGGATACTGCGACTTGCTACTTGCTGTCTTGCGCTGGGCTACCAGGACTCGAACCTAGAATGACGGTACCAGAAACCGTAGTGTTGCCAATTACACCATAGCCCATGGTGTTACAAGTACCCCCGACCGGATTCGAACCGGCGCTACTGCCGTGAGAGGGCAGCGTGCTAGGCCGCTACACAACGGGGGCCCTAGCGATCCTGCATCGAGAGCGTGGGTGCGACCCAGATGTTCTCGCGGGAAGGATCTGTACCCCCGACCGGATTCGAACCGGCGCTACTGCCGTGAGAGGGCAGCGTGCTAGGCCGCTACACAACGGGGGCTTGCACTTACTACGTGCGACTTGCTGTCTTGCGCTGGGCTACCAGGACTCGAACCTAGAATGACGGTACCAGAAACCGTAGTGTTGCCAATTACACCATAGCCCACCGAAACGCAACCCCTGAGGGTTGTATTTCTGACTGCGCTTCCCGGTCGGATCTTTTGTCCCGCTCGGGTGACGCAGGAAGAACATTACCTGAAGGTGTCCGGCGCTCCAAAACGGGTATCGCCCGCCAGCAGGCCGGGAAGCTGGTCCAGGGCCGTGATCCGGACGAGTTCGGGGCGGCCGCCACGGTCGCCCCGGTCCAGCCAGATCCCGGTCAGCCCGGCGGCCACCGCACCGGCCGCGTCGATATCGGGCTCATTTCCGATGTACGCCACCTCGTGCGGGTCGAGGGCCAGAGCCTCGCAGGCGGCGTGGAAAGCCGCCGCGTGGGGTTTGGCGACCCCGATCTCGACGGCGCACACCACCGCCTCGAAGCGGTCCCGCACGCCGAGCGTCCGCAGCTTGCGGTCCTGGCTGCGGATGGTGGAGTTCGACAGGATCGCGTGCCGGAAGCTCCCGGCCAGCCGGTCCAGGGCCGGCACGGCGTCCGGGAAGAGGGCCCACGCGGCCTCGTAGTGCGCGACGTGCCGGCCGAACCACTCGTCGGCCTCGGCGTCACTCATCCACCGCCCCAGAAAGGCGCGTACGCGCTCGCGCCGCTGCCCCTGGAAGTCGAGCTCCCCGACGGCGAAGCGTGCCCACTGCACGTCCGTGACGGCTTTCCATACGTCGAGGGCGTGTTCGACGGAGTCGTACCCCTCCGGCAGGCCCTCGCGCTCCAGGTGCCCGTGCATGCCGGCCCGGTCGGCTCCCGAGTAGTCGAAAATCGTGTCGTCGATGTCCCAGAGAACCGCTCGAATCGGCATGCCCGTCAGCGTATGTGCCCAGGCGGCGTAGCAGGCCGTCGATCCGCACGAACGAGAACCGGCCGTCCGGCCCCCCGCCGCGGCGGGGGCGTACCGTCCGCGGTGTCCGGCTCCGTCGCGGGTGTGGGGTCAGACGCCCAGGACGGCTTTCGCCGTCAGGAAGTAGATGACCAGGCCGGTGGCGTCGACGAGGGTGGTGACCATGGGGGCGGAGACGACCGCCGGGTCGATCCGCAGCCGCTTGGCCAGCAGCGGCATGGCGCCGCCGATCGTTGCCGCCCACCCGCAGATGATGACCAGCGTGATGCCGACCACCAGGGCGATCTTCGCGCTGACGAACACCGTGCCCACCACCAGGCCGAGCAGGGCCAGCAGCGAGCCCAGGACCAGGCCCACCCGGCATTCACGCCAGATCACCTTCATCAGGTCCGAGCTGCGGACCTCGCCGACCGCGAGAGCGCGTACGCACGCGGTGGCGGCCTGGGCGCCGGCGTTGCCACCCGCGCCGATGAGCATGGGGATGAACAGGGCGAGGGAGGCGACCTGCTCCAGAGTGGCCTCGAACGCCTGGGTCACGCCGACCGTGAGAGTCGCCGCGACCAGCAACAGACTCAGCCACAGCGCCCGGTAGCGGGCGAGCTGCCACACGGAGGCGGCCATGTAGTGACCGGCCCACGGGGCGGCACCGGCCTGCCGGGCGATGTCCTCGGTGTCGGCGGCCTCGATGACCTCCACGGCGTCGTCGATGGTGAACAGTCCGACGAGCCGGTCCTCGCTGTCGACGACGGGCAGGTTCAGGTCATTGGTCTCCCGCATCAGACGGGCCGCGGACTCGGCGGAGCCCGTGGCGTACGCGGAGGCCGGTTCGGTCACGACCAGTTCGGAGATCATCGTGTCCGGCGCGTTGAGCACCAGCTCGCGCAGTTCCACGATCCCGGTCAGCCGCCGCCCGGAGTCCACCACGGGCAGTGTGTAGACCGTCTCCGCGTCCGCGCCCTTCGCCCGTACGGTCCGCAGCGCCCGCTCGACGGTCAGGTCCTGCGGCAGCGCGACCATCTCGGGAGTCATGTAGCGACCGACGGAGCCCTCCGGGTAGCCGAGCAGCGCGGAGGTCATCCTGCGTTCGTTGGGGCTCAGCCCGCCCAGCACCCGCTTGACGACCTTCGCAGGGGCTTCTCCCAGCATCCTGGCCCGGTTGTCCGGTTCCATGCCCTCGATGAGATCCAGGAAGGAGCGGTCCCGCAGCCCTTCCAGGATCGGCTGCTGGTCGACCGGCTCCAGCTCCTCGAAAACCTCCAGCGCCCGGTCCTTGCGCAGCAGGCGGAACGCCAGCCCGGCGTCGACCGCGTCCATACGCGCCAGCTCATCGGCGATCACATGCGGCGGGTACCTCTCCAGCCACTCCTGGGCGGCACCCAGCCGCTGGTCCTTCACGATGTCCCGCAAGGGCTCGGCCGACTCCGCGCTCGGCTCTTGGGGCAGGTTCGAGTGCGACATCGCAGGTCCTTAGGCACAACGGTGGATCAGAACATCGGCACGTACCGCACCAGCACCAACCGATATCCCGCTCATACCGACTCGGGACGGCTGCACTGCGCGGCGTACGGACTTGGAGGCTCGCTGCTCATCGCAGCGAATACCGATGGGGCGGCGGCTCTCCGCGAGCGACCACCCCATCGTGTGATGCGAAGCCGCTACGCGGCCAGCTTCGCCAGTGCCGCGTCCACCCGGGCCAGGGTCTTCTCGCGGCCCAGGATCTCCAGGGACTCGAAGAGGGGCAGGCCGATCGTGCGACCGGTGACGGCGACGCGGACCGGGGCCTGGGCCTTGCCGAGCTTCAGGCCGTGCTCCTCACCGGCGGCGAGGATGGCCGCCTTCAGGGCGTCCGCGTTCCACTCGGCGTCGGCCAGCTTGGCGCGGGCCGTCACGAGCAGGGCGTCGGAGCCCTCCTTCATCGCCTTGGCCCAGGACGCCTCGTCGGTCGCGGGCTCGTCGAGGAAGAGGAAGTCGACGTTGGCCGTGATCTCCGAGAGGACCGTGACACGGGTCTGGGCGTGCGGGGCGATCGCCGCGAACAGGTCCGCGTCGAAGGCCTCCGGGGCCCAGGGGGCGAACGGGGCGCGCAGCCAGGGGCCGCAGGCCTCGGTGAAGGTCTTCACATCGAGCCGGCGCACGTGCTCGGCGTTGACGTGCTCGCACTTCTTGAGGTCGAAGCGGGCCGGGTTGGCGTTGACGTCCACGATGTCGAACGCGGCGACCATCTCGTCCATGTCGAAGATGTCGCGGTCCTCGGCGATCGACCAGCCGAGCAGCGAGAGGTAGTTGAGCAGCCCCTCGGGCAGGAAGCCGCGCTCGCGGTAGAGGTTGAGCGAGGCCTGCGGGTCGCGCTTGGAGAGCTTCTTGTTGCCCTCGCCCATGACGTACGGCAGGTGGCCGAACGCGGGGGTCTGCTTGGCGACGCCCAGCTCGATGAGCGCCCGGTACAGGGCGATCTGGCGCGGGGTGGAGGAGAGCAGGTCCTCGCCGCGCAGGACGTGGGTGATCTCCATCAGCGCGTCGTCGACCGGGTTGACCAGGGTGTAGAGCGGGGCGCCGTTGGCACGGACGATGCCGTAGTCCGGCACGTTCTCCGGCTGGACGGTGATGTCGCCGCGGACCAGGTCGGTGAAGGTGATCGCCTCGTCGGGCATCCGGAAGCGGACGATGGACGTGCGCCCCTCGGCCTCGTACGCGGCCTTCTGCCCGTCGCTCAGGTCGCGGCAGTGGCCGTCGTAGCCGGACGGCTTGCCGGCGGCACGGGCGGCGTCACGGCGGGCGTCGAGCTCCTCGGTCGTGCAGTAGCAGGGGTACGCGTGGCCGGCGGCGAGGAGCTTCTCGGCGACGTCCCGGTAGATGTCCATGCGCTGCGACTGCCGGTACGGGGCGTGCGGGCCGCCGACCTCGGGGCCCTCGTCCCAGTCGAGACCGAGCCAGCGCATCGAGTCGAGGAGCTGCTCGTACGACTCCTCGGAGTCGCGCGCCGCGTCGGTGTCCTCGATGCGGAAGACCAGGGTGCCCTGGTGGTGCCGGGCGAAGGCCCAGTTGAAGAGAGCCGTCCTGACCAGGCCCACATGGGGGTTGCCCGTCGGGGAGGGACAGAAACGTACACGGACTGGTGCGTTAGCCACGCTTGATCACCTTGTTGGTGAGAGTGCCGATGCCTTCGATGGTGACGGCGACCTCGTCGCCGACGTGCAGGGGTCCGACCCCCGCGGGGGTGCCGGTGAGGATCACGTCGCCCGGGAGCAGCGTCATCGCTTCCGTGATGTGGACGACCAGGTCCTCGATGGAGCGGATCATCTCGCTCGTCCGGCCCAGCTGGCGTTGCTCGCCGTTGACCGTGGCCTGGATGGTGAGGTCGCCGGGGTCGAGGTCGGTCTCCACCCAGGGGCCGAGCGGGCAGGAGGTGTCGAAGCCCTTGGCCCTGGCCCACTGCTTCTCGCGCTTCTGGGCGTCACGCGCGGTGACGTCGTTGGCGCAGGTGTAGCCGAAGATGACGTCCTTGACCCGCTCGCGCGGCACTTCGCGGCACATCCGGCCGATGACCACGGCCAGCTCGGCCTCGTGGTGCAGGTCGTCGGAGAACGAGGGGTACTCGATGGCGTCGCCGGAGCCGATCACCGAGGTGGTGGGCTTGAAGAAGGCGACGGGGACGTCGGGGACCTCGTTGCCGAGTTCCGCGGCGTGCTCCGCGTAGTTGCGGCCGATGGCCACGATCTTGTTGGGCAGCACGGGCGGCAGCAGCCGGACCTTGTTCAGCGGGACCTTGGTCCCGGAGAGCTCGAACTCGGCGTACGGGATGCCCTTGATGATGTCGAGGACGAGACCATCGGGCCCGTCGCCCTCGACGGCGCCGAAGGCGACATTGCCGTCGATGGAGAACCTGGCGATGCGCACGGGAAGCTGTGGCCCCTCACTTGCTGGCTGACTGAAGACTGACGCTCCAGGCTAGCGCGGGTGAGGGAGGACGCCGCGCGTATTACTCCGCGGCGGCTGTGGTTGCCGCGGGGGCGACCATGAGGATCGTGCGGCGGGGGTTGGCCGTCTGCGTCGGCAGGTCGAGCGCGTGCTCCGGCCGCTCCGGCGTCTGCAGCGCTTCGGCGTCCTCGAGGTGCGCCAGCGTCGTGCGCCGGGGGTTGGCAATGTTGCGGAACATCATCGTCGTCTTCATCTGCCGTTCGGACCCTGTCGGTAGGGGCGCCGCCCGCAGGGGCGCCGGTTGTCGGTTTTGCCATCCCTGTAAAGCGTCAGGCTAAACATCTGATTCCCGCCGAGAGTCCCCAAGAGACGACGATCATCATGTGAGTTTGCTCACCAGGGCCCGGACAATTCGCCCAATACGGGTGGTCGGTTCGACCGGAAGAAACGGACATTGCACCACTGAATCAACCATTCCGCTCCTGATCATGTCGTCTGGGACACCCACCACTCTCACCTGATTCACCCGCAATAGTCCGTTATGGCGGTGAACCGGCTCCACGGCTTGTTACGCCGCCATCACAACGTGTCACCCAGGTCACAGCCCGGTACCCGGCCCTTGTTGGAGATCCTGCACTGTGCTGGAATTCCACGCACCGCCGCAGGTTTCAGGCCAGCGCGCAGGGGGCGCAACGCAGCGCCGAGCCGAGTGGCGGCGGGAAGGGGAAGAACGCCGGTCACTCAAGACCACCATGGGGCGGTACAACGCCCCACGACGCCGACACCGTTCCATCCGTCCATGACGGGGGGAACGCCTGGTCCAGAGGTTGCGACGCTAGTGCAGGGACGTTTCAAGAGGGATGGCAGCGCGGCGGCCGAACAGGAGCCGCGCGGCGGGACCGACCGCGGCTCCTCGCCCCAGCACGCCCAAAACCCCGGACCGGCCGCGGCCGGCGACAACAGCGACCGCGCCAAGCGCTCCGGCGCCGCGGCGAACGGCGGCTCCGATCCGATCACGTCACTCAAGCCGCAGGGCCCGGTCAACACAGGGTCGCGCATAGCTCTCCGCAACTGGCGCATCAGCACGCGTCTCGTCTCCCTGCTGGCCCTCCCCGTGGTCGTGGCGACCACCCTGGGCGGCCTCCGCATCAACGAGTCCATGAACGACATCCAGCAGCTGGAGCACATGCAGCTGCTGACCAGGATGACCAAGCAGGCGACCTCGCTGGCCCAGGCGCTCCAGGAGGAGCGCGACCGGTCGGCGGGCCCGCTGTCCAACGGAGTGCCCGCCACCGACTTCAAGGTCACCGAGCCGCGGAAGAAGACCGACCGCGCGAAGAAGGCGTTCCTCACCGCGACGAACGACATCGGTGACACCGAGGGCGACGAGGCCCTGGAGAGCATCCACTCCAGCGTCCAGCAGATCGCCTCGCAGTTGGGCGGCATCCGCGACATCCGCAAGCAGGCGTTCGCCAAGGACACCCCGAGCCTGCAGACCGTCGACGCCTACAGCCAGCTGATCACCTCGCTGCTGAGCCTCTCGCAGGACATGGCGCAGGCGACCAGCAGCCCCGAGATGATCAAGCGGACCCGTGCCCTGGCGGCCTTCTCCTCCGCCAAGGAGTACGCCTCGGTCCAGCGCGCGATCATCGCCGCGGCGCTGCCGGGTGGCAACGACAAGCAGCCGAGCCTCGATTCGAACGACCGGCAGTTCGGCCTGGCGGCGCTGCGCAAGGAAGACCTGGCGCGTCGCTCATTCGGGTCGATCTACACGACCACCGGCAACAACGCGGACGAGCTGACCGCGACGCTGGACGAGGGCAACCCCGAGATCAAGGCCGCCGACACCTACGCCAAGAAGGTGCTCGACAGCCCGACCAGCATGACCGGGACGGCCCGGCGTTCGTACCTCGACTGGTACGACCAGGACTCCACCAAGATCCAGGCCATGAAGCAGATCGAGGAGACGCTCCTCAGCGACATGGAGGGCAAGGCGCGCGAACTGCGCGACCAGTCCCAGCGCGAAGCGATCATCAGCGGTGCGCTCATCCTGCTGGTGCTCGGCGTATCGCTGGTCGGCGCCTTCGTCGTCGCCCGGTCCATGATCCGCTCGCTGCGCCAGCTCCAGGACACCGCGACGCGCGTCGCCCAGGACCGGCTGCCGGAGCTCGTCAAGCAGCTCTCCGAGGCCGACCCGCAGGACGTCGACACCTCGGTCGAATCGGTCGGTGTGCACTCCCGGGACGAGATCGGCAAGGTCGCCGCGGCCTTCGACGACGTGCACCGCGAGGCCGTCCGGCTCGCCGCCGAGCAGGCCCTCCTCCGAGGCAACGTCAACGCGATGTTCACCAACCTCTCGCGTCGCTCGCAGGGCCTCATCCAGCGTCAGCTCTCGCTCATCTCCGAGCTGGAGTCGCGCGAGGCCGACCCGGACCAGCTGTCCTCGCTCTTCAAGCTCGACCACCTCGCGACCCGTATGCGCCGTAACGGTGAGAACCTCCTCGTCCTCGCGGGCGAGGAGCCGGGCCGCCGGTGGACCCGTCCGGTGCCGCTGGTCGACGTGCTCCGTGCCGCCGCCTCCGAGGTGGAGCAGTACGAGCGCATCGAACTGGCCGCGGTGCCCGCCACCGAGGTCGCGGGACGCGTCGTCAACGACCTCGTGCACCTCCTCGCCGAGCTGCTGGAGAACGCCACGTCGTTCTCCTCGCCGCAGACGAAGGTCCGGGTCACCGGTCACGCGCTGCCCGACGGCCGGGTGCTCGTCGAGATCCACGACACGGGTATCGGGCTCTCCCCCGAGGACCTCGCCGCGATCAACGAGCGGCTCGCCTCGCCGCCCACCGTGGATGTCTCGGTCTCCCGCCGCATGGGTCTGTTCGTGGTCGGCCGGCTGTCCCTGCGTCACGGCATCCGTATCCAGCTGCGGCCCTCCGACTCCGGTGGTACGACCGCGCTGGTCATGCTCCCCGTCGATGTCGCGCACGGCGGCAAGATGCCGGTTCCGAAGCAGGCCCAGGGCCAGCAGTCCGCTCCCGGCGGCCTGCTCGCCGGCGGCGCGCCCTCCGGTGGGCTGCTCGCGGGCGGCAACGCTCCCCGCCCCGGTCTCGACAGCTCACCGTCGGCCCCGGGCGGCCGGCTCCCGGCCGGTCCGGGTGCCAACCGCGGTCAGGTCGGCGCGGGCTCCGGTCCGCGGGCCGCACTGCCCGCCCGGGACACCACCGGCCGGTCCCAGAACCAGCCGGGTCAGCCGGGTCAGCCCGGTCAGAACAGCCAGCAGAACTCCGGCTTCCAGAGCGCCGGGCTGTCCGGCACCGGTCCGCAGGGCCGGCAGCCGCAGGACGGCTCGCGTCAGGGGCCGCCGCGTCAGGGCGGCGGACTCTCCGGCGCCTTCGGTGGCGGTGCCCGGCTGGGCGCCCGCGGCCAGGGCGACGGCGCCGGACGCAGCGACTCGGGCCAGCCCGGCGGGCTGTTCGCCCAGCGGCGGCCGGAGCAGAACAGCCAGGGTGCGGGCAACGGCCCCGGCCGGCAGAACCCGGCGGACCAGGGCGGCTTCCAGCAGCCCGGCGGTCCGGGCGGGAACGGCCGTCAGCTGCCCCCCGTCGGCGGTCCGCGTGCCGAACTGCCCGGTGGCAGCCCGTCCCCGAGCTCTCCGGGCCAGGGATATCCCGGTCCGCAGCGCCCGCAGACCACCAGCTGGGGCTCCGAGGAGCAGTCCGCACCCCAGCAGCGCTCCCCGCTCGACGCCCCCCGCGGTCACGAGGAGCCCGAGTCCACCAGCCAGTTCCAGCGGCCGAACCTGCCGCCGCTCAGCCCGCGTCCGCCGATGGACGACCGGCAGAACCCCGGCGCCACCTCGGAGTTCGCCCGCCCGGACTTCTCGGCGCCCGCTCCGGGTCCGCAGTACGGGGCCGGCGCGCCGCAGACGCCGGACCCGGCGAGCACGGCGCAGTTCGCCCGCCCCGACTTCGGCCGTCCACAGGACCAGGGACAGGGCCAGGGGCAGCCCGCGCCCGTCCGGCGCGACCGCGGCAACGAGGACTTCGGTGCTCCGCGTCCGCCCGTCGCGCCTGAGCCGCAGTACCGGCAGCCCGAGGCGCTGCCGCCGGCCTCCGGGCCCGGCGACGGCCGTACGCCGCTGTACGACACGCTGGAGACGAACTGGTTCCACGGTCCCCAGCAGAACGTCCAGCAGCAGAACAGCCAGCAGCCGCCCGCCGCACCGCAGGCACCGGACTTCCCCCAGCAGTCCACCGACGAGCAGCCCCCCGCTCCGCCCGCACCGCAGCGCGGTACGGGTGACACCAACGGCGTCACGAGCTCCTGGCGCGCCTCGCCGAACGACGAACTCGTCCGGCAGGCGGAGCGGGTGAAGAAGCCCGCAGCCGGCGGAATCACCACGTCCGGTCTGCCCCGCCGGGTACCGCGTGCCAATCTGGTGCCGGGCACCGCCCAGCAGCAGAACCATCAGTCCGGTCCCCAGGTGTCGCGTGCGCCCGATGATGTGCGCGGGCGGCTTACCAATCTCCGCCGGGGCATCCAGCAGGGGCGTCAGGCCAACAACGGCCAGTCGACCGGCAGTTTCCCACTCGGCCCCACTCACCAGCAGGAGCGTTAGTTGAGCCCGATGAGTCAGGCCGCGCAGAATCTGAACTGGTTGATCACCAACTTCGTGGACAACACCCCCGGGGTGTCGCACACGGTGGTGGTCTCCGCAGACGGCCTGCTGCTGGCGATGTCCGAAGGTTTCCCGCGCGACCGCGCCGACCAGCTGGCGGCTGTCGCCTCCGGTCTGACCTCGCTGACCGCGGGTGCCTCCCGGATCTTCGAAGGCGGCGCCGTCAGCCAGACCGTGGTGGAGATGGAACGCGGGTTCCTCTTCCTGATGTCCGTCTCGGACGGTTCCTCACTTGCCGTACTGGCCCATCCGGACGCCGACATCGGTCTGGTCGGGTACGAAATGGCTCTGCTGGTGGACCGGGCGGGCACTGTCCTCACCCCGGACCTCCGTGCCGAGCTCCAGGGCAGCCTGCTCCACTAGGCGGCCGTGAATCGGTGACACAGACGACTACCCCAGGTACCGCAATCAACCCTCGCCCGTCCGGCCGCTTAGATCCCCCCACCGGCCCCTTCAGACGGCACGCCGACACCCTGCTGTCACGCCCGGAGGATTCATGACCCCGCCACCCGCCTCACCCGATCCGTACGGCGCGCTGAACCACGCGTCGTACGAAGGTGAAGGCGACCAGCCGCTGGTTCGTCCGTACGCCATGACCGGCGGACGGACCCGACCGCGCTACCAACTAGCGATAGAGGCGCTGGTCAGCACCACGGCCGACCCCGCGCACCTGGGAACGCTGCTCCCCGAGCACCAGCGGATCTGCCACCTGTGCCGTGAGGTCAAGTCGGTGGCCGAGGTGTCGGCCCTGCTGTCGATGCCGCTCGGCGTGGCCAGGATCCTCGTGGCGGACCTGGCGGAAGCCGGCATGGTGGCCATCCACCAGCCGGGCAACGGAGAGGCCGGCGGCGCGCCGGATGTGACACTGCTCGAAAGGGTACTCAGTGGACTTCGCAAGCTCTAGCGGCGGTGCGGCCCGTGCCACCACCTCGGCGAAGATCGTGGTGGCGGGCGGGTTCGGCGTGGGTAAGACCACGTTTGTCGGTGCCGTTTCGGAGATCAATCCGCTGCGCACCGAGGCCGTGATGACGTCCGCGTCCGCGGGCATCGACGACCTGACACACACCGGAGGCAAGACCACCACTACGGTGGCCATGGACTTCGGACGTATCACCCTGGACCAGGACCTGATCCTGTACCTCTTCGGTACCCCCGGACAGGACCGCTTCTGGTTCATGTGGGACGACCTCGTACGCGGCGCCATCGGCGCCGTCGTGCTGGTGGACACCCGCCGCCTCGCCGACTGCTTCCCCGCCGTCGACTACTTCGAGAACAGCGGACTCCCCTTCGTCATCGCCCTCAACGGCTTCGACGGACACCAGCCCTACACCCCCGACGAGGTGCGCGAAGCGCTCCAGATCGGACCCGACACGCCCATCATCACGACCGACGCCCGGCACCGCGGTGATGCCAAGAGCGGTCTGATCACGCTGGTGGAGCACGCGTTGATGGCGCGGCTCAAGTAGGCACAAGTCGGTATTGCCGTACGGCAGTTAAAGTAGTCACACGGGGGTGGACTGTGTCCTTTGACACGATCCGCCCCCGTGTTCATAACGTTTCGAAAGAGAATTACCTCACGGCCGATACCCGACGCGCACGAGCGGTACCGCTGTGCTCACATGAGCCCCGCCTTTTGGCGGGGCTCGTTCTTTATGCCCGTTTTATCTGAGGCCTGTACCACTCGGAATGGCCTATTCCGACTGTTTGGAACGCGACCGTTCCCCGTGCTGCAATTCGACGAACCCCCGAGTAGTACGGCCCTGAACAAAACACGGCACAGCGTAGGTGCCGACGCCGAGAGGTTGTTGGTCGAGTGAGGCGTAACAACGAGGGCTCCACAGCGCTGCCGGAGCGGGGCAACTTCACCCCGCCGCGCGCCGCGGCGTCGTCCGCCGACGTGTCCGGAGGGACGCCGGCCGGTGGCAGCACCAGCCGGATGTCCCCGCGCAACTGGCGGGTGCCCACCCGGCTGAACGCGATCCTCCTGATCCCCGTACTGGTCGGCCTGGTCATGGGCGGCTTCCAGGTGAAGGGGTCGATCGACACCTGGCAGGAGGCCCGGGACGCCGAGAAGACCGCGCTGATCGTGCGCGCGGCCTCCGAGTACGGCCAGGCGCTGCTGAACGAGCGCGACCTCTCCGCCCAGCCCCTGCTGTCCAACAAGCGCGACGCGGCGGTCGTCACCCAGGTACGGGCCACCACCGACGCGGCCGCGGAGAAGTTCGACACGGCCGTGAAGGACATGCCCGCCAAGCAGGGCCTGGAGCGGCGCCTCAAGCTGTTCAGGCTGGAGGAGCCCACCCTTCCCGACCTGCGCAAGGCCGCCTACGCCGAGGCCATGGACCCGGTGAAGACCGAAGAGGGCTACGTCCAGGTGCAGCACTCCCTCATGGAGTTCTGCAACGAGCTCGGCCTCGGCACGGGCAACATCACCAGTTACGGCCGTACCGTCTACGCAATCGAGCTGGCCAAGGCTGCAGAATCGCTTCAGCGCTCCATCGGCATGCATTTGCTGGTGCGGCCCAGCCAGGTGGGCGGCAAGTTCAACGACCAGGTCAAGGCCTTCGGCTCGTACAACTACCTGGAGCAGATCGCCCTCGGTGAATTCGTCTCCGGCGGTACGGATGCGGACGCGGCCCGGCTGAAGAAGGTCATGGCCGGCAAGGCGGCCGAGGGTGCGGCCAAGGTCAAGACCGCCAAGGAGCAGGCCGACGCGGCGGGTGTGCCGTTCGTGACGCCGCCCACCGTCGACGGCTCGGTCTTCGACGGGATGGCCCAGCAGCTCGCACTGGGCAGGAGCCCCGCCCAGCTCAAGGCGAAGGGGATCACCCCCGAGACCTGGATGGCCGCGGCCACCGCGAAGTTCGACGGGTACACCACCGTCGAGGAAGAGCTCGTCGACAAGGCCGTGACCGAGGCGGCGAGCATCTCGTCCGGCGCCAGGACCGACGCCGTCGTCAACGCCGCGATCGTGCTCGTCGCCCTGCTGGCCGCCTTCGTCCTGGCCGGCCTCATGGCCCGCCAGATGAGCCGCTCGATGCTCCGGCTGCGCAACGCCGCCTTCGGCATCGCCGAGCAGCGGCTGCCCTCGCTGGTCGACCAGCTGTCCCGGGCCGACCCGGGCCGGGTGGACACCCGCGTCCAGCCGATCCCGATCAACAGCCAGGACGAGATCGGCGAGGTCGCCCGCGCCTTCGACCAGGTGCACCGCGAGGCGGTGCGGCTGGCGGCCGAGCAGGCCATGCTGCGGGGCAACGTCAACGCGATCTTCACCAACCTGTCGCGCCGCAACCAGTCGCTCATCGAGGGCCAGCTGACCCTCATCACCGACCTGGAGAACAACGAGGCCGACCCGGACCAGCTGGAGAGCCTCTTCCGGCTGGACCACCTCGCGACCCGGATGCGCCGCAACGGCGAGAACCTCCTGGTGCTCGCCGGTGAGGAGCCCGGCCGCCGCTGGAACCAGCCGGTGCCGCTGGTGGACGTGCTCAGGGCCGCCTCCTCGGAGGTGGAGTCCTATCAGCGCATCGAGCTCTCGGGCGTGCCGGAGACGGAGATCCACGGCCAGTCCGTCACCGACCTCGTGCACCTGCTGGCCGAGCTGCTGGAGAACGCCACGACGTTCTCCTCGCCACAGACCAAGGTGCGGGTCACCGCGACCCGGCTGCCCGACAGCCGCGTGATGATCGAGATCCACGACAAGGGCATCGGCCTCACCGCCGAGGACTTCGCCGACATCAACCACAAGCTGGCCAACCCGCCGACGGTGGACGCCGCGGTCTCCCAGCGCATGGGCCTGTTCGTGGTCGGCCGGCTCGCCGACCGGCACGGCATCCGGGTCCAGCTGCGCCCCTCGGGCGAGCAGGCCGGAACCACCTCGCTGGTCATGCTGCCGGACGCGATCACCCACGGTGGCGGCGGCGAAGGCGCCCCCGCGCAGGACGACTTCACGGTCTCCTCGATCATTCCGCAGCAGCAGGCCCTCGACGCGACGCTGCCGCCGACGCAGCCTCCGATGCTCACGGCGGCGGAGCTCGGTTTCGACGACTCGCGCTACGGGGAGCCGTCGCAGGAGTCCGCGCAGCTCGACCCGGTGGGCCGCTCGCTGATGCGGGGGGAGCGCCGCGCGGCGCTGGAGACGCCGGCCGGCGACGAGAACCCGCCATTCCCGCGGCAGGAGTCGCAGGAGCAGTACGCGCAGGCCCCGTACAGCGAGGCCCCCTACAACGCGGACCAGCACACCGCGGACCAGTACGCCCGGGAACCGCAGCAGGACGGGCAGCAGGAGCCGCAGTACGGACAGGCCGCGTACGAGGGCGGCTACGACCCGTTCCGCGGTGACGCCGGCTACGCCCAGCAGCCCGGCCACAACGGGGAGAACGGCTATCCGGAGTCGGCGTACGCGGCCCCCGAGACACCTCAGCAGGCCTACGACGGGCAGTACAACGCCCAGCCCCAGCAGGAGGAGTGGCCAGCTCAGAGCGCATACCAGGGTGGGTACGAACCCTTGGCGCAGGCCGAGCCGGAATCTGTCGGGAGCGCGCCCGCCGCGTCGCAGGAGCGCGTAGGCTTCGAGAGTTCGGGCCCCGTCCCGAACTCCGGTCACGAGATCACCGAGGCCGGTCTGCCACGCCGGGGCGGCCAGCAGCACTGGCAGCCCACCGGACGTGGGAACGGCCGGCCCGCCGCAGCGCAGGAGCAGCCGCAGGAACCGCCGCAGCAGCCGTCGCCCGCGCAGCAGGAAGCGGACGGAACGGACGACTGGCGCTCGGCGAACGACGAGCGCTGGGAGCGGGCCGAGAAGCTCCGGGACCCGAAGGCGGGCGGGGTCACCCCGTCCGGTCTTCCCCGGCGCGTGCCCAAGGCCAATCTGATCGAGGGCACGGCCGAGCAGACCCAGCAGGGCGGCCCCCAGGTCTCCCGCGCCCCGGAGGACGTGCGTGGCAGGTTGAGCAACCTGCGACGGGGCGTCCTGCGGGGACGTAACGCGGGTTCGGACAGCAGTAATACCTACAACCAGGAGCGTTAGTGTGAGCCCGATGAGCCAGGCGGCGCAGAATCTGAACTGGTTGATCACCAACTTCGTGGACAACACCCCCGGGGTGTCGCACACGGTGGTGGTCTCCGCAGACGGCCTGCTGCTGGCGATGTCCGAAGGTTTCCCGCGCGACCGCGCCGACCAGCTGGCGGCTGTCGCCTCCGGCCTTACCTCGCTGACCGCGGGTGCCTCCCGGATCTTCGAAGGCGGCGCCGTGAATCAGACAGTTGTGGAGATGGAGCGAGGATTCCTCTTCATCATGTCCGTCTCCGACGGATCTTCCCTGGCCGTTCTTGCACACCCGGATGCCGATATCGGTCTGGTTGGGTACGAAATGGCGCTTCTGGTCGATCGCGCCGGTGGTGTCCTCACCCCGGACCTCCGCGCCGAACTTCAGGGAAGTCTTCTTAACTAGTAGACAGACAGTGCGTTTCGCGTCACCGCGCCATAAGGTGCGGTGGCGCGGACCCACTGGGACCGGGACCGGCAGGCGGAGGAGGAATCGTGGGTACACCCCCAGGCGGACACCAGTTCAACGGTGGTCAGCAGGTACCGGGTGAGCACAGGGGCGATGGCTTCGACTTCCCCTCCTCGTCCGGCAGAGAAGGCGGGCAGCGGCGTTTCCAGCCGTTCCGACAGCCCCGGCGTGCTCAGGGCTCGGACGACTGGCCGCAGCAGGACACGCGGGGCTCGGACGACTGGCCGCAGAACACGCAGGGTTCGCAGTGGCCTCAGCAGCCTCAGCAGCCCGAGCGGCCGCAGCGCCCGCACCGGTACGACTCCCCGCAGCCGCCGCCCCGCATTCAGCCGGTGGAGCCGCAGTGGGCCCCCGAGCCGGCTGCTCCCACCGCGCACAATCCGCTGGTTCGTCCGTACGCCATGACAGGTGGACGGACCCGACCGCGCTACCAACTCGCCATTGAGGCGTTGGTCAGTACGACGGCTGATCCGTCCCGGTTGCAAGGGCAGTTGCCCGAGCACCAGCGGATCTGCCGGCTGTGCATCGAGATCAAGTCGGTGGCCGAGATCTCGGCCCTGCTCTCGATCCCTCTCGGCGTTGCCCGGATCCTCGTAGCCGACCTGGCAGAGGCCGGACTCGTCGCTATCCACCAGCCCGGCGGCGAAGAGTCCGCCGGCGGCCAGCCAGATGTGACACTGCTCGAAAGGGTGCTCAGTGGACTTCGCAAGCTCTAGCGGCGGAGCGGCCCGCTCCACTACCTCGGCGAAGATCGTGGTGGCAGGGGGCTTCGGCGTGGGTAAGACCACGTTTGTCGGTGCCGTTTCGGAGATCAATCCGCTGCGCACCGAAGCCGTGATGACGTCCGCATCCGCGGGCATCGACGACCTGACACACACCGGGGACAAGACCACCACTACGGTGGCCATGGACTTCGGACGTATCACCCTGGACCAGGACCTGATCCTGTACCTCTTCGGTACCCCCGGACAGGACCGCTTCTGGTTCATGTGGGACGACCTCGTACGCGGCGCCATCGGCGCCGTCGTGCTGGTGGACACCCGCCGCCTCGCCGACTGCTTCCCCGCCGTCGACTACTTCGAGAACAGCGGACTCCCCTTCGTCATCGCCCTCAACGGCTTCGACGGACACCAGCCCTACACCCCCGACGAGGTGCGCGAAGCGCTCCAGATCGGACCCGACACGCCGATTCTGGTCACGGACGCGCGGCATCGGGCAGATGCGAAGAGCGCGTTGATCACTTTGGTGGAGCACGCGTTGATGGCGCGCCTGCGGTAGGGGCGCCCCGGATGTACGTGAGGCCCCGCACTCCTCCGGGAGTGCGGGGCCTTTTCGGCGTGCGGGCCCTCTGAAGGCTGGGGACAGTCCTTGGCGGGCCGGGGGGGGTCAGCCCTGCCAGCTGTGGGGGGCCCGGAAGCCGGGGGTGCGCTCCAGGCGGCGCCAGCCGGCGGTGTTACGGCCTCGGTGGGTAGGGGCGGCTGCGGGCTGGGCGGCGGCGCGGGCGAGCAGGACCGCGGTTATGGCGGCCAGCTCCTCGGGGTCGGCAAGACCCTTCTCGACGCGCAGCACGGACTCGGCGGCAGTGCTCATGAATGTCTCTCCGTCTTCTCGGCAGGCCTTCGCGGGGCCTGGCGGGGTTGCTGCGGGGCCGCTGACTACTGCGGCGGGTTGCCGTGCTTGCGGGACGGCAGGTCGGCGTGCTTGGACCGGAGCATGGCGAGCGAGGCGATCAGCACCTCGCGGGTCTCGGCGGGGTCGATGACGTCGTCGACCAGGCCGCGCTCGGCGGCGTAGTACGGATGCATCAGTTCGGCCTTGTACTCCTTGACCATGCGGGTCCGCATGGCCTCCGGGTCCTCGGCGTCGGCGATCTGGCGGCGGAAGATGACGTTGGCGGCGCCCTCGGCGCCCATCACCGCGATCTCGTTGGTGGGCCAGGCGTAGGTGAGGTCGGCGCCGATGGACTGGCTGTCCATGACGATGTACGCACCGCCGTAGGCCTTGCGCAGGATCAGCGAGATCCTCGGCACCGTGGCGTTGCAGTAGGCGTAGAGCAGCTTCGCCCCGTGCCGGATGATTCCACCGTGCTCCTGATCCACACCGGGCAGGAAGCCGGGTACGTCCAAAAGAGTGACGATGGGAATGTTGAACGCGTCACACATCTGGACGAACCTGGCGGCCTTCTCGCTCGCCTCGATGTCCAGGACACCGGCCAGGGCCTGCGGCTGGTTGGCGACGATGCCGACGACCTGACCGTCCAAGCGGGCCAGGGCGCAGATGATGTTGCGGGCCCAGCGCTCGTGGATCTCCAGATAGTCGCCGTCGTCGACGAGCTCCTCGATGACCTTGTGCATGTCGTACGGGCGGTTGCCGTCGGCGGGCACCAGGTCCAGCAGAACGTCGCCGCGCCGGTCGGCCGGGTCGTCGCTCGCGACCGTGGGCGGGTTCTCACGGTTGTTCGAGGGCAGCATCCCGATCAGGTAGCGGACCTCGGCGATGCAGGTCTCCTCGTCGTCGTACGCGAAGTGCGCGACGCCCGAGGTCTCGGCGTGCACATCGGCGCCGCCGAGGCCGTTCTGGGTGATCTCCTCGCCGGTGACCGCCTTCACGACGTCCGGTCCGGTGATGAACATCTGCGAGGTCTCGCGGACCATGAAGACGAAGTCGGTGAGGGCCGGGCTGTAGGCCGCGCCGCCCGCGCACGGGCCCAGCATCACGCTGATCTGCGGGATGACACCGGAGGCCCGGGTGTTGCGCTGGAAGATGCCGCCGTACCCGGCGAGCGCCGAGACGCCCTCCTGGATACGGGCGCCGGCGCCGTCGTTCAGCGAGACCAGCGGGGCACCGGCCGAGATGGCCATGTCCATGATCTTGTGGATCTTGGTGGCGTGGGCCTCGCCCAGCGCGCCGCCGAAGATCCGGAAGTCGTGCGCGTAGACGAAGACGGTCCGGCCCTCGACCGTGCCCCAGCCGGTGATGACACCGTCGGTGTACGGCTTCTTGGCCTCCAGGCCGAAGCCGGTCGCCCGGTGCCGGCGCAGCTGTTCGACCTCCCTGAACGAGTCCGGGTCCACGAGCAGCTCGATGCGCTCACGCGCCGTCAGCTTGCCCTTGGCGTGCTGCGCCTCGGTCGCCCGGTCACTCGGTCCGCGCCGGGCCTGCTCGCGCAGTGCCAGGAGTTCGGCCACCCGGCCGCGGGTGTCGCTCTGCTCGCCCGGGGTTTCGTCCACAACGGTCATGTACCGACCCTACGAAGCCCGACAAGAAAATCCTGCCGTCGACTCCGTACAGTCTCCCGCCCGGTTTCCTGGTGGAGCCTGACAGAAGGCTTGCGCCATGCAGGCGAAGTGCCAGCCCGCACCCCTCGCCGCTTGTGGGAATCCCACAGGGGATCACTGTGGCCTGCCGCACACCCCGGTCAGCCGGGGGATGTCGGACGACTGGGCGTCCTGGACCTTCTGGATGCCCTTCAGCAGCTCCCGTACCGGTTTCTCCGGATGCGCGACGGTCAGCAGCACCGCCTCGTAGAAGGCGTCCCGCACGGCGGCGGGCATGACGTCGGAGGCGTCCAGGCAGAGCGGCAGCCGATCGGTGAAGCGGCTGCTGATCTCCTTCTCGACCGCGCCCTCCTTGGCCGGGACCGCCGCGTTCGGTGAGAACACCCCGCCCCTGCGCCCCCAGTCCTCCTGCCCGTCCCGGGAGGCGAGCCGCCTGATCATGTCACGGGCCGGGCCGCTCCGGCCGAACAGCGCGGCGAAGTCGGCCGACACCTCGTGGGCCTGCACCTTGTACGGGCCGCCGGGCAGCAGGGACGCCGAGTCCATGAATTCGGCCCGCTCCTTCCGGTCCCCGTAGAAGGCGCGGGCGAAGGAGCCCTGGTGCTCCAGGGCGCAGCCACCGCCGAAGAGCAGGCCGTGGCCCCCGACCGGACCGCGGTGGTCGTTCATCAGCGCTGTGCGGGCCGCCTTCCGGTCCTCGGCCAGCAGTCCGGCCCAGGCGGTCCAGGCCCTGACCACGGGTCCTTCGGTCCAATTCAGTTCGCCGGTCGCCCACTGCTCGTAGACCGCCGAGCCCTCACGCTGGAGGATGAGGTCCTCGATCCAGTCGCTGCCGGGCCAGCCGGAGGAGCCGTCGTCGCCCATGCCGATGCACCAGGCGTCCAGCGGTGCGGGACTCCGGTCCGGGGCGGCTCCGCGGTACCAGACGATCGACTTGAGATCGGCCTTGAGCGGTACCCACAGCTTGTCGGGGATGTCCTCCGCCCTGGGCTGCCAGGGGCTCCCGTACTCCTTGGCCTCGTACAGCCCACTCAGCGACCGCAGCTGGCCGGCGTACTCGACGAGCTCGCCGACGCCCGGCAGGATCGCGATGTCGGGCGGGTTGCCGGCCTGCACCTCGGCGAGCAGCACCTCGCGGGTGGCGGCGGTCCCCTGGTAGGTGTACGGGATGCCGAAGCCGTCCAGCACCTCCTTGAAGTGCCGCTCCTGGTCGTCGGTCCACGGGCCGAGGATCGTCACCTTCGGCTCCTCGTCGCTGCCGCCGGGCGCCGAGAGCCCGCAGCCCGCGGCGGTCAGGAGCAGGGCGAGGACGAGCAGCAGGGCACGGGTGCGCCGGGTCATCCGGCCCTCCAGTAGTCGGCGTTGAGCCGGCGGCAGATGCCGACGGCCGGCAGCAGGACGATCAGCGCGCCGCCACCCAATGCCCCGTAGTACGTCCAGCTCTGCCAGCGCTGGGCGGCCAGCCCGCCGCGCACGGTGGTGGAGTTGTCGGTGACGAACTGCTGGGAGCCGGCCAGCTCCCTGCGGTCGTCGTGGTGGGCGCGCTGCTCGATCGCGACCAGTCGGCCGCGGGCGGTGTCCAGCCGTTCCTGGGTGACGGTGGTCGCCCAGAGCGGGACGACGGCCAGGGCGACGGCTGCCAGCAGCGACAGCAGCAGCCAGGGGTCGTGGCTGCGCCCGCAGCGGCGGCGCAGCACCCACAGCGCGGAGAGCGCGGTCAGGGCCAGGACGAGCAGGCCCAGTTCGGCGACGGCCCAGCCGGTCTGCTGGAGCGCGCCCATGGAGCTGATCCTGTCGACCCGTTGCATCTGGTGCTTCTGCAGGACGTCCAGGCGCGGCACCACTCCGGTGCCCTCCCGCCGGAGGATGCGTTCGGCCTCTTCGAACTTCTCCCGCTGCATCAAGTCGTCGTCCACGTATTTGACCGTGCCGGGCGTCATGGAGCTGCTGTACGAGGTCAGCAGGCCGTTGACCGTTCTGAGCACGCCCCGGCCGCGTTCACCGTCGATCTGTACGTCGGAGAGCCGGGACAGGCCCTGCTCGGCGGCGGACAGCTGGTTCTCGTACCGCGCCCCGGCACCGATCACCCCGTCGATCTCGTTGGCGACGGAGTCCTGTGCCTCCTGGTGGGCGCGGAGCAGTGCGAGCTGGGTGGCGGAGACTCCCTGGACAGCCGGCGCGCCGTGGGTGCGCATCTCGCCCGCGGCGTTCTGCACCTCGCGGTAGGAGACGAGCAGGACGGTCATCGAGGCGAGTGCGGTCACCACCAGTAGGGCCAGGTGCAGTTCGAGCAGCCGCCTGGTGCGGGAGCCACCCCCGCGGGTCCGCGAGGCGCGTGTCCACCGGGCCGGCCAGGGCATCACAGCCGCCTTCCGCAGGAGATGCAGTAGGTGGCGCGCGGCCCGGCGAGGTGACCGCAGTCCGGGCAGTTCGCCGGCTTCCCGGTGGAGTGTCCGGGCAGCTCCAGCAGGTGGCCGGAGGCGATGTGCAGCCGGCCCCGGCGCACGGTGCCCCGGTCCACGGCGGGGCCGACCCGGACCACGCCCCGGGTGCGGTCCACGATCTCGACCACCTCGCCGGCCTGGTCCAGGACCCAGTCGGTGCTGAACTTGTGGGCCAGCCTGACCGCGAGGCCGAACTGCCGCTCGGCCTCGCCCCGGTTCAGCGGGTCCAGGGCGAGGTATCCGCGGTCGAGGGCGATCCGCATCTGGGTGTCGACGTTCATCGCCTGGAGGGAGGCGCCCCCGCCGCCGGTCGCCCCCGCTCCCACCGCGACTCCGGGCGGCAGCCAGTGGACCAGGAGGGACGCGGTGGAGTCGCCGATGGAGACGGTGGCCAGTTGCAGCAGCACGCCCAGCGGGTCGGTGCTCGCGTCGGCGCGCAGGGTGAGGAGGTAGTCGCGGGTGCCCGGCTCCCACTGGTGGGTGGGGAAGTCGAACCGGCGCGGCTCGTCCGCCCGGTGCACCGCTTCGAGCGCCTGCCGGCGGGGTGCGGTCTGGGTCAGTGTCACCTCGCGCACCGCCGGGCGCACGTTCACCGAGACGGGCAGTTCGGGGCTGCGGACCCGGCGGAGCCGCTGTACGGCCTCGGTGACCGCGGGGCCGAACCGGCGCGGCGCGACGACGGGTCTGCCGTGCAGCCGGTCGGTGACGGCGAGCAGCGGCGCGGGGTCCCAGTCGCTGCCGACCGCCAGCACGTCCGCGGTGAACCTTCCGGCGCAGCGGCCCAGTTCGCTGCGCAGCGCGCTGTCGGCCAGGTCGGTGTCGTCCGTACCGTCGTGGCTGCTGCCGTCGGTGATCAGGAGCAGGTGCCGCACCGGCAGCGGGCGCTCGTCGAACAGCTCGCGGGCGGCGGCGAGCCACACCGGGTATCCGGTGGGCGGCCGGCCGGCGGCGGCCGGGGCGATCCGGCCCGTGCTGAACGCGGCCCGGCGCTTCTCCGCCGTCCCGGCCAGCGCCCACCCGCCGCGCAGCGGATAGCAGCCGGTCGGCGCCCCGCTCGCGTCGGCGCCGCCCAGGACGGTGAAGGAGAGGCCGTCGGGCAGGGCGCGCAGGGCGGCGGCCAGCGCGGCGACCGCTGCCTCCCGGCGCTCCGCGGCGACGTCCAGCGCGAGGACGACGGCGAGTTCCACGGCGGGCACCTCGTCGCTCGGCCCCACCGCGACCGCCTTGATCCGCACATGGGCGTCGATCCGTGCGTCGTGGTGCGGCTGCTGATCGCGCCGGACGTCCACGGACACCTTCAGGCCGACGGGCAGCCGGCGGGCGGGCGACGGTTCGGTGGCTCCCAAGGGGCTGCCTCCAGTGGAGGTCGTTGCGGGCCGGACAGGTCTCAGAACCAGGTCTGCGGGCGGACGGCGTGCGAGAGGTCGATCAGCCGCTCGTACTCGGCCGGCGCCTGTCGTTGCCGGGCCAGCCAGCGGTAGCACTGCTCCAGCTCCAGCCGGACGGCCCGCTCCCCGGTTCCAGCAGCGGGAGTTCGAGGAGTCCGGCGGGGCCGTGCTCCTCGGGGGTGCCGGGCAGCGACGGCAGTCCGGGGTCCGCCTCGTCACGGCCGCAGGTGTCGCAGTAGCCGGTGGGCTGGACGGCCCCGTCGCAGGGGGCTCCGGTGAACCGGCGGTGCGGGCACGGAATCCTCATGGGCGTCCTGCCGGACCCGGGCCGGTGGGCGGCCCCGGCAGATCCTGACGCCCCGGCCGGGGCGGCTCTTCGACGTCGCCGCGTAACTCACGTAACAGCAGTTTCCGGGCACGGGTCACCACCCTGTCCCGTGTGAGCAGCACCCCGGCTCCGCGCACCGGGCCGTCCGCACCGCCGCGGCGCGGGCGGAGCCGCCAGTGCGCTGTCGACTCCCCCAACTCCCCCATGACGTACGAGAGTACGCGTGTAACGGCCATCCGTCCCGGACTCCCGCGGACTCCACCCTCCGGGCCGCCCCGGGGAGCTACCGGAGGCTGGATCTCAGCGCGGCCCCCGCAGTCCCGGGGGCCGGGCGGTGGCGGGCGTCGGTCCTGCGCGCGGCCGGGAGCGCAAGAAGGGGGCGGGACCGCCGACGGCCCCGCCCCCTTCAGTCGTGCCGCCGATCAGGCGCCGCAGTGGAAGCGGGCGTTCCCCCAGTCGGCGTGGTCGTTGCCGTTGCCGTCGCCGCCGTCGCCGACGACCAGCTCGACGTACTTGGCGCGGGTGATGTCCGCCGTCAGCGACCAGGCGGTGTCGGCGGCCTTGAGGACCGGCGACTTCACCTTCTCCGTGCCGTCCGCCGTCACGGAGAACTGCACGCTGCCGGCGCTCTTCTGCACGTCGTCCACGCCCACCTCGGCGGTGAACGAGGTGCACTTCCCGCCCAGGTAGTAGCGGACCTTCGCGGGTGCGTGGCTGCCGAGGCCCTTGGGGTAGACCGTGCCGCCGATGGTCAGCGGGGTGCCGTCGCCGGTTGCGGTCTCACCGTTGGAGAGGTCGCGCTCGACCGGTCCCCAGCCGTTCTCGGCGGCCGTCCAGTCCAGGTCGCTGGCCCAGCTGTCCGTGGTGGGCGGCGCCGGCAGGGTCCGCACCGAGGTCTGCGCGCCGAGCGTGCGCCGGGCACCGCCCACGGTGTAGGCGGCCTCGGAACTCAGCTGGTACGTCTGGTACTCGGCGTCCACCGGCGGGGTGACCTGCCAGCTTCCGGTGACCTTCGCGCCGGCCGCGACCGAGTCGAAGGTGACGGCGCCCGCGGGCTCGGCCTTCCAGCCCTCGGGGACGGCCAGGCCCACCGAGACCCCGGTGACCTCGGTGGCCTCGTAGTTGGTGAAGCTCGCCCGCACGGTGTTGGCGGTGCCCGGCTCCAGGGTCTGCGCGGCCGGCTGGACGGTGAGGGTGCCGCAGGCGGCCTGCTCCGAGGCGGGGGCCTTGCCGAGGTCGGTCACGGTGAAGCCGTCGAGGACGAAGTCGGCGCCCTCGGGTGCGTCGTCCCGCTTGCGCAGCCCGGTCCAGGTGTCGCCGCAGCCCGCCGTGACGGTCTCGGTGAAGTGGCCGGTGGTGTGCTGGGCGCCGATCGCGGTGGCCCGGGTGGTCACCGAGCCGGGCTCGCCGTCCGCGGTGATCCGGTCGTAGCCGTCGACCCACTCGTAGGCACCGGCGTGGCTGGACTGGTAGTCGTACTCGACCTCGTAGCGGTGGCCGTCGGCCATCGGCACGGTCCAGGGGGCGGTCCGGTAGACGATTCCGGCGTTCTCCTCGTGGGCCTTGAGGGACTCCTTGCCGCCGAGCACGTCATCGACGAGCTTGCCGTTCCAGCCGGCCTGGGTGTACGGGGCGTGCAGCTGGGAGATGCTGGTGCGGGGGTCGGTGGAGCCGCCCGCGTCGCCCTTGAGGAAGGGGCCCCAGCCCTGGTCGACGTCCTCGAAGTCCTCGTACACGACGGTGTTCTTCCTGGTCGCCGGGGCGTTGGCGACGACGCGTACGTCATCGGCGCGGACGGTCGCCGCACTGCCCTCGGCGGCTTCGATGCGGAGCGTGGTGCGCCCGTTCGCGGGAGCGGTGAAGTTCACCTTGGCCCGCTGGAAGTACGTACCGTGCCAGTCCGACGCGGCGATCTGGTCCTTGGCTGTGGAGCGGTCCACGCTCACGGACTTCCCGCCGGCCGACAGGGTGGTGCGGCGGGTCCTGCCGGGCTGGACCTCGATGAGGGCGGAGGCGGTGTAGCGCTTGCCGGGCTTCAGCCCGTCGATGCGCTGGGAGAGCGCGGCCGCGGCGGTGCCGGACAGCTCGGCGCTGTTGCGGCCCTGGTCGTCGGTGTCGCGGACGACGGTGCCGGTCTTCGACCAGGCGGTCAGCCCGTCGTCGTTGAAGCCGGGGTCGTCGACCGGGCTGCCCTGGCCCCACTTGGCGTCGGCGGCCTTCGGCGCCTTGTCCGGGTAGAGCACGTACGGCTGCCCGGCCTCGGCCTTCAGCGTGATCTTCCCGTCCACGGGCCGGACCGTGCCGGTCTTGACCCGGCCGTTGTCGGTGAGCCCGTAGACGGTGTACGTGCCCCTGGAGGGCACCGCCCAGCTGCTCGTACCACCGGACTCGCTGTAGTGGTACAGCTTCTTGCCGCCGTCCCACGGGAGCAGGTAGTCGGTGCCGCTGAGCACCTTGCGGCCGTGGTCGTAGAAGGTCCGCCTGCCGTCCTCGACCGTGCCGCTGACCCCGCCGGTGAAGGTGATGTCGTTGCCGTCCCAGCGGGTGATCTTCTGCTGCTGGAGGTATTTGGCGGGCAGGTCGCGCTGCCAGATGTTGTCGTAGAAGGCGTTCCAGTCGGTCTCGCCGGTCCAGCCCTCGAACTCGTCGATGGCGCTCTGGCCGAGGACCGGGTCGTTGTTCCAGACGTCCTTCTCGTCATTGCGGATGAACCGGATGATCTGCGAGTTGAGGCCCTTGTTGGTGGCGCCGCCGTAGTCGAGGTCATTGGCCCAGTGCGACCAGAGCGAGCCGCGCTCGAATTTGTCGGCCCATTCGCTGGAGACGTTCCAGCCCTGCTTCTGGATGGACTGGAGGGTCTTGTCGGCGATCCAGCCGTGCGTGTAATAGACGTCGATGTACAGCATGCTGAGGTTGCTGTCGGTCTCGTCGCGCAGCTGCTGGAAGCGCTTGGCCAGGTCACCGCTGTTGATGTCGCGGCGCTGGTCGATGTAGTAGCTCTGGTTCAGCCAGTTCCAGCCGGGGCTGGACTTGTCGACGAGCTTCTCGTCGAAGGCCTTCGCCTCCGGGTAGGCCTCGGTGGCGTTGACGTGGACGCCGAACGTGGCGCCCCACTTCTTGCCGTCCTTCAGCAGCTCGTTGAGGTCCTTCAGGCCGCCGGCGCGCTTGTTGTAGTTGCCGCCGTAGTCGGGGTGGGCGGAGTCGTGGCCCTCGGAGGCGTACCCCTTGAGCAGCGCGAGCTGCCCGAGGCCGTCGGTGGCCAGCGAGATCCGCTTGACGTCGTCGAGGGTGCGCAGGAAGGGGTGGGTGGCCTGGCCGGCGAAGTTGAACGGGATGTGGGTGACGACCCGGTCCGCGGTGTCCTCGCTGCCCGGCGCGACCACACCGATGGAGCGGAAGGCGACCGCGCCGTCCTGCCAGTCGACGGTCTTGTCGCCGTTGGCGTCGGGCGTGACGACGACCTTCGCCCAGGGCAGGTTGTCGCCGCTCTCGGGCTTGGGGGCGCCGTCGCCGCGGTAGGTCCACTGGCCGGACCAGACGCCGACCCGGGTGGAGCCGTCGTCGGTCCTGCGGGCCTGGTGCCAGAAGCGGGCGTCGTCGCCGCCGGTGGCGCCGGCGGGCTTGTCGTACGAGGAGTTGGACTCGACGGCTGCGGCCAGCGATCCGGTGTTGACGATCGCGTAGGTGGCGCCGACCGGAGCGGCGTCGGCCTCGGTGGAGTCGGTGACCTTCGCGAAGACGTCCGCGGTCTTCGTCGAGTCGGGGTCCAGCCGGGTGAAGGCGGTCGCGGCACCGGTGTCCGTGCCGGCGACGGAGACCAGGTCGTGGCCGGGGATGTCGATCGTGCCGACCCGGAACGCCGCGGTGTCGCGGACGGCGGTCACCTTGAAGGTGGTGGCGCGTCCGGAGACCGAGAGCGAGGCGTCGATCTCGACGCCGGGCAGATCGGCGAAGGCCAGCGTGTAGTGGGCGGCCGACTTGGTGACCTTGGGGGCGCCCTTGAGCTTCACGTCGTGCGCGGCGCCGTTGAGGGTGACGGCGGTGACCGGCCGGGTACTGCCGGACAGCTGGTTCCCGGAGGCCCGGTCGGTGTACGTCAGGACGCGCGGGAAGTCGTCCGCGACGGCGACGGCGAGCTGCGCGGATCCGATGACGGCGCCTGCCGGGACGGCCGATTCGGCCGCGGCGGGCGCGGGGGCGGCGGCTGAGGCAGGGAGAGCGGTCCCCACCAGAGCCAGGACGGCGGCTGAGGCGGCGGCAGCAGCGCCCGCCGTAGTGAATCTTGGCGACATGTGCTCTGCGTAGTCGCCATGTCCGGACACCGTCAACGACGTACGGCTCCGATGGCCTCTCCAGTCCAACAACCGCTCTGCGTAAGTCCAAGTAAGCCCGTGTGGGGAGCGCGGGAAGCGGAACCGAATGCGTGTTCAGATGTTGATCACGGTGGCCGGATGCGAGGTGGATGGATACGCCAAGTAGCGACTCAGGGCGTCGAGTTGTGAAGACCTTCGGTTTTTGAGAGCGCTCTCAGTCACAAGTCTTGACGGTCGGCGCAGCCCTCGCGAGAGTGGTGCGCACCGCGGACGCGCTCGTTCCACCTCCCTGCACTTCCGGTACCGTCCCGCCGTCCGCGCCCCTCCTGTCCCCCACCGTTCCCCACCCCCACATCCCCACCCCCACGCCTCAGGAGTCCCCTCGTGATTTCGCGCAGACTGTTCCTGACGGGCGGCGTCGCCGCCTCCGCGACCGCACTCACCTACCCCGTCTGGGGAAGCGCCCTGAGCCCCCGCGCGTCGGCGGCCGCGGCGACCTGCGAACTGGCCCTGGAGAACAAGTCCCTGCCCGGCCGGGTCAACGCGTACGTCACCGGCCATGAGCAGGGCACCGACCGCTGGGTGCTGCTGCGGGCCGACGGCAGCGTCTACCACCCCGACTCCCCCGCGGCCCCGCAGACCCCGCTGCCGGTCGACTGCGCCATCCCGCTGAACGCGGCGGGCGGCGCGCCGGTCGTGGTGACCCTTCCCCAGATGTACGGGGCCCGGGTCTACTTCGTGCGCGACGACACCCTGGACTTCTACCTCAACCCGGGTCCCGCCCTGGTCGAGCCGGCCTTCGCCACGTCCACGGACTCGAACTACGGGCGCACCTGGTCGTTCTGCGAGTTCACCTTCAATCCGCAGCAGCTGTACGCGAACATCAGCTACGTCGACCTGGTGACCGCCCTGCCGATCGGTCTGACCCTGGAGGGCGACACCAACCACACGGTGGCTCCGCTCCCGGACGGCGCCGTCCAGAAGATCGCCGACGGCCTCACCGCCCAGGCCGCCGCCGACGGGCAGCCCTGGGACCAGCTGGTGACGCGCGGCTCGGACGGCGGTGTGCTGCGGGTCATCTCGCCGCAGAACCTGATGGCACCGTTCTTCGACCGTCCGGACGAGATGCCGTTCCGGGACCTGTTCACCGCGCAGATCGACGAGGTCTGGGAGAAGTACCGCTCGACCGACCTGCGGATCGACCTCCAGGGCGGGCGCGGCGTCTTCACCGGGCGGGTCAGCGGCGACACCCTGACCTTCAACGGCGGGCACACCTTCACCAAGCCCGTCTCCAAGGACATCTTCACCTGCAACCACGGGCCGTTCACCAACAACCCGGCGGACTCCGACGACAAGAAGGGCCTGCTGGCCCGGCTGGCGGCCGGCTTCAACCGCTCGATCATGCTCAGCCACCCCGACCAGCCGAACGGCACCTCGGTGGCGGACTACTACCAGGGCGCGGTGACCAATCACTGGTCGCGGATCGTCCACGCCAACAGCCCGATCGGCTACGCCTTCCCGTACGACGACGTACGCCCCGACGGTGAGCCGGACGTCTCGGGCGCCGCGAACGACGGCAACCCGCGGCGCTTCACCGTGAGCGTCGGTTCCTGATCTCCCCCACGGAGACCGGCAGTGCCCCCGTCCGGGCGGGACGGGGGCCCTGCCATGTGCGGGGCAGTACGGGCAGAGGCCGGCCGGCGGGTGAGGGGATTCATCGCGCCATTCCACCGGCTCGCGAATGGCCGCCCCGCCAGCAGACGTTCACATCAAGCACTTACGACAACGGGCAACAAATGGGAATTGCTCCATTGGTCGAACCGGTGACGGCACGCACTCACCGGCTTCGGATTCCACTCCACTCCCCTTCGCCGCCGACCTCCTTGCCCGGAACGACAGCAAATGCACAGCAGGCCGTCAACTCCCGTGTCAAGCAGGGCCCTTGACGCCATATTCCGGTCCGCGACACCGTGCCTGTCATGCGACAGAAGAGAATGGTTCAGCTCATAGCCGCCGTCGCGGCCACCGCCGGGATACTCCTTTCCGTTCCGGCGGCCGCCCAGGCGGCACCCACCCCCCACGGTCTGCGTTCCTTCCAGGCAGCACACGGCCTCCGGCCCACCGGCTCGGTCGACGCGGCGACCGCCAGGTCACTGCAGGCGGCCCCGGACAGCGAACTGCGGACGGTCTTCACGGTCGCCGCCGACCTCGGCCCGGCCGAGCTCGCCAACGCCCGGACCGTCATCGGCGTCGGCAAGGGCGCGCAGATCCCCGACCAGGGGCAGGTCATCGCCCTGATGACGGCCATGCAGGAATCCAAGTTCGTCAACTACCTGACCCCGGTCGACCACGACTCGCTCGGCATCTTCCAGCAGCGGCCGAGCACCGGCTGGGGCACCCCGGAACAGATCACGGACGTCCCCACGTCGTCCAAGTCCTTCTACGGGGTGGCCCCGTTCGGCAGCAACCCCGGCCTGATCCAGATCGCCGACTGGCAGAACAGGCCGCCGGGCGAGGTGTGCCAGGCGGTGCAGGTGTCGGCCTTCCCCGACGCCTACGCGCAGTGGGAGCAGTTCGCCCGCGACCTGCTGGCCCAGGAGGGCCCCACCGTCGACCCGATCTACTGAGACAGCCGTCACCCGCAGTCGCTACCCCCACACACAGGCGCCCCCGCCTTACGGACGGGGGCGCCGTCGTGCCCGGGGCCGGGGTGTCAGCAGCCGCCGCAGTTGTAGTAGGTCACGTCCCAGTGGTTGCCCTCGTCCGCGTAGACGTTGCCGGAGCCGGACTGGTACTGGGGTGCGCCGTCACCGCGCAGACCGATGTAGCTGAACACGCCGTGGATGTAGTTGGTGAGACAGGTGGTCTTGCCGAAGTCGAGCTTGTAGCCGTTCCAGTGCGAGTACGTGCCACTGGCGTGCCCGGTCTCGGTGCCGCCGGTGATGTTGAGCGCGCAGCCCGTGGCGCTCTTGAGGGTCTGGGCACCCTGGGCGGTCGTCAGGTTGAGCTGGTCGAAGGAGGTGCAGGTGGCGACGTTGCGGTTGGAGCAGCCGCCGGAGGACGACCAGGTGACGCCGGACGAACTGAATCTGGCGGTCGCCTGGCTGTGGGTGAGCTTGCTGACGGCGAAGGCGTCCGTCGCACCGGAGACGACACCGATTCCGGGGGCGAAGAGGACTCCGAGGACGAGGGCGAGAGCGGTCAGGACGGGGCGCAGCGTCATACGGGACACCATGGGAACTCCTCCTGTGCATGACAATGTGGGGCCAGGGAGATAGTGCCCGAGTTCTACGCGCGTCCGCCAGAGGGCATGGAGTGACGGTCGCGTGAATGCATGGCGCCGTGGGTAACAGTCCGGAGCTTGATGTTGAACTTTGAATTAGATGGGTCTACAGTGAATCTCGTTGAAGGTTAAACAACTACTTCGAGCCCCGCTCGATCACGTCACCGAGGAGGAGCCATGGCTCTGTTCAACCGCAAGAACAACGACACCCAGACCGCCGCCACCACCGCCACCGTCGACCCCGCCCTGGCCGCCCTCACCGGCGACTACACGATCGACCCGTCCCACAGCAGCATCGGCTTCACCGTGCGCCACGCGATGGTCACCAACGTGCGCGGCTCCTTCGGCGAGCACGAGGGCAGCCTGAAGCTGGACGGCAGCAACCCGGCCGGCTCCGCCGTGTCGATCGACGTCAAGATCGCCAGCGTGGACACCGGTATCGCGGACCGCGACGGCCACCTGGTCAGCGGCGACTTCTTCGACGCCGAGAAGTTCCCCCTCATGACGTTCCGCTCGACCTCCGCCGAGCAGCTCGGCGGCGACAAGTACCGCGTCACCGGCGACCTCACCATCAAGGACGTCACCCGCCCGCTCGCCATCGACCTGGAGTTCAACGGCTCCGCGACCGACGTGTACGGCAACGAGCGCGTCGGTTTCGAGGGCGGCACTGACATCCTGCGCTCCGACTGGGGCCTGACCTGGAACGCGGCACTGGAGACCGGCGGCGTGATGGTCAGCGACAAGGTGAAGCTGAACTTCGACATCTCCGCGATCAAGGCCGCCGCACCGCAGGCCTGACGCCGAGGGAACACTCGGCCCGAGCGCGCCCGCCTTCCACCCCTCCACGGGGAGGACGGCGGGCGCCCGGCGTCGCGGGGCCCGCCGGTCCCACCGCTCCGACCGACTCACCCTGTTGCGCACCTGCCCCTGAATGTAGTACTTCTTATACATGAGCGAGCAGGTTCACAACAGGTTGGCGATGGTGCGCGCGGAACGCAAGGTGTCGCGGCAGGCGCTGGCCGAAGCGGTCGGCGCCCACTACCAGACCATCGGATACATCGAGCGCGGGCAGTACAACCCGAGCCTCGATCTCGCGCTGCGCGTCGCCGAGTTCTTCGATCTGCCGGTGGAGGCCCTGTTCTCCCTCCGGCCGTTCCGCCCGCTCACGGACGAGGTCTACGGGAGGAAGCAATGACCACCACCGGCGCAACCCGGCACACCCGCTACGACCGGCGCATGTTCGCCGTGATGAACAACCCCCGGGCGGGCGCGCTGCACGCGACGGCCGCACGCCGGCGCACGGCCGTCGGTGCCCATGCGGTGCTCACGGCGGCGGGCGTGGCCGCGGGCGTCGGCTCGTACGCGAGCGACCGGCCCTGGCTCGCCGTCGCCCTGCTCGTCCTGCTCCTCCCCTGGTGCCTGGCGACCGGCGTGCTCAACGGCGCCACCCGGGGGCTGCTCGAACTGCGCACGCGCGTCCTGGACGAACGCCAGCTCGCGGAGCGGGACAGGGTACGGGCGCGGGCGCACCGCGTGACCACGTTTCTGCTGGCGTGCGCGGTCCTCGGTGTCGCCGCGGCGGACTGGAGCGGTCAGGTACGGGCCGGGGCCCTGCTCGTCCCCGTCCTGGCCGCGGTCTTCGTCACGCACTGGCTGATGCCGCTGTGGGTGGCCGGCCTCACCGCCCGGGACGAGCCGGGGGAAGCGGAGCAAGGGCCCGGGTCCGGGATGTAGCGGACGGGCTCGGCGTTCGGCTGCTCGTGCGCTCCGGCCGCCCGGGGCGCATCCGCGGCCGGTGACCAGGACCCGGCGACGCACCGGGGTGTGAGCCCTGTCGGGTGACGTCGCCGGGTCCGGTGTCCGGGTCCTGCTACGGCCGGGGCCGCGGCTTCAGCACTCGCGAAGGCCGGGGGCCGGGTCCTGGCCGGTCTTCACGGAGACGGCGGGGACGTTGCCCCACTGGCCGTTGTCGAGCTGGGTCCAGTACCAGATGTCGTTCTGGCCCTCGTGGGGGTCGCCGTGGCCCCAGCAGGCGAACCAGTTGAACCCGGTGGTGAGGGTGCCGCGCGTCGCCGAACGGTAGGAACGGTCCGCGTACCCCTTCGCGCCGACGGCGTTGCCGCAGTACAGCCGGCCGTCGGAGCGGACACCGCACTCGGCGGCATGGGCGGTCGTGGCGGGCACGGAGAGTGCCAGCAGGGCGGTGGCGGCGAGGGTGCCCACCGCGGTGGTCAGGCGTCGAGTATTCATGGTCGACTCAACGGCTGAGCCGGAGCGGTGGTAACGGCCACCGCCCCGGTCCTCGGGCACAGGGGCGCGCGGACCACCCCTCCGGGTCAGCCCATGGTCTTGGCACCGTCCAGCGACTCGCGGATGATGTCGGCGTGCCCGGCGTGCTGAGCGGTCTCCGCGATGACGTGCATCAGCACCCGGCGGGCCGACCAGCGTGCGTCGGCCTCGTTCCAGGGAGCCTTCGGGAGCGCATGGGTGACACCCAGGTCGGGCAGGGTGGCGAGCAGTTCGTCGGTCCGGCGGGCCGCCTCGGCGTAGTCGGCCAGCACAGCCGCCAGCGTCTCTCCGGGCAGCAGCCGGAATCCGTCGGTCCGCCGGGCGAAGTCGGCCTCGGTCATGGCGGTGAAGTCCGGCATCGCCACGGGCCCGTGCACGATGAAGTCCGCCCAGCTCCGTTCGACCTCGGTGACGTGCTTGACGAGACCGCCCAGACACAGCTCGCTCGCGGTGGTCCGCAGCCCGGCCTGCTCGTCGGTGAGGTCACGGGTGGTGAAGCGCAGAAAGTGACGCTGCTTGGTCAGCGCCTCCAGCAGGTCGGCGCGCTCGCCGGTGAGGGCCGGGGCGGCGGCCGCCTCACGGGTGTCCGCGTTATTGACGTTCACGTTCATGATTTCTGCCTTCGGTCGTTCCTGTTCCGCCGGTCGAGAACCAGGCTAGAAGCCGTATAGGTCAGTCCTTGACCTCAATGGGCTCGAATGACGGTTGGATGTCGGCGTGCCGGCCGCAGTGACGGCCGGCACGCGCATCCTCGCCCGCGCCCGCGGACCGCCGTCAGCGGCGGCGGACCTTCAGCGCGTTGTCGGTACGGGTGGTGGGGTTCCCGTCCGGGTCGTTCTGCACGCGCTCGTGCTCCTCGCTGAGGAGCACGTCCCACTCCCCCGCCGGGAGTTCGAGGGAGGCGAGCACCTCGTCGGTGGTGGGGAGCTCCATGTCCGCGTGGTCGTGCTCCCACGCCGGGAAGCCCGCGTGCCCGACGATCAGGAGCACTCCGCCGGGCGCGACGGCCGAGGCGGCCCGCCGCAGGATCTCCTCGCGCGGCAGGTCGCCCATCGAGTGCAGGAACGAGGCGGAGACAAGGTCGTACTCCCCCTCGGGGAAGGAGACGCCGAGGTCGTGGAACTGCCAGTCGATCCGGTCGGCGACCCCTGCCTCGGCGGCGTGTTCGGCGGCCCGGCCGAGAGCGACGCGCGAGATGTCCGTGGCGATGACCTGCCAGCCCCACCGCGCGAGCCAGACCGCGTCCGCCCCCTCGCCGCACCCGAGGTCGAGGGCGCGCCCCGGTGTCAGACCCTCCACTTCACGGACGAGCGCGGTATTGGGGTTCCCGCTCCAGATCCGGGTGCTCTCGCGGTAGCGCTCGTCCCAGAGTGCCGCGTCGGACGGCGTGCTGTCGGGATTCATCGTGTCTCCTGCAGTCCGTGACGGCGGCTTCCGAGCGTCTGCTCGCAGACCTGGCGCTCGGCCTCCGCCGAGAAGGGTGCGCGGCGGGCCCCGACCGCGCGGCGGGTGTCTTCGCCCACCAGGTCGGCGTTGATGGCGGAGGCCGCCTTCATCCCCGCCCCGGCGGCGCCGATGACCTGCTCCATCAGGTTGGTGACGTTACCGGCGACCCAGACACCGGGCACCTCGGTCGCACCCGACGGATCGGACGCGATGTACGTACCGATGGTGTGGCCGCCCGCCTCCAGCGCGGTGGCGTGCAGTCCGAGACCGTCCAGGACCCCGGACCGCGCGGTGAACCGCGGCTGCACCACCACGGCCTCGCGCGGCACGACCCGTCCGCCGGCCAGCCGCACCCCGGTGAGCCGGTCCCCGCTCGCCTCGAGTCCGGTCACCTCCCCGTCCACCACGGCGATGCCGCGTGCGGCGAGCTGCTCGTACTCCTCGTCGCCCGGCTCGGGCGCGTTGTGCAGGAAGAGGGTGACGTCGTCGCTCCACTGCCGCCAGAGCAGCGCCTGGTGCACGGCCATCGGGCTCAGGGCGACGATGCCGACCGGCATGTCCCGCACCTCCCACCCGTGGCAGTACGGACAGTGCAGCACGTCCCGCCCCCACCGCTCGGCCAGGCCGGGGATCGGCGGCAGTTCGTCGACGAGCCCGGTGGTGACGAGGAGACGGCGCGCGGTGACGGCGGTCCCGTCCGCCCGTACGACCCGGAACCCGGCCCCGCCCGGCAGCCTCTCGGCGGCCACGGCCTCGCCCTCGACGATCTCCGCCCCGTACCCGGAGGCCTCTTCCCGGCCGATGGCCAGCAGCTCGGTGGGCGGGATGCCCTCGCGTCCCAGGTAGTTGTGCGCGTGGGACGCGGGTGCGTTGCGCGGGCTGCCCGCGTCGATCACCAGCACCGAACGCCGGGCCCTGGACAGCACCAGGGCCCCGCTCAGCCCGGCGGGCCCGCCACCGATCACCACTACGTCGTACGTCTGCGTCGTCATGTCGCTCATGCGAAACACCTCCATCTGCGGAGATGGTGCGCCTCGGTCCCGGATATCGGCAAACATCTTTGCGGGTTCGGCAAACTCGTACCGGACGGCCTTGCCGGGGCGCCTCTTCCCTGGCCGGAGATGCTCACACCGCCACCCGGTGCGGAGCTGAGGAAACCGCGGCCTCGCAGGCCGACGATCCAACTGGGGCCACTGAGGACCACCGGGGTGTCCAGCCGCCACCCACTGGCGAAACGCACCACGCGTCGGCGATCACCGCCCGGCGCGACGGCGGCCGCGGGCCGTCACTACCCCTTGGCCGCCGGACGATAGGTGCACACCTGAACGCCCGCACCGCTGGTGACGGCCGAGACCAGTTCGAGCGTGCGCAGTCCGCCGTCCTCGGGGAAGATCGACTTTCCGCCGCCCAGCAGCAGCGGCATGATCACGAGCCGGAGCTCGTCGACCAGGCCCTCGCTCAGCAGGCCGCGCACGAGCGTGGGGCTTCCCATGACCAGCAGGTCGCCGTCGCCCGTCTCGCGCAGCTCCTGGATGCGGGCGGTGAACTTCTCGCCGGGAATGCGCTCGGTGTTGCTCCACGTCAGGTCACCGTCGCCCAGGGTGTCGGTGACGACGTACTTCGGGAGGGCGTTCATCCGGTCGGCGAACGGGTCACCCGCGCGCTCGGGCCATGCCGCGGCCATCGTCTGCCAGGTGCGGCGGCCGAACAGCAGGGCCCCGGCCGTGCCCACCGATTCGCTGAAGGAGGCACCCACCACCTCCGCGTCGAAGAACGGGTGCGACCAGCCGCCGTGCGCGAAGCCGCCGTCCCTGTCCTCCTCGGCACCGCCCGGCGCCTGCACGACGCCGTCCAGGCTGATGAACTCGCTGATGATGATGCGCATGTCACTCGCTCCTCGGGCTGCGGATCAGACGTACAGGAAGAGAGACTGCCACTCCCTCCGGAACTCATCGTTGCCGGACGGCCCTGGGCCGTGTCCGCATGGTCCCGTCCGGCACGCGATGCCTGGCACGCACGCGCGCCGGGCGTACGAGGTGACTTCGCGGACACGACCTAGAACCCGCCGCCCCCGAAGTCCCCGCCGCCGCCGAAACCGCCGCCGTCACCGAAACCGCCGCCTCCGAAGCCCGAGGAGTCGAAGTCGGAGCCGGAGAAGTCGCCACCGCCGAAGTCGCCGCCCGCGCCGAAGTCACCGCCGCCGTACTCCGCCGCGTACGCCGGGGTGGACAGCATCGAGCCGAGCATGGTGCCGACCAGCAGGCCGGGGAGCAGGCCGCCGCCGAAGTAGCCGCCCGCCCAGGGGCCGTAGGCCGGGCCCGCCTCCCAGTAGGGGCGGCGGCTGCCGTCGCCCATGTCGACGGTGCGGCTCATCGGGTCCTCGCCGTCGCGCAGCCGGATCTCGTCGGCGCCGCAGACCGGGACCTCGCGTGCCGTACCGCCCGACGGGGTCCAGCGGACGTCGGCCACCGACGGGCCGTGGCGCGGGTCGAAGAAGCAGGGCGGGCGGCGCGCGGGCAGTTCGCCGCCGGTGCGCCGGGCCTCCAGGACGGCGAGCGAGAAGCGCCCGTCCTCCAGTGCCTGGGTCACCCCGCGCACGTCGGAGGGGTGCCGGGCGTGCTCCATACGCGATTTCGCGCTCTCGTAGGAGTCGAGGGCGCGTTCGTAATCCGCGCGCATCGAGTCGTCGGCGCCCGCCTCCGCCGGATGGAAGTCGAGCCGGTCCAGTGTCTCCCCGTACTCCGTGATGTCCTCGTCCACGACGACCCGGAGCTTGTCGAGCGCGGCCTGTTCCTCGGCCTCCTTGCGCCCGCGGTTGCGGCGCACGATCGTGTAGGCCCCCGCACCGCCGACGACCACCACCGCACCGATCGCGATCAGCCCGGCGGTGGACGAGCCCTGGCCGGACGAGGAGCCGCCCCAGGAGGCGGGAGCGTGGCCGCGGGCCTGTTCGACGGCGCGGTCGACGAAGGCGTTCAGCTGGATCGCGGCGCCGGGGCCCGCGCCCGGGGCCTTCACGGCAGCGGTGAGATTCCGGACCGCCTGCCCGGACATCACCTGCGGGTCGGCGCCCGCGTTGAAGCCGTTGCCGAGGCGTATCGCGTAGACGCCGGTGATCCCGGTGTCGGTGCGCAGCGTTCTGAGCACGCTCTGCGCGGGGAAGGCGGAATTCTGCGGCAGCACGGCCACGAACACCGGCTTGTCGGCGTCCTTGATCTTCTTCGTCAGGGCGGCGGCCTGGCTCCGGGAGAGCTGCCCGGCCGCGGCGGGATCGACGTACACCGGGCTCCTGCGCAGCGCCTGCGCCACGTCATTGACGGTGGAGGCGCTCGTCGCAGCGGGCGCGGCGGGCGCCAGCACCAGGGCGGCCGCCGACAGGATCAGCAGCAGTCCTGCCGGTAGCGCCGGGAGCAGGAGGGCCGGGAACGGTCTGTTCCGCATATCTCGAACGTAACCCACCCGGCCGACACGCGCGTGCCGGGACCAGGGCCGGGGGCCAGGGCCTCGGGCTTGTCATGTCCCGGGTCTTCCGGGCGGGAGTCCGGGGACGGGCGGAGCTTGTGCGCCGCCCGCCCCGGGGTCTCAGGCGGCCCGGTAGGCCGCCCTCAGCTTGGCCACCGCGCCGGTCAGATCACCGGTCAGCAGCAGGTGGTCGGCGTCCGCGAACGGCTTGGACACCGCTTCGCCCAGTTTGCCGCCGGTCTTCTGCTGGACCAGCAGCCGCGCCTGGCCGACGATGGTGCGGCCCACCTCCGTCCGGCCGAGGCCGGTCCGCTCGGCGACCTGGGCCGCCACGGCGAGCGCGGTGAGCGTCAGCTCGCCGCCGGCCGGGGGCTTCCTCAGTGTGGTCAGGCCCCAGCCGTAGGGGAACTGCGGGTCGTACGCCGCGTCCCCGACGTTGATCGGCAGCTGCGCCTCCGACTTCGGCCAGGTGACCGGCAGTTGTCCGGTGAAGGCCCGCTTTCCGTAGAGCACGTCGGCCACGCCGTCGCCCTCGGTGCCCGGCAGCCAGGAGGCCACCAGCGCGTCGATGCCGTCGAGCCGGTCACCGATGAGCTGCGGGCGGCCCGAGACGATCAGCACGGCGCACTTCATCGCGGCGCAGACCTTGTCGACCGCCGCCTTGTCGGCGGCGGACAGCTCCAGGCCGTGGCCGTTGCCGACGTCACCGACACCCTCCGCGTACGGGGTCTCCCCGACGACCACGACGCCGACGTCGTAGCCGTCCGTGGCGGCCGAGGCGTCCTTGGAGTACATGACCGAGGCGGCGTCCTTCTTCATGGCCGACAGGATCGTGGTGCCCGGGGTGATGTCGCCGGACGAGCCCTGCCAGCTGACGGTCCAGCCGCCGGCCTGGTTGCCGATGTCATCGGCGTTGGACCCGGCGACGTACACCTTCTGCGAGGACTTCAGCGGCAGCACGCCGCCGTCGTTCTTCAGCAGCACCTGGGACTTGGCGGCGGCCTCGCGGGCCACGGCGCGGTGCCCGGCCGAACCGACCTTGCCGAGGTTGCCCGTGTCGGCGTACGGCTTCTCGAACAGACCCAGCCGGAACTTCTGGGTCAGGATGCGGGAGACCGCGTCGTCGATCCGGGCCTGCGGGATACGGCCCGCGGTGACCTCGTCCTGGAGCGTCCTGGTGAACTCCTTGTACGCGGTCGGCACCATGATCATGTCCAGTCCGGCGTTGATGGAGGTGCGGACGTCGCTCGCGTAGTCGCCGGGGATCTGGTCGATCGCCTGCCAGTCGCTGATGACGAAGCCCTCGAAGCCCATCCGGTCCTTCAGCACACCGTTGATCATCTCGGCGTCGGCGTGCATCTTCACCGGGCCCTTGCCGTCCCCGATGATGTCGAGCGAGGAGTACGAGGGCATGACCGTGCCGATGCCGCGCTTGACGGCCTCGCCGAACGGGGCGAGGTGGACGGCTTCGAGCTCCTGTCGGGTGACCTTGGTGACGCCCTGGTCGATGGGGTACGAGCCGGTGGTGGAGGAACCGTACTCCGTACCGCCGTCGCCGACGAAGTGCTTGGCGGTGGCCAGTACCTTGTCGCTCCGGGCCAGGTCCTTGCCGGACGCGGCGCCCTGCATGCCCTGGATCACCGTCTCCAGCGACTCGACGAGAGCCGGGTCCTCGCCGTACGACTCGTAGGAGCGGCCCCAGCGTTCGTCGCGCGAGACGCAGAGGCAGGGCGCGAAGTCCCACGGGATGCCGGTGGCGCGGACCTCGCTCGCGGTGACGGCGCCGGTCTGCTCGACCGTCTTCGGGTCACGGGTGGCGCCGAGGCCGACGTTGTGCGGCATGATCGTCGAGCCGACGACGTTGTTGTGGCCGTGCACCGCGTCCACGCCGTAGATCAGCGGGATCTGGAAGCGGGTCGCCCGGGCGCGCAGCTGGTAGGAGTCCACCGTCTTGGCCCACGCCTCGGGGGTGTTGGGCGTGGGGACCGAGCCGCCGCCGGAGAGCAGCGAGCCGAGGTCGTAGCCCGCGATGTCGCCCTGCGAGGTGAGCGCGTTGCGCTCGGCCTGGGTCATCTGGCCGGCCTTCTCGGCGGGCGACATCCGGGCGAGCAGGTCGGCGACCCGCTTCTTCACCGGCAGCTTGGCGTCCTGGTAGGGCAGCCCGTGGGCGTCGATGACGACCTGCGGGTTCTCCTTCGGCGGCTTGGCGCCGGTGACGGTGAGTTCGAGCGGGATCGTCTTGGCCGAGGCCGCTCCCGATGTCTTCCTCGTCGCGACGGAGACCCGGTGCGAGGTGCCGGACGCGGTGCCGGCGGGGAAGGTGTAGGTGCCGCTGACCGGGGTGTAGTCGGTGCCGGACGCCGCGCTGCCGCCCTTGGTCTCGTACTCGACGGTGACGGGCTCCTCCAGCGGTGCCGAACCGGTGGTGACGACGGAGAGGTCGATGCCGGCGGTGCCGCCCTGCTTGACCGGGTGCACGGCCGCGTCGGCGGTGACGCTCGCCTTCAGGGCCGGGTCGGCCTTTCCGTACAGCTCCACGCCGTCCATGGCGAACGAGCCGGGGGCGCCGGTCGGCAGGGTGAGGGCGTAGCCCCACATCTCATCGAGGCCGAGGATCTGGTCGATGCCGCCGACGGGCTGGTAGTCGGCCCGGTAGGTGAAGTCGGCGAAGGGGATCTCGACCTGGTGCCAGCCCTCCCAGTCGTCGGTGAAGGAGGTGGTCCACAGCTCGGACGCCTCGCCGTCGGCGCCGCCGTCCTTGATCTCGAAGCTGATCCTCTTGCCCGAACCGGGGGGCAGGGGCGCGGTGTTCTGCCCGTACCACCAGAAGCGGATGCCCTTGTGCGCGGACCAGTCGTGGGCGGGCCGGTCGGCGGCGTAGTCGTGGCTGAGTCCGCCGTAGCCGCTGATGTCGTAGGTGCCTTCGAGGACCTTGGCGCCCTCGGGGGCGTCCGCGCGCTCCTTGATCGCCAGGGTCGGCGGGTCGTCGGCGTCGCCGCCCCAGGTGAAGATCCCCTCGGCGGGCTGGTTCGCGAACGGGACCTCGCCCTCGAACCGGTCGATGGCGACGGGTGCGGGATCGTCGGCGGCGGGTGCGGCCGCGCTGGGTGCGGCCCCGGCGAGCAGGCCGGCCAGGACGGTGGCGGCGGCGAGGGCGGCCGTCGTGGGTCTCGACCGGTGGCGGGTGCGTGGTGGCATGGGTGCGCTCCTTCGTACGGTGCCGCGCGCGGCACAGCGGGTGCTGTGCCGCGCGCCGGGTGCGGGTAGGACCGGGGCCTTGCTGCTTGTGCTGGGTTGCTGCTTCTTCTGTTCTCTTACTTCTTCTGCTCGACCTTGACCCAGTCGATCTCGGCCTTGATGCCGCCCTGGGCGATCCGGTCGACGCTGGACTGCGGCAGGCCCCAGTACGGCTCGGTGACCTGGTTCCAGCCGGCGGGGTAGGCGCCGCCGAGCGCCAGGTTGAGGATCACGTACTGGTTGTGGTCGTAGACCCACTGGCCGCGGGTGGACTCCAGCTTCTGGCGGGAGGTCCGCTGGACGACCCGGTCGTCGACGGTGAACGTCATACCTTCGGCCGTCCACTCGACGCCGTAGGTGTGCCACGCGTCGGCGCGGCCGCCGTCCGGGTAGGTCTGCTGCTTCCCGATGTTGCCGTCGGCGGAGTAGCCGGGTCCGTGCAGCGCGGAGCTGGTCCAGTCCCCGTAGCCGATGTTCTCCGGCGGCGAGGGTCAACAGCGCGGCGGTGGT
This sequence comes from Streptomyces sp. NPDC050423, assembly GCF_040655445.1. Taxonomy (NCBI): domain Bacteria; kingdom Bacillati; phylum Actinomycetota; class Actinomycetes; order Kitasatosporales; family Streptomycetaceae; genus Streptomyces; species Streptomyces sp. NPDC050423. The sequence continues at coordinate 171,913 of NZ_JBFAJY010000008.1, forward strand.
GGCTGCCAGAGTCGTACGAGAGGGCACGGTGGGGCTCCCGTTCGTATCAATGGGGCTGCGCGACTGCGCGCGGGCGCGGCTACGCGTTGCGGGTGTGGTGGATGGTGTCGCGGTACCACTTGGCGCTGTCCTTGAGCGTCCGCACCTGCGTGTCGTAGTCGACGCGGACGATGCCGAATCGCTTGTCGTAGCCGTAGGACCACTCGAAGTTGTCCATCAGCGACCAGGCGAAGTAGCCCCGGACGTCGGCCCCTTGGGCGCGGGCGGCGGCGACGGCGGCGATGTGGTCGGCGAGATAGGTGGTGCGGTCGGCGTCGTGGATCTCGCCGTCCGCGGAGACGGTGTCGTCGAAGGCGGCGCCGTTCTCGGTGATGACCGTCGGGAGTCCGTAGTCCTTCTCCAGACGGACGAGCAGGTCGGTGAGGGCGGTGGGGGTGATCTCCCAGTCCATCGCGGTGCGGGGCAGATCGCGCTCGACGACGCGGGTCACGGGCAGTCCTTCGGCATCCGTCGTCGCGCCTTCCTCGGTCACGCCGGAGAAGAGGGAGCCGCGGTAGAAGTTGACGCCGAGGACGTCCAGCGGGGTGGCGATGACCGCCAGGTCACCGTCCTGGACGGGGAGTTCGACGCCCTGCGCGGCGAGGTCGGTGACGATGTCCTCGGGGTAGGCGCCCTTGACGACCGGGTCGAGGTAGAGGCGGCAGCCGAGTCCGTCGGCGCGGCGGGCGGCCTCGGCGTCCTCATGGCTGTCCGTCTCGGGGGTGGCGGTGCCCAGGTTGAGGGTGAGGCCGAGTTCGAGTTCGTTGCCGCGTGCGGCGGCCTGTTCCCGCAGGTGCTGCGAGGCGAGGCCGTGGCCCAGCAGCAGGTGGTGGACGGCGTGGATCGCCTCGCCGAAGTTCTGCCGGCCGGGGGCCTGGTTGCCGTACGCGTAACCGAGCATCGCCGAGCACCACGGCTCGTTCAGCGTGGTCCAGTGCTTCACCCGGTCGCCCAGGGCGTCGTAGGCGAGGGCGGCGTACTCGGCGAACCGGTAGGCGGTGTCACGGGCCGGCCAGCCGCCCGCGTCCTCCAGCTCCTGCGGCAGGTCCCAGTGGTAGAGGGTGACCCAGGGGGTGACGCCCTTGGCGTCCAGCTCGTCGACCAGGCGCTTGTAGAAGTCCAGGCCCTTCGCGTTGGCGGGGCCCCGGCCGCCGGGCTGGATGCGCGGCCAGGCCAGCGAGAAGCGGTACGTGTCGACGCCCAGGCCGGCGATCAGCGAGACGTCCTCGGGCATCCGGTGGTAGTGGTCACAGGCCACGTCGCCGTTCTCGCCGCGGACGACCATGCCCGGCACCCTGCAGTACGTGTCCCAGATCGAGGGCGTTCTGCCGTCCTCGGCCGCCGCTCCCTCGATCTGGTAGGCGGCTGTGGCGACGCCCCAGCGGAAGTCAGCGGGCAGACCGGACACGGCCTGGGCGGTGATCTCGCGGGCGTAGGCCTGGGGGGTGACGAGGTTCATGGTTCTCCTGTGGTGTGCGTGGCGTAGTGCGCCAGGCCGTGTCGTCAGACTGCCGTCGTCGCCCGAAGGGCGGCCGCGGGGCGTCTGGTGCGTGCGATCGCAAGGCACCGGGATGGACTCGGACGGGGTCTCCCCTGCTCGAACGCAGTTGAGAGCTCGGGGAAGGAGCTACAAGGGCATTCCGGTAACGCGGGAGGGGGCCCCTCCCTGCTCGAGCGAAGCCGAGAGCTTGGGGGAGTGCGTGCCAGACGCCGCGCGGCAGGCGGCAGTTTGACGACACGGCCTAGGACCGGGCGGCCGGGACGGTGGCTGCGGCCGGGGCCTCCCGGTGGAGCCAGCAGGCCACCGAGCGGGAGCTGTCGCCGTCCGGCGCGGCGAGCACCGGGACGTGGGTGTCGCAGCCCTCGACCTTCTTGGCGCAGCGGGGGTGGAAGGCGCAGCCGGCGGGCATCGCGGACAGGTGCGGGGGCGAGCCCGGGATGCCGCTGAGTTCGCGGCGGGGGCCGTGCAGTGCGGGGAAGGAGTGCAGCAGTCCGTCGCTGTAGGGGTGGCGGGGGTCGCGGTAGATGTCGGAGGAGCCGGCCTCCTCGACGATCCGGCCGCCGTACATGATCGCGATCCGGTCGGAGAACTCGATCAGGAGCGAGATGTCGTGCGTGATGAAGACGACCGAGAAGCCGAGCTCCTCACGGAGCTTGACCAGCTGGCGCAGGATCTGGCGCTGCATGACGACGTCGAGGGCCGTCGTGGGCTCGTCCATGATGACGATCTCGGGTTCCAGCGCGAGTGCCATCGCGATCATCACGCGCTGGCGCATTCCGCCGGAGAGCTGGTGCGGGTAGGCCCCGAGCCGGTCGGCGGAGATCCCGACGAGTTTCAGCAGTTCCTCGGCGCGTGCGGTGCGTGCCGCCCGCTTCATCTCCGGGCGGTGGGCCTGGAGTACGTCGGTGAGCTGGCTGTGGACCGTGTGGACCGGGTTGAGGGAGTTCATCGCGCCCTGGAACACGATCGACAGCTCCTGCCAGCGGAAGGCCCGGAGTTCGGGCGCCGACAGGGTCAGCAGGTCGAGCGTCTGGCCGTCGCGCTGGTGGTAGCGGACCTCGCCGCCGGTGATCACGCCGGGCGGGGAGAGCAGCCGGGTGACGGCGTACGCCAGGGTGGACTTGCCGGAGCCCGACTCGCCGGCGAGGCCGAGGACTTCGCCCCGGTGCAGGGTGAGGTCGATGTCGCGCAGCGCGTGCACGGCGTCGTCGCCGGTCCCGTAGTCGACGTTGAGGCCGCTGATGGTGAGGACGGGCTCGCTCATGAGCGGGTCTCCTTGTCGTGCCTGCCGCGCGCCGCGGCCTTGTCCGTACCGCGAGCCACGGGGGTGAAGCCGACCCGCATCCGGACCTTGCGGGAGCCGCCGGTCTCGGTGCGCAGGCGCGGGTTGACGAATTCGTCGATGCCGAAGTTGATGAGGGCGAGGGACATGCCGAGCAGGGCGATGCAGAGCCCGGCCGGGACGAACCACCACCACGCGCCCTGGGCCAGGGCCTGGTTGGACTGCGCCCAGAACAGGACGGTCCCCCAGTTCCAGTTGGAGATGTCGGCGACGCCGATGAAGGCGAGGGTGATCTCGGAGAGGATGGCGAAGATGACCGTGCCGACGAAGCCGGAGGCGATGACGGCGGTCAGGTTGGGCATCACCTCGAACAGGATGATCCGCCAGGTCGACTCGCCGGTGGCGCGGGCCGCCTCGATGTAGTCCCGGCGGCGCAGCGAGAGCGTCTGGGCGCGCAGCACGCGGGCGCCCCAGGCCCAGGAGGTCAGGGCGATGACGGTCGCGATGAGCAGGTCGCCCGCGTCGGAGACGAAGCTGGCGATGATGATGATCAGCGGCAGTCCGGGGATGACGAGGAAGACGTTGGAGAGCAGCGAGAGCACCTCGTCGGTGGTGCCGCCGAGGAAGCCGGCGCTGACGCCGATCAGCACGGACAGGATCGTGGCGAGGATGCCGGCGGTGAATCCGACGACCAGCACGCCCCGGGTGCCGACGAGGATCTGCGAGAGGACGTCCTGACCGGTCTGGGTGGTGCCGAACCAGTGGGCCCCGGAGGGCGGCTGGAGCAGTTCCTTGCCCATGGTGTCCGGGTCGTACGGGGCGATCCACGGGCCGATGACGGCGATCAGCACGAAGAAGAGCAGGATGCCGAGTCCGATGACGGTCTTGCGTCCGCGCAGGAACCGGAACCTGCGCTTGCTGGGCGCCGGGGTCTCTGTCGCGTCGAGTACAGCGACCTCTGTGGCGGTGACGGCCATGTCCTAGGCCTCCCTTCGGGTACGGGGGTCGAGGATCATGTAGAGCACGTCGGCGAGGAGGTTCGCGGCGAGGACGGAGAGCGTGATGATCAGGAAGACGCCCTGCATCAGGGGGTAGTCCTTGGCTCCCACGCCCTGGAAGAGCTGGTATCCGATGCCCGGGTAGGAGAAGACCATCTCCACGAGCAGGGTGCCGCCGACGATGAAGCCGAGCGAGAGCGCGAAGCCGGAGATGTTGGGCAGGATCGCGTTGCGGGCCGCGTACCCGAACATCACCCGGCGCTCGGAGAGCCCCTTGGCCTGGGCGACCATGACGTAGTCCTCGGAGGAGACCGTCACCATCATGTTGCGCATGCCGAGGATCCAGCCGGCGACCGCGCTGAGCACGATGGTGAGGCCGGGCAGCACCCCGTGGTAGAGCGCGCTGGAGATGAACGGCCAGTCGAAGGCGGGCACGAGCGAGTTGTCGTAGCCGCCGGCGGCCGGGAAGAACGGCCACTTCACGGCGAACAGCGAGATGGCGATGAGGCCGAGCCAGAAGTACGGGATCGCGGAGATGAAGGTGGTGACGGGCAGCAGGCTGTCCATCCAGGAGCCGCGCCGCCAGCCGGTGAAGACGCCGATCCCGGTGCCGAGGACGAAGCTGATCAGCGTGGTGATGCCGACGAGGGCGAGCGTCCACGGCAGCGACTGGGCGATCACCTCGCTCACCGGTGTGGGGAAGAAGGTGAAGGACAGGCCGAGGTCGCCGTCGAGCAGATGACCCCAGTAGGAGGTGTACTGCTGCCAGAGCGACTGGTGCTTGTCCAGGCCGAAGAGGGCCTTGAGGGAGGCGATGGCGCTGGTGTCCAGCTGTCCCTGGAAGCGGGCGATGAGGGCCTGCACCGGGTCGCCGGGCATCAGCCGCGGGATGAGGAAGTTGATCGTGATCGCGGCCCAGGCGGTGACCAGGTAGAAGGCGAGCCTCTGGAGCAGGTACTTCACTTCGCGGCCTCCTTCTCGTGGTCACCGTCGCGGCCGGCTCCGTCGGCGTACAGCCAGCAGGCCGCCCACTGGCCGTCGGCCAGGTCGAAGCGCGGCGGCAGTTCGGAGCGGCAGCGCTCCATCGCCTTGGGGCAGCGCGGGTGGAAGCGGCAGCCGGCCGGTGGCGCGATGAGCGAGGGGGGCTCGCCGCTGCCGGTCTCCTCCTGCTCCTCCTCGGCGACCACTCGGTCCGGGTCGGGCGCCGAGGCGATCAGCAGCTGGGTGTAGGGGTGTGCGGGGCGCTGGGTGACGGTCTCGCTGTCACCGCCCTCCACGATCCGGCCCGCGTACATCACCAGCGTGGAGTCCGCGAAGTAGCGGGCGGAGGCGATGTCGTGGGTGATGTAGAGGATCGCGAGGTGCATGCGGTCCTTGAGGTCCTTGAGCAGGTTGAGCACCCCGAGCCGGATCGAGACGTCCAGCATCGAGACGGGCTCGTCGGCCAGGAGGACCTGGGGGTCGGCGCCGAGCGCGCGGGCGATGGCCACGCGCTGGCGCTGACCTCCCGACAGCTCGTGCGGGAACTTGTCCAGGTACTGATGAGGAGGAGTCAGCTGGACGCGGTTCAGCAGAGCGGTCAGGTTCTGTTCCAGTTCCGCCTCGCCGTTCCCCGCCCGGCCGTGGATCTTCAGGGCCCGGGTGAGGTGGTAGCGCACGGTGTGCACCGGGTTCAGCGAGGCGAACGGGTCCTGGAAGATGAGCTGGACCCGGCGTACGTAACTGCGGAAGGACCGGCCACGTCCGGCCTTCACCGGCTGGCCGCCCAGGTGGATCTCGCCCTCGGTGAGCGGATACAGCTGGGCGAGCAGTCTGGCGACGGTGGACTTCCCGGAGCCCGACTCCCCCACCAGCGCCGTGACGGTGCCGCGCCGCAGTTTCAGCGAGACGTCGTCGACGGCGTGGACGCTGCGGCGCTTGCCCGCGAGGAGATCGCGGCCGGTGCGCCGCACGGCGAAGTGTTTGGTGACTCCGCGTGCTTCGAGCACGACGTGGTTCTTTTCGAGCTGTTCAGACATGGCCGGTACCTGGATCCCTGGGTCCTACTTCTTCGACGGCTTGAGCTTCAGCACGACTTCCAGCGACGAGGGCTGGGTGTGCTGCGGGTCGGCGTACGGGTCGGCCTCGGTGGGCCAGCCCACCCAGTTCTTGGTGGAGTACTCGGCCCCGATGGGGGCGGCGGCGGTGGGGATCATCGGCGCCTGCTCGACCATGATCTTCTGCAGGGTGTTCATCGCGGTGATGCGGGTGGTGTCGGTCGTGGCGTTGGCGAAGTCCTTGAGCGCCTCGGTGGCCTCGGTGTTCTTGAAGCGGCCGAAGTTGCCGAGCTGGGAGGCCTTGCCGATGGGCTGGAGCAGCGCGCCGTCCATGATGTTCTGGTACATGTCGTACGGGGTGGCGCCGCTGTTGGTCCAGTGCAGGGTGGCGTCGAAGTTGCCGTTGGCGACGTCCGCGCCCCAGGCCTCGGCGGTCTGGGTCTTGACCTTGGCCTCGATGCCGAGCTTCTTGATGTTGTCCTTGATGATCGCGAGGCCGGTGATGTAGTCGTTCCAGCCGGCCGGGTCGGTGAAGGTCAGCTTCACCGGCTTGCCGCTCGGGTCCTTCAGCACTCCGCCGCTGAGCGTGAAGCCGGCCTTGTCGAGGATCTTCTTGGCGCCCTCGACATCGGGCTTCGTGGTGGCGTTCTTGTACTCGGGTGCGATGAAGGACTTGCCGGCGGGCAGCGGGATGCCGGTCGGGTTGGTGATCTCCGGGTAGAGGGTCGCCTCGGCCTGGGTGTAGATCGCGTTGCGGTCGACGACCATCGCCATGGCCTTGCGCAGCGCCGGGTTGTCGAACGGCTTGCGGGCGGTGTTGAACCACAGTCCGTGGATGCCGAGCCCGGAGGGGAACCACAGCTTGTGGTTCTTGGGGTCCTTGGCGATGTACAGCTGCTTGTAGTTCGGCATGAAGACGAACGACCACTCGAGCTTGCCGCCGGCCAGGGCGGTGGTGGCGGCGCTGTTGTCGTTGTACGTGCTGTACCGCAGCTCCTTGACCTTCGTCGCGCCCTTCCAGTAGGTGGGCGTGGCGGTCAGGGTGGTGGTCTGCGGGGTGAACGTCTTCAGCTTGTACGGGCCCGAACCGACGGGGGTCCGGTTGGGCCAGGTCTCCGGGTCCTTGACGCCTTCCCAGATGTGCTTGGGCACGATGAACTGCTGGATGATCTTGTTCTGGTTGACGTACTGCGAGTCGTCGAAGGTCAGCACGACCTTCTTGCCCTGGACCTCGACCCCGTCGTAGGCGATGCCGTTGCCGTTGAGTGCCGGGTGCTTCTTCAGCAGGTTGAAGGTGAACGCCACGTCCTGGGCGGTCAGCGGCTTGCCGTCGGCCCACTTGGCCTTGTCGTCGAGGGTGAAGGTGACCTTGGTGAAGTTGAGCTCCCACTTCCAGGACGTCGCCAGCCACGGGTCGGCCTTGTCGGCGGGCCGGATCTGGCTCGTCATCGCCAGCGGCTCGTAGATCATGTAGCGGTAACCGAGGGTGGCACCCGCCGAGGTGTTGAGGAACGGGTTGCTGTTGTTCGTCTGCGGCCCGTCCGGCTTGCCCAGCGTCAGGACTCCTGACGCGGCGCCGCCGCCCTTGTTGGCGTTCGAGTTGGCTGACGAGCATCCGGCGGCGAGCGCGACCACCGCGGTGGCGAGCGCGACCGCTCTGAGCGTGTGGTGACGGCGTGCGGACATGGCGACTCCAGGAGGGACTGGCGGGTCTGGGAGATCCGGGAACGGGCAGCGCTCGGCGCGCCGGGTACGGGCGGTGCGGGTGCGGTGCGGGCGCGCAGCCGGCTGCTGCACGGAGTACGGGAGCGGTGGGGCCGGTCCGGCCCCGGCCGCTAGGGCGCCGAGTGGCGCACGACCAGTTCGGTGGGCAGCACGAGGGGTGCGTCGGGTACGGGCGTGCCGCCGAGGTGGGAGAGCAGCATCCGTGCGGCCGTCTCACCCATCTGCCGGGTGGGCTGGCGCACGGTGGTCAGCGGCGGTTCGGTGTGCTCGGCCATCGGGATGTCGTCGAAGCCGACCACCGCGATGTCGCCGGGAACGGACCGTCCCGCGGCGCGCAGCGCCCGCAGCACGCCTGCCGCCGTGATGTCGTTGTGTGCGAAGACCGAGTCGAACTCCACGCCGGAGGCGATGAGTTGCTCCACGGCCAGCCGGCCGCAGACCTCGGTGAAGTCCCCGCGGACGATGAGATCGGTGGGCAGCACGGAGACGAATCCGGCAAGCCGGTCGCGTACGCAGCCGAAGTCCTGGGGGCCGGTGATGACCAGGGGCCTGGTGCGGCCGGCAGCCCGCAGATGGCGGGCGGCCGACGCGCCTCCTTCGTGGTTGGTGGTCACGACGGAGGGGAACTCGGGGTGGTGGCCGCGATCGTCGATCAGCACGATCGGCAGACCACCGCGGTGCAGTGCGGTGAGGTGGTCGAGGGTGTTCTCGGGTTCGACCACGACCAGTCCGTCGAAGGCCCGCGCCGACACCTGGCTGGTGAAGCGCTCCACGGACTCGGCCCCGCGGTTGCAGGTGAAGAGCAGCAGCCCGTAGTCGGCGGCCTCGACGGTGTCGACGACGCCCTGAAGCACTTCGCCCATCCACGGCCAGGTCAGCGAGGGCACCAGCATGCCGACCGTACGGCTGCTGCCGCGGGCCAGACCGACGGCGCCCGAGCTGGGCACGTAACCGAGCTGTGCGATCACTTCACGAACACGGGCGGCCGTTGAACCGTCCACTTCGCCCTTGGTGTTGATGACCCGGGACACGGTCGTCTTGCTGACGCCGGCCTCGCGGGCGACATCAGCGATGGTGACACGCATCGGGGGCCTCCAGGACACAACAGGACAGAGAGAGCAGCCGGTCATGGAACCGGTACCGCAACCGGTTCCGGAACCGGTACCGGCGTTGGTGGCGTGAGTTAACCCCGCCGGAACAGAGCCGTCAATACTTCACACCGAGATTGGTCCGTACCCATCCGGCGAGCTGCGAGGAACACCGGTGCGTTCAAGTTCTGAACACGAACCCTCTTGACGTGAGCACGTAAGAGCAGTTCACTCACGCCTCGTTCGACGGCACGTTCCCCACGCTCCCGCCGAGGAAGGTCTTGAGCATGATCCGATCAGGAAGAGCCGTACGGGTGCTGCTCGCCGCAGCGCTCGCCACCGCCGGTCTCACCGGGCTCTCGTCCGGCACCGCCCAGGCCGCGGGCGAGACCGTCAACATCGCCCTGACCACCACCGATGACTCGGGCGGCCGCCATGTCACCCGGGGCCTCCAGGCCCAGACCCCGGTCGCCTTCACGTCCGGGAACGGCGGCGGCGGAACGAACATCACCGTCGACGAGAACACCCGGTACCAGACCTTCACCGGCGGCGGCGCCTCGTTCACCGACACCGCCGCGTACCTGATGAAGAGCAGCGGGGCGCTGAGCCAGGCGACCCGGGACGCCACGATGAAGAAGCTGTTCTCCCCCACGGACGGCATCGGGCTCTCGTTCGTACGCAACCCGATGGGCGGCTCCGACCTCGCCAGGACCGGCTACACCTACGACGACCTCCCCGCCGGGCAGACCGACCCGGCGCTCGGGAAATTCTCGATCGCACACGATCTTCAGGACGTGCTCCCGCTCACCAAGCAGGCCAGGGAACTGAACCCGGCCCTGACGACGGTGGCGTCCCCGTGGACGGCTCCGGCCTGGATGAAGGACAACGGGCAGCTGAACGGCGGCTGGCTGAAGGCGGAGAACTACGGCACGTACGCCGACTACTTCGTGAAGTACCTCCAGGCCTACCGGGACCAGGGCGTCCCGGTCGACTACGTCACCGCGCAGAACGAGCCGACCTGCTGTGCCGGCTACCCCTCGATGAGCTGGAACGGCTCCGGGCTCGCCTACTTCACCAAGAGCGAGCTGCTGCCCGGACTCCAGTCGGCCGGCCTGTCCACCAAGGTACTGGCGCACGACTGGAACTGGGACACCTACGACGAGTACGCCGCCGCCACCGTGAACGACGCGGAGGTGCGCAACCACCCCAACTTCGGCGGAATCGCCTGGCACGGGTACGGCGGTGACGTCGCCAAGCAGACGGCGGTGCACGACCAGTACCCCTCGACGGACGCCTTCCAGACCGAGCACTCGGGCGGCACCTGGATCGCCGACCAGCAGCGCGAGGACATGCTGAACATCATCGACTACACCCGCAACTGGGCGAAGTCGGTGACCAAGTGGTCCCTCGCCGTGGACCAGAACCGCGGCCCGCACAACGGCGGCTGCGGCACCTGCGACGGGCTGATCACCGTGCACGACGGCGACGGCAGCAGCGGACAGGTCGACTACAACATCGAGTACTACACGATGGGCCACCTGACCAAGTTCGTCCGCCCGGGAGCCTCCCGGATCGCCTCCACGGCCAGCTCCACCGTGCCCAACGTCGCCTGGCGCAACCCGGACGGCTCGAAGGCGCTGATCGCGTACAACGGCGGCGGCTCGGCGCAGCAGATCACCGTCAACTGGGGCGGCAGCACGTTCACCTACTCGCTGCCGGCCCGCACGTCCGCTACCTTCACCTGGTCCGGCACCCCGTCCGGCTCGGCGGGCACGTCCGGAGCCCTGGCGTCGGGCGGCAAGTGCCTGGACGCCACCGGCAACACGGCCGCCGACGGCACCCCGGCCCAGCTCTGGGACTGCACCGGCGCGGCGAACCAGCGCTGGACGCTGCCGGGCGACGGCTCGGTCCGCACGCTGGGCGCCTGCCTCGACGTCGCGGGCGGCGCGACGGCGAACGGAGCGAAGGTCCAGCTGTACACCTGCAACGGTTCCGGGGCACAGCGCTGGACGTACGACGCGGCGACGGGTGACGTCGTCAACCCGGCCTCGGGCAAGTGCCTGGACGTCACCGACCGGTCGACGGCGAACGGCGCCCGCACCCAGATCTGGACGTGCACGGGAGCGGCCAACCAGAAGTGGCACCTGGGGTAGCCGAGGCGCGCTCCCCGGCCGCGGACCGGGTCCGGTCCGCGGCCGGGGAGCGCCCGTTCTACTCCGTCGGCTCGATCCCCGCCCGCAGCAGACCGAAGGTGTACGCGTCCTCCAGCGCCTGCCAGGAGGCCGCGATGATGTTCTCGGCGACGCCCACGGTCGACCACTCGGCGGCGCCGTCGCCGGTGGTGATCAGGACCCTGGTCGTGGAGTCGGTACCAGTGCGCCCCTCCAGGATGCGGACCTTGTAGTCCACCAGCTCCAGCTTGGCGAGCTGGGGATAGATCCGCTCCAGGGCGACCCGCAGCGCCCGGTCCAGGGCGTTGACCGGGCCGTTGCCCTCGGCGGTCGCGACGATGCGCTCGCCCTTGGACCAGAGCTTCACGGTCGCCTCGTTGGCGTGCGTGCCGTCGGGACGGTCCTCGACGATGACGCGCCAGGACTCGGTACGGAAGTAGCGGCGTACCCGGCCCTCCGCCTCGGCCCGCAGCAGCAGCTCGAAGGAGGCGTCGGCCGCCTCGTAGGTGTAGCCCTTGAGCTCGCGCTCCTTGACCCGCTCGACGACGCGCCCGACGAGCTCGCGATCGCCGCCGAGGTCGATGCCGAGCTCCTGGCTCTTGAGCTCGATGGAGGCGCGGCCGGCCATGTCGGAGACGAGCATCCGCATGGTGTTGCCGACCAGCGCGGGGTCGATGTGCTGGTACAGGTCGGGGTCGACCTTGATCGCGGAGGCGTGCAGCCCGGCCTTGTGCGCGAAGGCCGAGACACCGACGTAGGGCTGGTGGGTGGAGGGGGCGAGGTTGACGACCTCGGCGATGGCGTGCGAGACGCGGGTCATGTCGGCGAGCGCGCCCTCGGGCAGCACGGTCTTGCCGTACTTGAGCTCCAGCGCGGCGACGACGGGGAAGAGGTTGGCGTTGCCGACCCGTTCGCCGTAGCCGTTGGCGGTGCACTGGACGTGGGTGGCGCCCGCGTCGACCGCGGCCAGGGTGTTGGCGACGGCGCAGCCGGTGTCGTCCTGGGCGTGGATGCCGAGGCGGGCGCCGGTGTCGGCGAGGACGGTGGAGACGACGGCCTGGACCTGGGCGGGGAGCATCCCGCCGTTGGTGTCGCAGAGGATGACGACGTCCGCGCCGGCCTCGTACGCGGTGCGGACGACGGCCTTGGCGTACTCGGCGTTGGCGCGGTAGCCGTCGAAGAAGTGCTCGCAGTCGACGAAGACCCGGCGGCCCTGCTCGCGGAGGAAGGAGACGGTGTCGCGGACCATCTCCAGGTTCTCCTCCAGCGTGGTGCGCAGGGCGAGTTCCACATGGCGGTCGTGGGACTTGGCGACCAGCGTGATCACCGGCGCGCCCGACGCCAGCAGTGCCTTGACCTGTGGGTCCTCGGCCGCCTTGCCGCCGGCTCTGCGGGTCGCGCCGAAGGCGACCAGCTCGGCGTTCCGGAATTCGATCTCCTGCTGGGCGCGCGCGAAGAACTCGGTGTCGCGGGGGTTGGCGCCCGGCCAGCCGCCCTCGATGAAGCCGACGCCGAAGTTGTCCAGGTGCCGGGCGATGGTGAGCTTGTCGGCGACCGTCAGGTTGATGCCTTCACGCTGCGCACCGTCGCGCAGCGTGGTGTCGAAGACGTGGAAGCTGTCGTCGGTGGGCTTGGCCTTGGTGGTCATGCTGGTCTGACTCCTGTCGGATGAGTGGATCCGGACGATCTGGCTCCACTTGCCCCCATCATCCCGCGCGCCTCGCCCCGGCCGAGGTGAGGGCCGGAAAACAAAAAACCCCTCGCGGGTGCGAGAGGTCTGCGCGCGGGTCTGGGGCACGATGGCCGTGCCGTACATGGTGGTACGGGACGGTCACTGCGGACCGGCGCGCCTGTTGCCAATAATCATGACGAACGAGGACACGGAGGCAGTCTGGCACAGGACGGCCTCCGTGCCGTGTCCCGTCTCAGGATGCGGGCGTGATGGTGGTCGCTCCGGCCTGCTGGGGCCGCTCCTGCGGCTGTCCGGCCGCGGCGACCCGGTTCAGGTCGATGTCGCGGGTCTCGCGCATCGACAGGTAGACGATCAGCGAGACCGCGGCGCAGCCCGCCACGTACCAGTAGAAGCCGGATTCGGCGCCGGCGTCCTTGAACCAGAGCGCCACGTACTCGGCGGTGCCGCCGAACAGCGCGTTGGCGACGGCGTACGAGAGACCGACCCCCAGGGCGCGGATGTTGGTCGGGAAGAGCTCGGCCTTCACACAGGCGTTGATGGAGGTGTAGCCGGTGACCACGACCAGGGCGAGGAGCGCGAGGCCGAGCGCCGGCCAGAAGGTGTCGGCGTGCTTGAGCATCGTCATGATCGGCACGGTCAGGAACGTCGAGCCGACGGCGAAGGTGATCAGCAGCGGACGGCGGCCGATCCGGTCGGAGAGCATGCCGGCCAGCGGCTGGATGCACATGAAGACGAACAGGGCGCAGAAGCTGACGAGCGAGGCGGTGGACTTGTCCATGCCGGCGCTCTTGGAGAGGAACTTGGTGAGGTAGGTGGTGTACGTGTAGTAGGCGACGGTCCCGCCCATGGTCAGCGCCATCACCAGGAACGCCTCGCGCCGGTGCTGCCAGAGCACCTTCAGCGTGCCGCGGTCCTCCTGCTCGGCGGCGCCGGACTCCGCGTACACCTCCGTCTCCAGCATGGAGCGGCGCAGGTAGAAGACGATGGCGGCGCCGAGCGCGCCGACGACGAACGGGATGCGCCAGCCCCAGCTGTGCAGCGCCGCGTCGGACATGTTGCGCTGGAGGACGATCTGGAGGCCGAGGCCGACGAGTTGGCCGGCGGTCATGGAGACGTACTGGAAGCTGGAGGCGAAGCCGCGCTTCTCGGGGGCGGAGGCCTCGGTGAGGTAGGTGGCGCTGGCGGCGTACTCGCCGCCGACGGAGAGCCCCTGGAGCAGCCGGGCGAGCATCAGTACGGCGACCCCGCCGTATCCGGCGGTGTCGTAGGTGGGCGCGACGGCGATCAGGATCGCGGAGGCCGACATGAGGGTGACGGTCAGGGTGAGCGCGGCCTTGCGGCCCTTGCGGTCACCGATCCGGCCGAGCAGCCAGCCGCCGACCGGTCTCATGAAGAAGCCGACGGCGAAGATGCCCATCGTGTTCATGAGATTGGCGGTCTCGTTGCCCTCGGGGAAGAACGAGTCCGCGAAGTAGACCGCGAAGGTCGCGTACACGAACCAGTCGAACCACTCGACCATGTTGCCGGCGGAGCCGACCCAGATCTTCTTCCATTGCTCTCGTCCCATGGTTGCTCACCGTGCCCCAACGGCCGGAGAACCAACAAGGACGCAGAGAACAACGATCGGGCGTACTTACGTGCGTTGTGTTCACCGATGGAGTGAGTCCCCCGGGAACGCGCACCGTCCTGACCCGGCCGGGGGCCGCACAGCGCCGGCCGGGCTCGCGGACGAACCCGGCCGGCGCTACTTCCAGAACACGACCTAGCCGAGCGGGTGCATCCAGCCGCGGGTGTCCTCGGCGGTGCCGCGCTGGATGTCCAGCAGGCGCTCGCGCAGCTTGAGGGTGACCGGGCCGGGGTTGCCGTCGCCCTGGGTCCACTCGCCGCCGGCGCTCTTCACGCTGCCGACGGGGGTGATGACGGCGGCGGTGCCGCAGGCGAAGACCTCGGTGAGCGTGCCGTTCGCCGAGTCGTCGCGCCACTGGTCGATGGAGACGCGGCTCTCCTCGGGCTCGTAACCGAGATCCCCCGCGAGCTTGAGGAGCGAGTCGCGGGTGATGCCGGCGAGGAGCGAGCCGGTCAGTGCCGGGGTGACGATCCGGTTCCCGTACACGAAGTACAGGTTCATCCCGCCGAGCTCCTCGACCCACTTGTGCTCGACGGCGTCGAGGTAGGCGACCTGGTCGCAGCCCTTCGTGGCCGCCTCGGCCTGGGCGAGCAGGGACGCGGCGTAGTTGCCGCCTGTCTTGGCATCGCCCATGCCGCCGGGGACGGCGCGCACCCGGTCCTCGGAGAGCCAGATGGAGACCGGCTTCACACCGCCGGGGAAGTACGCGCCGGCCGGCGAGGCGATCACCAGGAACAGGTACTCGTTGGCGGGCCGCACACCGAGGCCGACCTCGGTCGCGATCATGAACGGGCGCAGGTACAGCGACTCCTCGCCACCGTGCTCCGGGACCCAGGCCGCGTCCTGCTGGACGAGCGCGTCGCAGGCCGCGACGAAGGTCTCCACCGGCAGCTCCGGCATGGCGATCCGGCGCGCGGACGAGCGGAAGCGCTCCGCGTTGGCCTCGGGACGGAAGGTGGCGACCGAGCCGTCGGGCTGGCGGTAGGCCTTGAGGCCCTCGAAGATCTCCTGGCCGTAGTGCAGCGTCATGTTGGCCGGGTCGATCGACAGCGGCGCGTACGGGACGAGCTGGGCATCGTGCCAGCCGCGGCCCTCGGTCCACTTGATCGTCACCATGTGGTCGGTGAAGTGGCGGCCGAATCCGGGCTTGACCAGGATCGCCTCGCGCTCCGCGTCGGACAGCGGGTTCGAGGAGGGCTTGAGCTCGATCGTGGGCGTCGTCATGAGTACGTGTCCTTCACCGTTTTGTGTGTGTAGGACCGCGCCCACGCCCACTCGTGCCGGACAGGTGCTAGGACGTCCGAGCTTCATGGCGAGCCACGGCCCCTTCGATTATCTCTCGAAGGAGGCCGTGCACGAAATGACGTGTGTGCGGTCCAGGATTCGATGGTGGCACCCGGGGCCGCACAGGAGAAGCCGCCGGGTGCCTGTGGGACCCGGCGGCTTTGAGGCAGTCGTCGGATCAGCCCGCTACGCGTACCGCGAGCGCGTCGCCGATCTCGTCGGTGGTACGTGCGGTTCCCTCGCGCTCCGCGAGGTCGGCGGAGACGGCGTCCTCGATGCGCACGGCCTGGGCCTCGTAACCGAGGTGCCGCAGAAGGAGGGCGACGGAGAGGATCGTGGCGGTCGGGTCGGCCTTGCCCTGGCCCGCGATGTCGGGGGCGGAGCCGTGGACCGGTTCGAACATCGACGGGAAGGCACCCGTCGGGTTGATGTTGCCCGAGGCGGCCAGGCCGATACCGCCGGAGACGGCCGCGGCGAGGTCGGTCAGGATGTCACCGAAGAGGTTGTCGGTGACGATGACGTCGAAGCGCTCCGGCTGGGTGACGAAGAAGATCGTCGCGGCGTCGACGTGCAGATAGTCGGTGGTGACCTGGGGGTACTCGGCCGCCACCTTGTCGAAGGTGTTCTTCCACAGGTGGCCCGCGTACACGAGGACGTTGTTCTTGTGGACCAGCGTCAGCTTCTTGCGCGGACGGGCGGCGGCCCGTTCGAAGGCGTCACGCACGACCCGCTCGACACCGAAGGCGGTGTTGAGGCTGACCTCGGTGGCGACCTCGTGCTCGGTACCGGTCCGCAGCGAACCGCCGTTGCCGGTGTACGGGCCCTCGGTGCCCTCGCGGACGACGACGAAGTCGATGTCCGGACGGCCGGCCAGCGGGGTCTCGGTGTTCGGGAACAGCTTCGACGGCCGCAGGTTGATGAAGTGGTCGAAGGCGAAACGCAGCTTCAGCAGCAGCCCGCGCTCCAGGACCCCGGACGGGACCGAGGGGTCGCCGATCGCGCCGAGCAGAATCGCGTCGTGGCCCTTGAGGGCCTCCAGCTCCGCGTCCGGGAGGGTTTCACCGGTGCGGTGCCAGCGCTGGGCGCCGAGGTCGTACTCCTTGGTCTCCAGCTTCACGTCCTGCGGGAGAACAGCGTTGAGGACCTTGAGGCCCTGGGCCACGACCTCCCGGCCGATACCGTCACCGGGGATCACTGCGAGATTGATGCTGCGAGACATGCCTCGCACCCTACTGTGCGTCCCACCCCATGACACGTGACGTCCACGATACGGACGCATGGGGAGTTGTGCGTGTACCGGTTGCCGGGCGGCACGCCCGGATGAAGGTCACCGCGCTCGCCGGGTCCGGCGAGCGCATCGACCACTTCGAGATCGGCCGGGGCCGACCGGGATGCCACGGCCGGGCCGCGGCGGGCCCGGTCAGTGACCGGTGGAGCCGCCGTTGTCCCTGCGGTCGAGTGCGCGCTGCAGGGCGGCGGCGGCGTTCTGGCGCTCCGACTCGGTCGGGCGGTGGGCGTGACGGACGCGGCGGACAGTGGTCTCGGCCATGGTGGATCGACTCCTTGAGATCGCGAGGATTTCGAGATCGGAAATTCGTGAACGGTGATTTCGAGATCAGTGATTTCGAGGTGCCGGAAGGGGCGGGAGCGGGTGCCGCAGGGGTTACCTGCATCGGGGCACGCACTCACAACGCCAGTCGCTGGTTCAGCGAGACGTTCGGCTCCTACAAAGCTAGGGCAGCCCCGCCGTTCTGTCTCCACAATTACTCGGACTTCCTACTATCTGAGACGGGGGTTTGGCTCAGCCGGCTCGCAGTTCACGGATGAGAGCCCGGACAGCGAGCGATCGTGCCAGCTCAGGGGTGGTGACGTAGCCCACCGAACGCGTCGGACGCTCCGGCCCGAGAGTGGTGATCGCCACTGTGTCCGGTGCTCCTTCGAGGGACAGTTCCGGCATGATCGCCATGCCGAGACCACGGGACACCATCGAGAGCACCGCTCCGTCGTCCTCGGCCTCCACCGTCGCCCGCGGGATCCAGTCCTGCGCGGCCCACCAGTCACGGGTGTACGACGTGCAGCTCTCCGCCCAGTCGAGCAGCGGGAGCGTCCGCGGCGCCGGATGGCCCGCGGGGTGCACAAGCGCGTACTCCTCCTCCCTCAGCACTCCCCCGACCAGCTCCTTCGGTACGGGGGAACTCGCCCCGACCGTCGCGATCCCCAGATCGGCGCGCCCGTCCAGGACCTCGCCCGCCGTGCCCCGTCCCAGTTCCCGCACCACCCGCACCACCGGCTCGATCCCCGGGTGACGGGCCCCGAGCCGCTCCAGGGCCGGCGGCAGCAGATGCAGGGCGGCACTGCGGAAGGCGGCGATCCGCAGCGGACCGGCCACCGCGGCGAACCCCTCGGGACCGGCCGCGGCAGCCCGCACCTCGGAGCCCATCAGCTCCAGCAGCCGCAGGACGCGGTGGGCGTACGCGACGGCGCTCGCGCCCGCCGCGGTGGGCCGGGCCCCCTTGCGGCCGCGATCGAAGAGCACCGCCCCGATCCTGCTCTCGGCGGTACGGATCGCGTGGGAGACGGCCGACTGCGTCATGCCCAGCGCCGCCGCCGCACCGGAGAAGCTGCCGTCGCTCTCGACCGCTACAAGGATGCGCAGCTCGTGCGGGGTCAGATCGGTCATCGTGCGGGGCCCCCTGGTTGCATGAACGCCGTTCATGGAATCGGTGTTTCCATCGACGCAACCCACTGCCGGACCGATCGATTCCTTCCTACGGTCGTGCCCATGACCACGTCCCGCACGGCCCGCACCTTCCACCTGACCGCCCGTCCCTCTGGATTCCCCACCCCCGGCCTCTTCTCGCTGGTCGATTCCCCGGTCCCCGCCCCCGGCCCCGGAGAGGCGCTGGTGGAGAACCTCCAGCTCTCCGTGGACCCGTACCACCGCGAGGAGATGGACGGCGGATGGGAGCTGAACACCCCGCTGGAGGGCCGCGCGGTCGGCCGGGTCATCGCTTCGCGCGACCCCGGCCTCGCCGAGGGCGATCTGGTCTTCCACCGGCACGGCTGGCGCACCCACGCCCTGGTCACGGCCGGCGTCCTCGGCACCCGCAGGCTCCCCGCGTACGAGGGGGTGCCGCCGGACGCTCACCTCTCGATCCTCGGCGGCACGGGGCTGACCGCCTATGTGGCCCTCACCCGCACCCTGGAGTTCCGGGCGGGCCAGGACCTGTTCGTCTCGGCAGCCGCGGGCGGGGTCGGCACCGCCGTGGGCCGCATCGCCCGGCTGCTCGGGGCCGGGCGGATCGTCGGCAGCGCGGGTTCGGCCGCCAAGGTCGCCCGGCTCACGGCGGATCTCGGCTTCGACGCGGCCTTCGACTACCACGACGGACCGGTCGGCGAGCTGCTGGCGAAGGCTGCGCCCGACGGGATCGACGCCGCCGTCGACAGCGTGGGCGGGGACCATCTGGCGGGCGCGGTCTCCGTGATGCGCGAGCACGGCCGGATCGCGTGGGTCGGCGCCATCGCCCAGTACCACTGCGCCGACAGGCCGCCGGCCGCCCCGCGCAACCTCTACGAGGTGGTGGAGAAGAGCCTGCGGCTCGAAGGGGTCGCGGTCCGCAACCACCGTGACGCACAGGGTGAGCTGGAGGACTTCCTCGTACCGCATCTGCAGAGCGGCCGGATCGTGCCGGACATCACGGTCGTCGACGGGATCGAGCGGACCGTGGACGGCTTCCTGGGCATGCTGCGCGGCGAGAACACCGGCAAGATGCTGATCCGCACGGGCGAGTAGGGGCGACGGCCCACGGCTCGGGGTGGGGCTCGCGCGCGTCGTCCACGGCTGGAGCCGCACCGTCGGCCGCACACATGGAAACCGCCTCCCGGCCGGTTGGGGGAACCGGGCGGGAGGCGGGACTCGTGGCGGGGCGCCGGGATGGCGGCGCCCCGGGGGCGTCAGCCCTGGTGGGGGTAGGTGTAGTCGGTCGGCGGGACCAGCGTCTCCTTGATGGCCCGGGTGAGGGTCCAGCGCTGGAGGTTCTGCGGGGCGCCCGCCTTGTCGTTCGTACCCGAGGCACGGCCGCCACCGAAGGGCTGCTGGCCGACGACGGCACCGGTCGACTTGTCGTTGATGTAGAAGTTGCCCGCGGCGTACCGCAGCTTCTCCATCGTGTACGCGGCCGCGGCGCGGTCGCCCGCGATGACGGAACCGGTCAGGGCGTAGTCGGAGACCGACTCCATCTGCGCCAGCATCGCGTCGTACGCGTCGTCCTCGTAGACGTGGACGGCGAGGATCGGGCCGAAGTACTCGGTCGTGAAGACCTCGTTCTCGGGGTCGCTGCACTCGATGACGGTCGGGCGGACGAAGTAGCCCACCGAGTCGTCGTACGTGCCGCCCGCGACGATCGTGCACGCCGGGTCGGCGGCGGCGCGGTCGATCGCGGCCTTGTTCTTCGCGAAGGCACGGTCGTCGATGACGGCGCCCATGAAGTGCGACAGCTCGGTGACGTCGCCCATCGTGATGGAGTCGACCTCGGCCGCGAACTTCTCCTTGAAACCGGAGTTCCAGATGGAGGCCGGAACGTACGCACGCGAGGACGCGGAGCACTTCTGGCCCTGGAACTCGAAGGAACCACGGGTCAGCGCGGTCTTCAGGATCGCGTGGTCGGCCGACGGGTGGGCGACGACGAAGTCCTTGCCGCCGGTCTCGCCGACGAGGCGCGGGTAGGTGCGGTAGTTCGCGATGTTGTTGCCGACCGTCTTCCACAGGTGCTGGAAGGTGGGGGTCGAGCCGGTGAAGTGGATACCGGCCAGGTCGCGGTGGTTCAGGGCCACCTCGGAGACGGCGATGCCGTCGCCCGTCACCAGGTTGATGACGCCCTTGGGGAGACCGGCCTCCTCCAGGAGCTGCATCAGCAGCACGGCGGCGTGGGTCTGCGTCGGGGACGGCTTCCACACCACGACGTTGCCCATGAGGGCGGGGGCGGTGGGCAGGTTGCCCGCGATGGCCGTGAAGTTGAACGGCGTGATCGCGTAGACGAAGCCCTCCAGCGGGCGGTGGTCCATGCGGTTCCACACGCCCGGGGAGTTGGCCGGGGGCTGCTCGGCCAGGATCTGGCGCGCGTAGTGCACGTTGAAGCGCCAGAAGTCGACGAGCTCGCAGGGGCAGTCGATCTCGGCCTGCTGGGCGGTCTTGCCCTGGCCGAGCATCGTGGAGGCGGCCAGCGTCTCGCGCCAGGGGCCGGCGAGCAGCTCGGCGGCGCGCAGGATGATCGCGGCGCGGTCGTCGAAGGCCATCGCGCGCCAGGCCGGAGCGGCGGCGAGGGCCGCGTCGACCGCGTCCTCGGCGTCCTGCTCGGTGGCGCCGGCGAACGTACCGATGACGGCCTTGTGGTTGTGGGGCTGTACGACGTCGAAGCGCTCGCCGCCGCCCATCCGCTTCTCGCCGCCGATGGTCATCGGCAGGTCGACCGGGTTCTGGCTGAGCTCCTTGAGCTTCGCCTCCAGTCGGGCGCGCTCGGGGGAGCCCGGGGCGTAGGAGTGGACCGGCTCGTTGACCGGCGCGGGGACCTGGGTCACAGCGTCCATGGGTTCCGTTGCTCCTTAGGTAGGTGGGGAGGGGGAGGGGGCTCAGCCCTTGGTGAGAATGGAGCGGCCGAAGAACAGCAGGTTGGCCGGCTTCTCCGCGAGGCGGCGCATGAAGTAGCCGTACCAGTCGGTGCCGTAGGCGGTGTAGACGCGCATCCGGTGGCCCTCGGCCGCGAGCCGGATGTGCTCCTCGCTGCGGATGCCGTACAGCATCTGGAACTCGTACTCGTCGAGCTTGCGGCCCGCCTTGCGGCCCAGCTCCTGGGCGATGGCTATCAGACGCGGGTCGTGGGACCCGATCATCGGGTAGCCCTCGCCGTCCATCAGCGTCCGCAGGATGCGGACGTACGCCTTGTCGATCTCGGCCTTGTCCTGGTACGCGACGGAGGCGGGCTCCTTGTAGGCGCCCTTCACGATGCGCACGCGGCTGCCCGCGGCGGCGAGGCGGCGGGCGTCCTCCTCGGTGCGGAAGAGGTAGGCCTGGATGACGCATCCGGTCTGCGGGAAGTCCTTCCGCAGCTCCTCGTGGATGGCAAACATCGAGTCGAGGGTGGTGTGGTCCTCGGCGTCCAGGGTGACCGTGGTGCCGATCTCGGCGGCGGCCTCGACGACCGGGCGGACGTTGGCGAGCGCCAGCTCGTGGCCGCCCTCCAGTGCCTGGCCGAACATGGAGAGCTTGACGGACATCTCGGCCTTCGTGCCCAGGCCGAGGTCCTTCAGGCGGCCGGCGAGCTCCAGGTAGGCGTCGCGGGCGGCGGCGGCCTGCTCGGGGGTGGTGATGTCCTCACCGACCACGTCCATGGTGACTTCGAGGCCCTTGCCGGCGGCGTCCTCGATGATCGGGACGACCTGCTCGACCGTCTCACCGGCGATGAACCGGCCGACGACCTGCTTGGTGCCCGGGGCTGCCGAGATGAAGCGGCGCATCTTGTCGCTGCGTGACGCGGCGAGAATCACGGGACCCAGCACGGGGCACCTCCACGGAAAGTACGAACGAAGGCCGTACCACCGCGAATGAAACGTGAGGAACAGAAGCGGTACAGCACGGAGAACCACCGTGAAATCTAAGGATCTCTCCGATCCTGGGCCATCGACAGCTGTCACGCATCCGTGCCCTGGATCTCAGACATATGTCTGAAGGGGTGCGAGAATGGCCGGGTGAAGGGCGATTATCAGGAGCTGGTCGACGAGATCTCCGGGCTGCTCGGCGCGCCCGCGACGCTGGAGAACCGGGACTTCGGCCTGGTCGCCTTCGGCGCCCACGACAGCGACGACGCGGCGATGGACCCGGTCCGCACCCGGTCGATCCTGACCCGGCGCTCGACCCCGGCGGTCCGCGCCTGGTTCGAGAACTTCGGCATCACCCGCGCCACCGGCCCCGTCCGCATCCCGGCCGCCCCGGAGGCCGGCGTCAACCGGGACCGGATCTGTCTTCCGGTACGCCATCGGGGTGTGGTGCTCGGATACGTATGGCTGCTGGACGCCGACCCCCGGCCGACCGACGGACAACTCGACGCGGCGATGGAGGTGGCGGCCCGGATCGGGGCGCTGCTCTCCGACGAGGCGCGGGCGGGCACGGACCTGTCCCGGGAGTTCGGCGCGGTCCTCACGGCGGGGCGCGGCTGGCAGCGCGACATGGCGGTGGCCGCGCTCAGCGAGGCGCTCGGCCCAGACGCGGAGGGGCTGCACACCGTGGTGTGCGTGACCCCGTGGGCGGACGATCCGCCCTCGGTGCGCACGGTGCCGTCGGCGGCGGCTCTGTCCGGCGCCCCGTCCGCGGACGGGGCGGGCACGGCCGCCCTGGCCGCGCTGGTCCGGCTCCGCTCCCCCGAGGTCCTGGACCCGGCACTCGCCGCCGCCGACCGGCTGCGCGCTACCGCGGGGGCCGCCGCCACCGCCGGGATCGCGGTGCCGCGCCGGGGCCTGGCGGAGCTGGCCGACGCCTGGCGCGAGGCATCCGCCGCGAACCGGGCGGCTGCGGCGGAGTCCCGGTTCGGCCCGGTCGCCCAGTGGTCGGCCATCGGCCCGTACCGTCTGCTGACCGCGCTCGCCCCGGACACGCCGCCCGACCACACGGTCCGCCCGCTGCTCACCCCGGCGCACCGGGACCTGGCCCGCACCGCCGAGGTGTTCCTCGACTGCGCGGGCCAGGCGTCGCGGACCGCCGGCGAGCTGGGCATCCACCGCCAGACGCTCTACTACCGCCTCTCCCGGGTCCAGCAGCTCACCGGCCTGGACCTGAACGACGGCGAGGACCGGCTGCTGCTGCACATGGCGCTGAAGGCGTCCCGGCTCTGAACGCTCCTCCCTCTCCCCCGTGTCCGGCGCACCCCGCTACTGCTTCCGCCCCTCCAGGACCACCTTCAGTCCGTCCGTCAGATCCTTCGCGGACGGCGCCGAGTCGCGGTCCATCATCCACTGGACCATGACGCCGGCGAGCAGTGCCTGACAGAACAGTCCGGCCACCCGCGCCCGCTCGGGATCGGTCTCCGGGTCGATGCCCAGCATGTTCTCGGCGAGCCCGTTCCGGCCCTCGCGCTGCGGGCCGGCCAGGGCCTTCTGCAGTTCGGGGTCGGTGTCGATCCTGGAGATGACCTCCATCTGGAGCTGCCAGACCGACCGGGTCTGCTCGTAGCTGCCGATCACCCGCTCCCAGGTGTCGCGGAACTGGTCGAGCGGGGCCCTGGAGGCGTCCTCACCGGCGGCGGCACCCTCGGCACCCTCGGCCTCGTCGGTCAGCACGTCGCCCCACTCCTCCGTCACCTTGATGAAGGCGAGGTTGAGCAGGGCTTCCTTGGAGCCGTAGTGGTAGCCGATGGAGGCGAGGTTCGTACCGGAGGCAGCCACGATGTCGCGTGCCGTCGTCCGGGCGTACCCCTTCTCCAGCAGGCAGCGCTTGGCGCCTTCGAGCAGATCCTCACGATGTCCCATGACAGCAGCGTACCCGGCACGCAGACGTCTGTGTAAGACACACGTCTAGATGCCGGGTACGGGGGTTGCGGGAGGGACTCAGTCGGTGAGGTTCACCGAACGGGCCGAGGCCGCGCCGATCTCGGCCGAGATCTCCGCCAGCACCGACGGCGGGACGTCGTCGTCGACGGTGAGGACGACCAGCGCCTCGCCGCCCACGTCGGCCCGCGAGACCTGCATGCCCGCGATGTTCAGCCCGGCCTCACCGAGGATCTTGCCGACCGCGCCGACGACCCCGGGGCGGTCGTCGTAGCGCAGCACGACCATGTGGTCGGCGAGCGCCAGGTCCACGTCGTGGTCGCCGATCGCGACGATCTTCTGGAGGTGCTTGGGACCGGCCAGCGTGCCGGAGACCGCGACCTCCTCGCCGTTGGCGAGCGTGCCGCGGACGGTGACCACGTTGCGGTGGTCGGGCGACTCGGAGCTGGTGGTGAGGCGGACCTCGACACCGCGCTCCTGCGCGAACAGCGGGGCGTTCACGTACGACACGGTCTCGTCGACCACGTCCTCGAAGACGCCCTTGAGCGCGGAGAGTTCGAGCACCTTGACATCGTGCTGGGTGATCTCGCCGTACACCTCGACGTCGAGGCGGGCCGCGACCTCGCCCGCGAGCGCGGTGAAGATCCGGCCGAGCTTCTCGGCGAGCGGCAGTCCGGGACGGACGTCCTCGGCGATGACGCCGCCCTGGACGTTGACCGCGTCCGGGACGAGCTCACCGGCCAGTGCGAGGCGCACCGACTTGGCGACCGCGATGCCCGCCTTCTCCTGGGCCTCGTCGGTGGAGGCGCCGAGGTGCGGGGTGCAGACGACCTGGTCGAACTGGAACAGCGGGGAGTCCGTGCAGGGCTCCTTGGTGTACACGTCGAGACCGGCGCCGGCGACGCGGCCCTCCTTGAGGGCGGCGGCGAGCGCCTCCTCGTCGACGATGCCGCCGCGTGCGGCGTTGACGATCCGCACCGAGGGCTTCACCTTGTGCAGCGCCTCGTCGCCGATCAGGCCGAGCGTCTCCGGGGTCTTGGGGAGGTGCACGGTGATGAAGTCGGAGACCTCCAGCAGCTCGTCCAGCGAGAGGAGCTTGACGCCCATCTGCGCGGCACGCGCGGGCTGCACGTACGGGTCGAACGCGACGATCTTCATGCCGAAGGCCGACATGCGCTGGGCGACCAGGACGCCGATGCGGCCGAGGCCGACGACACCGAGGGTCTTCTCACTCAGCTCGACGCCGGTGTACTTGGAACGCTTCCACTCGCCGTTCTTGAGGGCGGTGTCGGCCTGGGAGATGTTGCGCGCGGTGGCGACCAGCAGACCGCAGGCCAGCTCGGCGGCGGTGACGATGTTGGAGGTCGGCGCGTTCACGACCATCACACCGGCCTTGGTGGCCGAGGCGACGTCGACGTTGTCCAGACCGACGCCCGCGCGGGCGACGACCTTCAGCTTCTTCGCGGCGGCGATGGCCTCGGCGTCGACCTTGGTGGCGGAGCGCACCAGGATGGCGTCGACATCGACGATCGCGGGGAGAAGCTCGGCGCGGTCCGCGCCGTTGCAGTGCCGGATCTCGAAGTCCGGGCCCAGGGCGTCCACCGTGGCGGGCGACAGCTCTTCAGCGATGAGTACGACAGGTTTCGAGCTCACGTGAGTCCTCACAGGTCCAGTGCGGACGGCCGTCCCGACGGCCGCAGGCGGTGGAGGGGCTTGCCGCGTGGAAGACGCACGACACTGTGGGCCTGACGCGTGTATGTGTGAAGAAGTGTAGTCATGCGCGACGACGCATACTGCGCCCCGTTGGAAGGATCACCCGCATGAGGCTGGACGACTTGTACACACGTACGACGCCGCCTCTTCCAGCGGTGAAGCAGGGCTGACGCCTCGGAGGCGGGTCCGGGGACCCGCCTCCGAGGCATCGGTGTTACGCGTCGTCGTCGTTGACCCAGCTCATGAGCTTGCGCAGCTCGCGGCCGGTGGTCTCCAGCAGGTGGTCGCTGTCGGCCTTCTTGTACTCGTTGTACTTGGGCAGACCGTTGTGGTACTCCGCCATCCAGGCCTTGGCGAAGGTGCCGTCCTGGATCTCGCCGAGGATCTTCTTCATCTCGGCCTTGGTGTCGGCCGTGATGATGCGCGGACCGGTGACGTAGTCGCCCCACTCGGCGGTCTCCGAGATCGACCAGCGCATCTTGTCCAGACCGCCCTCGTACATGAGGTCCACGATCAGCTTCAGCTCGTGGAGGCACTCGAAGTACGCGATCTCCGGCTGGTAACCGGCCTCGGTCAGCGTCTCGAA
>NZ_JBFAJY010000009.1:0-166457 GCF_040655445.1 Streptomyces sp. NPDC050423
GGCTGCTCAGTACTGGAGGGCGTCGGCCATCTCGGTCTGCCAGTAGGTGACGAAGCCGTTGTCGTCCCAGTAGGTGTTGGCGGGGAGCGTCAGCTCGGCGGGGGCGCCCGTGGAGCCCACGTTGTTCTTGCCGGCGAAGTTGACCTGGAGGTGGTTGCCCTTGCGCGGGGCCGGGCCGCTGCCGGGCTCGCCGGTCAGGCCGATGGCGGCGTAGGCGGACTGGCCCGGGTCGAGCGTCACGACGGCCTGGGGCTGGCTGTCGTTCAGGATCGGGAAGACGGCCTGGGCGTCGTCGAAGCGGAGCTTGGGTGCGTAGTAGGCGTCGCAGAGCTGGGAGCCCGTGTTGGTCACGGTCAGCAGCAGGTGGTTGATGGGGCGGCTCACCTTGGTGACGGTGACCTTGGTGTTGCTGCCGGTGCAGGTGACCCTCTTGCTGCTGCTGGCGGTGTTGCCTGCTTTGTCCGTGGAGCCGCTGGTGTTCTTCGCTTCGCTCTTGGCGGGCGGCGCGGTGTTCTTCGTCGTGCCGCTGCCGCTGGTCTTGGTGCCGGAGTTGGTGGCGGGGGCGTCGGTGGCGCCCTCCTCCGGTGCGGCGGTCTGGGGCTGGGACTCGGGCTGGGACTCGGGCTGGGACGTGGCCTGCTTGTCGATGGTGTTCGCTACCGGGGCGGCCGCTCCCGCCTTGCTGCTCTCGCTGCTGCCGCTGTCACCGCTGCACGCGGTGAGCGAGAGGGCGGCCAGGAGGGCGGTGGCGGCGATGACGGTGGTGCGGATGCGGTTGCTGCGCATGGTGGTACTCCCCGTGAAGTGGTGGTGGTGGTGCTGGTGGTCTGTACGGTTCAGTGCCGGTTGTTCAGTGCCGGCTGTTCAGTAGCGGCTGTTCAGTACTGGAGGGCGTCGGCCATCTCGGTCTGCCAGTAGGTGACGAAGCCGTTGTCGTCCCAGTAGGTGTTGGCGGGGAGCGTCAGCTCGGACGGGGTGCCCGAGGTGCTCCCGGGGTTCTTGCCGGCGAAGTTGACCTGGAGGTGGTTGCCCTTGCGCGGGGCCGGGCCGCTGCCGGGCTCGCCGGTCAGGCCGATGGCGGCGTAGGCGGACTGGCCCGGGTTGAGCGTCACGACGGCCTGGGGCTGGCTGTCGTTCAGGATCGGGAAGACGGCCTGCGCGTCGTCGAAGCGGAGCTTGGGTGCGTAGTGCGCGTAGCAGGTGCGGGAGCCCGAGTTCGTCAGCGTGAGCAGCAGGTGGTTGACCGGGCGGCTCACCTTGGTGACGGTGATCTTGGTGTTCTCGCCGGCGCAGGTGGTGTCCGTCTTGCCACTGCTGGAGTTGCCTGCCTTGTCCGCGGAGCCGCCGGTGTTCTTTCCGCCGTTCGTGGCGGGCGGCGCGGTGTTCTTCGTCGTGCCGCTTCCGCCGGTGTTGGTGCCGGAGTCGGCGTCGGTGGCGGTGGCGTCCTTCTCCGGCGCGGCGGACGGGGACTGCTTGTCGCTGCTGTTCGCTGCCGGGGCGGACGCTCCCGCCTTGCCGTTGTCGCTCGTGCTGCCGTTGTCACCGTTGCAGGCGGTGAGCGAGAGGGCGGCCAGGAGGGCGGTGGCGGCGATGACGGTGGTGCGGATGCGGTTGCTGCGCATGGTGGTACTCCCCGTGAAGTGGTGGTGTGTGAGGCTCAAGTGCGGGTGGTTCAGGGCCGGCGGATCAGGATCATGACGACTGTGCCGGTCACGATCACCACGCCGATGGCCAGGACATCGATGAGCTCGATGCGGAAGAGCGTTTTCATTGCTCGTCCCCCGTGGTCTCTGCGGTGTGTCCACAGCTTGCGGGGCGGCGGATTCCGGCCGCAACACCTGCCACGCCATTGGGGACGCTGGAATGCCTGCACACCCTCTGACCTGGGAAGATGTGGTGTCCCTGGAACGGTATTCCGGGACGGACGAGGCGGGGAAACGGCGGCGTTCGACGGACTGCGGGGCGATCTGTCGCGCTTCGAATGCCGTGGTCGTGGGGCAGCCGGGCCGGCAGAATGCCGCAGCGCTGGTGCTGCTCACAGGGGAGGGGAGACGGCTACCACGCATACCGTCCGCACCCCCCCTGGCCCGACCGGGAGCGGAGCCGGTCGGGCCAGGGAGGTGCGCCGGGGGGTGTACACCGAACAATCTGCGGCGAACCGGCCGGGGCGGCTGCGCGACCTGGGCCCGGTAGCTGCGCGGGATTCCGGTGGGGACTTCTTCGCCTCGGTTCAGGATCTCGCGCCGGGCGGCCGGAACGCTGACCCGGAGGTGGTCGAGCAGGCGCTGTTGAGGGCGCTGCTCTCCGATCTGGACGACGCGTTGCGGCACCGGAAGCTGTCGCCGTGGCGTCGTCGCCGGGTCACTCGCTTCGTCCTGTTCGTCGAGGACGAGGAGCCGGTGGACCACGGACCGTCCGATACTCGTCCGGGCGGCCCGGACAGGTTCGCGGTGGAGCCGCAGGTGGACTTCGAGGGCGCGGCGGGGGCGCTTCGGCCCGGAATGCGGTCCCGGAATGCGGTCCCGGAACAGTCCGGTGGCCGTGGCCGTGGCGGTGCCGACCCGGCCCGAGGCGGAGGTGGCGGAGTGGTCGGCCGGCCTCTACCCAAGGATCATGACCAGGGACTTCCGGTGGGGGCCGGTCGCAGGGATCGCGCTGTGCGACGACCGCCAACGGTAGGAGCCGGGCGCCTGACGGTCGGTGCGTGCTCCGCGACGACATGCAGGAACGGGCGGTACCCGCAAGGGGCACCACCCGTTCTTTTGGGGGCTGTTCAGTACTGGAGGGCGTCGGCCATCTCGGTCTGCCAGTAGGTGACGAAGCCGTTGTCGTCCCAGTAGGTGTTGGCGGGGAGCGTCAGCTCGGCGGGGGCGCCCGTGGAGCCCACGTTGTTCTTGCCGGCGAAGTTGACCTGGAGGTGGTTGCCCTTGCGCGGGGCCGGGCCGCTGCCGGGCTCGCCGGTCAGGCCGATGGCGGCGTAGGCGGACTGGCCCGGGTTGAGCGTCACGACGGCCTGGGGCTGGCTGTCGTCCAGGATCGGGAAGACGGCCTGCGCGTCGTCGAAGCGGAGCTTGGGTGCGTAGTGCGCGTAGCAGGTGCGGGAGCCCGTGTTGGTCACGGTCAGCAGCAGGTGGTTGATGGGGCGGCTCACCTTGCTCACGGCGGTCTTGGTGTTGCTGCCGGTGCAGGTGACGGGCTTGCTGTTGGTGGTTTTGCTCGCCTGCTCCACGGAGCCGGCGGCGCCCTTTCCGCCGTTCGTGGCGGGCGGTGCGGTGTTCGTCCTCGTGCCGCTTCCGCTGTTCTGCGTCCCGCCGTTCCGCGTGCCGCTGTTCTGCATGCCGGTGTTCTGCGTGCCGGTGTCGGTGGCGGTGGCGTCCTTCTCCGGCGCGGCCGCCGGGGGCTGGGACTGCTTGGCGGCGCTGTTCGCTGCCGGGGCGAACGCTCCCGCCTTGCCGTTGTCGCTCGTGCTGCCGTTGTCACCGCTGCATGCGGTGAGCGAGAGGGCGGCCAGGAGGGCGGTGGCGGCGATGACGGTGGTGCGGATGCGGTTGCTGCGCATGGTGGTACTCCCCGTGAAGTGGTGGTGGTTGTTGTGCGGTTCGGTGCTGGTTGTTCTGCGGTGTGGTCACAGACTGCGGGGCGGCGGATTCCGGCCGCAACGCCTGCCGGGCCATTGGGGATGCTGGAATACCTGCGCGTACTGTGACCTGGGCAGATTCCACGTCCCTGGAATGGTGTTCCGGGACGAATCAGGAGGGGGAACGCTGCAGTGGCGACGCCGGAGGCCGAAGATTTCGCGGCCCTGCTCAAGGAACTGAAGGACCGTTCGGGACGCAGCTACGGGGTGCTCGCCACAAAGCTGCACGTCAGCACGTCGACGCTCCATCGGTACTGCAACGGGGACGCCGTCCCCAACGAGTACGGGTCCGTCGAACGGTTGGCCCGTCTGTGCGGAGCCACGTCCGACGAACTCGTGGAGTTGCACCGGCGGTGGATCGTCGCCGAGGCCGCGCGGCGACGCGGGAAGCCGGAGACCGGGGCGGCGGCTGCCGGGTTCCGGGCGGATACCGGTGCGGTGTCCCCCGCGGGGAGAGCGCCGGCTCCTGAGCCCGAGCTCAAGCGTGAGCCGGAAGCCGCACCCGCGCCTGAACCTGAACCCGGACCCGGACCCGGACCCGGACCCGCGCTTGCTTCCGATGCTTCCGAACTGGAGCGTGAGCACCTGGCCGTGCCCGCCCCCTCGGGTAACCGCTGGCGGCGCGCGTCGGCCCGTACGCGCGTGCTGCTTGCGGCGGCGGCCGTCGTCGCGCTCACCGTGCCCACCGCTGTCGTCGCCAACCAGCTCGCCGGAGCAAGCGAGGACGACGCAGCGAGCGCCTCGGGCGCCATCGACCCCGGTGACGACAAGAAGGCGGGAGCCGTGGCCGACGCCTCGGAGAGCGCTTCCACGTCGCCCAGCCCGTCGGGGAAGCCGAGCGCTTCCGCGACCACCGGGCCCGCCACCCCGTCCGCGAACCCCACCGCGTCCGTCTCGCACAAGACAGAGACCAAGCCGAAGGGCGCCCCCGGGCGGCCCCCGACCGTCACCATCAGCTCGTACAACTGGGACGGGCCCTGCGGCCAGTACTACCTGCTGGACGACGACCCCGCCAACGTCCCTCCGCCGCCCGATCCGCAGGACACCCGTGGCTGGGCCCGCGCGCTGGGTGGGGTGGACGGCGGCCACATGAAGATCGAACTCACGGTGCAGGGCAGGTCGGAGGAAGCGGTCGTGCTGCAGGGCATGAACGTGCGGGTGCTGAACCGCAGCGCACCCCTGAAGCAGTCCGCGTTCTCGATAGCTGACGGCTGCGGGAGCGGTATCGAGCCCCAGTCCTTCGATGTGGCCCTGGACAACAGCCGTCCCACGGTCACCCCTGTGGCGGGGAAGCAGGGGGACAAGACCGTGGCGCCGAAGAACTTTCCGTTCCGCGTCTCCTCCAGCGATGTGGAGGTCTTCGACCTCAACGTGCATGTGGAGGGCCATGACGTCCGCTGGTACCTGGAACTGCAGTGGAGCAGCGGCGGCCAGACGGGCACGATGCGCATCGACGACGGCGGTAATCCGTTCCGTACGAGCAGCATCGCGGGACGGCCGGAGTACCGCTACAACCGCAGCGCTTCCAAGTGGGAGACCGACTGACGCCCCCGAATCTCGGGTCTCGGGTCTCGGGTCCCGGGCTTCGGGCTTCGGGCTTCTGGAGGAGCGGTTCACTCGTTCGAGCGTACGGAGGGGCGGGGTCGGCCCGGGGCTTGGGACTTGGGATTCGAGCTCCGAGCCACGAGCTCCGAGGTTCGAACGCCTTCTTTTAACCGGTAGGGAAAGAAGGGTGGTTGGGAAAACCCTCCCGACCTCCCTGACCCGTCACGGCCATCAAGTATGACTAATGGTGACAGCTTGCGACGGTGCGTCGCGACTGTCTACGGTGCGAGAACTAAACGACCCCGACGCGGTGTATTCAGCACCGAGCCGGGGTCTGACCTCCAAGATCGAAGTAAGAGGACCGATCTCGTGGCTGTTCAGAACTTTAGTCCCGCCGTGTCCGCGTTCGCAGTGTCGGCCCCGTACCCGATGGCCCATCCCGGTTACGGCAAGCGATCCGTTCCGGATCAACCCCCGTCCCGCGCTGATGACTTCGCGCTGCTGCCCTTGCGGGAGCGGTATGTGGCCGGGTTCATCGAGCAGCTGCCCGAGGGCGCCACGATGAGCGTGAAGTGCCTCGCCAAGCAGCTCCCGCTGTACGGGCAGCAGGCCGTCAGTTCCGCGCTGACCGCGCTGTCGGTCGCCGGGCACCTGCGGCGCGTGCGGTGCGCGGTCGGTGGCGGTGACCAGGTGCGGTGGGTGTTCCGGACCTACTGGTCACGGACCGCCCACGACAGCGAATGGTGGGCGAGCCATCTGGCTGCCGTGTCCGAGCCCGTGCCCGTGCTCGTGTCCGCCCTCGTGCCCGAGCCCGCGCCTCAGCCCGTACGGGAACCGATGCCGGAACGGGCACCCGCACCGGTGCGGAAACCGGTGCCTGCGCCCGTGCGGGAAGCGGTGCCTGCACCCCGGACGGAGCGCCCTGCCCCCTCGCCCGCGTACCTCGCGCTGGCCGGGCTCGGGCGGGTTGATGCGCGTCTGGCGCTCTCCGCCGCCGACTGCGCGGTCCTGGAGGGCCTGGCCGAGCGGTGGTTCGCACGCGGCGTGGACGCCGACTACCTCACCGGCGCACTCACCGCCGGACTGCCCGCCCGCGTCGACTCCCCCGTCGGCTTCGTCCGCCGCCGCCTCAACGACAAGATCCCGCCCGCACTGCCCACCACCCCCACACCGCCGCCCGCCGCAAACCCCACCCGACGCGTGATGATGGAGTGCACCGAATGCGGCACCCCCGGCCGCCCCGAAGCACTCCCCGACGGCCTCTGCCAACCCTGCCGCCAGCCCGCAACCACCGCCACCGCCACCCAGGCCGACCCGCCCGTCGAACGCGACGTCAGCGCCCATGTCGCCGGACTGCGCGGGCTCCTGGCGGCCGGTAAGTGAGCTGGTGCTTACCGTTTGAACGCTGCGGCGGGCGCTCTGGTCATCCGTGGTCTTCGGCCCGGCAGCCTGATCCCCAGCCTGGTCGGCGACGAGCCCGTCGTCTGCCCCGGCCTCACCCCAGAACACGGCTTCAGCCCAGTCCGCAGTGATCGAGTGTGGACGACGATCGCACTGTCGACCTGAAGGCCCAGCTCCGAAGCGGTCGCCCGTCCTGCTTCAATTGCGCGACGGAGTTCTGATGGCTCCCCACCGCTCTTCCTCATTGGGAGTACAGCCAAGATGCCTACCTTCGCCGAGCCGTTGCGGAAATCGGGGGCTACCGGCGGCATGAACCTGGACGGGATCCGGAACTCGTAAGCACCCCTCTGGAGGTGGGCCGTGTTCAGCACCGTACGTACTGTGATGACCTTCGCCGTGGACCCCGAGGCGTCGGCCCGGTGGTGGGGTGAGCTCTTGGACGTTCCCGTGATGATGGACGTCAGCGACACCGGAGCCGTCTACGCCTGGGTGGAGACCGGCGGGGTCGAGGTCGGCTTCCACCCGGTGGACGACGAGCGCAATCCCCGGGGCGGCAGCCCGGTCGTGTACTGGGGCGTGGACGACGTCGACCAGGTCCGCGAGCGGCTGCTGGCGGCCGGTTGCAAGCACCATCGCGGGCCGCTGACGATCGAGCCCGGCCGGCGCATCGCCCAGCTGCGCGACCCGTTCGGCACGATCATCGGCATCGAGGGCCCGTAGATCGCGCCGAAACGCCCGGCGCCCCGCCGGTCATCAAGATTCAGCGGGGCACCGGGCATTTCGGCCTTCACCGGTCCAGGCCGTGCAGGCTCTCCAGGCCGGTGGCCGCCGCGTACGCGCGCAGGGCGAGCTTCAGCGAGCCGGCCGTCCAGCGGGCACCCCGGGCCGCGGTGGCGTCCAGGTACAGGCCCAGCACCCGGGCCGGGGCGAGCTCGTGTCCGGCCTGCCGCAGGACGGCGGGCAGGGTGGCCAGGTCGATCAGCCCGGTCACGTCCGGGCGCACGCTCTCCACGTCGAGCAGCACCACCTCGCCGCTCGGGCGGCGCCGCAGGTGCTCGGGCTTGAGGTCGAGGTGGCCCAGCGGCACCAGGCGCGGGCCGTAGGCGTCCAGGTGCGCGGCCAGCACCTCGCTGAACGCGGACGGGTCCGTGATCCAGGCCGGGGTCGGGGCGCGGTGCAGGGCGGCGAGGGTGAAGCCGGCCATCGCCTCGGCGGCCTCGCCGGGCAGCCGCAGTGAGGCCGTGTGGACAGCGGCGACCCGCTCCGCCAGCAACGCGGGCATCTCCACCCTGGTCCAGTCGGCTGGCTCGGGCAGGTACTCCAGCAGCAGCGACAGAGACCCCTCGCCCTCCGCGTACAGCCGGGCAACCGGGGCGGTGTCGGCCAGCAGCGCGTAGGCGAGCGTCTCCCCGGCGTAGGCGGCCGGGTCGGCGTGGAGCTTGAGCACCAGCGAGCCCTCCGACGGCGGCCGGTGCACGGTGAACACTGCGGCGGTGTAGCGGGCGCTGAGCACGCTGACCCTGCCGTCCACGCCGGGGTGGTCGGCGGAGAGCGCTTGGCGAGCCCGCACGAGAAGGTCGACGGGGTCGGTGGGCATCGGGGTGGCCAGCCACCCGGCCGGGCGGATGCGGGCCAGTCCGGTCAGCGCCTCGGCGGCGGTGGCCGGGGCGATGGTCACCGGGCACCCGCCGGCGCAGTGATGCCGGCGGCCAGATTCACGTAGGAGAGGGCGGCGAGGTCGGGGCGCTGGTGCTCGCCGTAGATGCCGAAGAAGGCGTAGACGAGGCTGTCGAGGGGGCGGCCGATGTGCCAGCACTCCATCGCGCCGCCGGCCACGTCCCACACCTGCAGGCGGCCGGTGAGCAGGGCGAGGTAGTCCTGGAAGAACATCTCGGCGCCGAAGGGGTAGACGGCCATCGCCTCCTCGCGGCCCGTCGCCTCGACCTGGACGAAGTCGGTGGTGGTGACGTCCCAGGCGAACTGCAGGAGCTCGCCGGCCGGGCCGTCCTTGAGCCGCAGCACCGCACGGTGAGGGCCGAGCGGGCCGGAGAGGTACTCGTGGATGCTGCACGCCAGCATCCCGGCGCCGGTGGCCAGCAACTCGCGGCCCAGCCGTGGAAGCTCCGCCTTCACTGCCGCGAGGGCCTGGTTGCGGTCGGTGGGCGGCTCGGCGAGCGGGGACAGTTCGACGCCTCCGGGGTCGGCCAGGAACGCGGCGTGGGTGGCCAGTGCCTCGTACTCGAAGTCGTCGTCGATCCGCACCCAGCCGACCTGGCCGGACGTCACCTTCTCCGCTGGCGAGGCCGGGAGGGTCAGGCGTTCGCCCGGACGCGGTCCGTGGACGTGGAAGAGGTTCTGCAGGCCGTTGGCTGCCGCGGCCATCTTCGGGTGGTCGGAGTAGAGGAAGGGCCCGTGTGGCGAGCCGGGCGGCAGGAAGCCGTTGCCGCACAGCGCCACGTCCTTGATGCCGTCGAGTGGGGCGAGGACGTCGAGCAGTAGCTGGTTGAGGACGCTCAGGCCGGTCTTGTGGCGGGTGCCGTCCACGCCGGGCAGCAGGTTGACCGAGGAGGCGGGCATGTCGGGCGGCACGATCTGGGAGTTGTTGGAGACCACGGCCATTCGCGGCACGGGCTGGGCGCCCTCGGCGACCAACTGCAGGTACAGGTCCGAGGGATCGGCGTCCACCGCGACGAATGCGGCCGGGCCGTCGCCAACCTGCAGGCAGGGCTGGACGACGCGGTCCTCCCAGAAGAGCGTCTGGGCGCCGGCGGGGTAGAGGGTGACGCGCAGGTCGCCCAGCTCGATCGCCTCGGTGTGGTCTACCCTGCGGACCTCGAAGCCGAGCCGGACGATCGCCTCCTCGACCGGGGCGGGCAGCAGCGGCCCGGTGTAGACGGGCACCTGCCGGTCCAGCAGGTTCAGGGAGGGCGGGTGGAAGTGGTCGAGGTGCTCGTGTGTGAGCACGACGGCGTCCGGGCGGGGCATCAGTCGGGTGTCGATCCGGCGCGGCGGCCAGACCCGGCACTCGGCCCGGCCGGGCAGGCCGAACGTCGGCTTGAGGACGGGGTCGATCAGGACGCAGTGGCCGCCGCCCTGGACAAGCCAGGTCTGGTGGCCCAGGAACGTCAGCTTCAGGCGGGTGTCCACGAATTGCCTCCTTGATGTTCGGGACCGGGGCTGGAGGGCCCGGGAGGGCGGGACGGCCCCAGCCGCCCCGCCCTCCCGGAGATCACTCAGTGGTGGTAGGTGTGCGGGGCGGCAGCCAGCGCGCCGGTGCCAACGAGCCGGGCGACCCCTTCGCCTGGATTGCGGCGACCTTCTTCGGGTCGAGGGTGACCGGGGCCTTCGCGGTGGTCTTCATCGCGTACTCCTTGCTTAGAGCGGGTGTTGGGGACTCGGCCGGGCGGGCCGGTCCGGTGCTCACAGTTCACCGCCGGGCGGGGCCTGGGTCGAGGCCGGATTACCGGACGCTTCACCGGACACCGTGACGGATAGGTGCCGTTCCCTCGCTCACGGTGGTCATGGCGGCTACCGTGGTGGCCTTGGATCCGGGGGTGCCCATGCCCGAACACGCCGTCGCCAACTGGCGCATCGTCGCCGCCCGCGTCGAACGCGGCTGGCACACCCAGGAGGACTTCGCTGCCGCGTACGAGGACGAGGCCCGCGAGCTGCGCGAGCAGGCCAGGATCTCGGTGCGGCAGGTGAGACGGTGGGAGGCGGGCGAGTCGACCTGGCCCAACCGCGACGCCCGGCGCGTGCTGGAAGCGATGTTCGGCTGTCCCCTTGAAAGCCTCGGGTTTGTCCGCCCCGCCCGCCCGACAGGCCGACGCGCGGACGCGCCCGGACGACAGCTGGAGGAGTGCGACGTGCGCCGACGGACGTTCCTGGGCCTGGTGGGCGTCGCCCCGGTGCTCGACCTTGACGCCCTGGACCACCTCACCGCCGCTGCCCATGGCGCCCACCGGCACGGCGAGGGAGAACTCCTCAGCCACCTGCGGACCGAGCTGGACAACGTCGCCCGCGCCGACGGGCTGGCGGGCCCGCACGAGGCGCTGCCCACCGCACTGGGCATCCTGGCCGCGATCAACGCGGCCGCCCGGACCGCCGGAGAGGGCCTGCGGCGCGAGCTGCTGGTCTTCGGCGCCCGGGGCGCCGAACTCGCCGCCTGGCTCAACCGCGACGCCGGCGCCCCCGCCCAGGCTGTTGCGTACTGGCACCACCAGGCCAAGGAGTGGGCGACGCTGACCGGCGACGGCGCCATGCACGCCTACGTCCTGCTCCGCCAAGCCCAGGCCACCGACCGCACCGACGCGGCCCGGATGCTCGACCTCGCCCGCGCCGCCACCACCGGCCCTTGGACCCTGCCACCACGGCCACGCGCCGAAGCCCTTCAGCAGCAGGCCCGAGCGCTGGCCCTGACCGGCGCCCGTGTCGAGGAGGTGGCCCGCGCGCTCGACCAGGCGCACACCGTGCTCGGCCAGGCCACCCCTGCGAGCGGGCCCGCCACCTGCACCGGCCCGCTCGGCGACGGCTACAACAGAGAGCGGCTGATGGTGCAGGGCGCGATCTGCTACCGCGAAGCCGGCCAGAGCGAACGGGCCGTCAGTCTCTTCGGCGCACACCTCGCCACGGACGTGTTCGCGCCCCGCGACCGTGCGTTCTTCACCGCGCAGTACTCCGGCGCCCTGGTCGCCGCCGGCGAACCGGACGAAGCCGCCACCGCCGCGCTGGAGTCACTGGCGCTCGCCGCCGGAGCCCGCTTCGGGCAGGCCCTCGCCGAACTCCACCGCACCGCCCACGACCTCGCGCCGTACGCCAAGCGCCCGGCCGTACGCGAATTCCGGCAGCGGCTGGACGAGTTGGCGGTCGCCTAACCGGCCAGGAAGGCGCTCACCTTCTCGATTACCTTGCGCTGCCACACCTGCGACTGCGGGTCCAGATACTGCGGGTCGTCGTGGACGGCGAAGCCGTGCTGGGCCCCGTCCAGCTCCACCAGCTCCACCGGCCCGCCGAACATCGCCTGGTGCCGGCGGGAGGACTCGACCGGCACGAAGGTGTCCGCCGTGCCGTGCATCATCAGCAACGGCGCCCGCACCTCGGCCAGGATCGCCGGGGTGTCCAGGTAGAAGACCTCGTTCAGCAGGGTCCGGTTCAGCTCGAACGGCGACTTCTCGGTGAAGCCCTGCTCGTCCAGCCGGACGGCCATGTCCCCGGACAGGTAGTCGTCCGACCAACCCGGCCGGGAGGTGACGTACCGCTCCTTGTAGTCCAGCCGCGGGTTCAACAGCACCAGCTTGTCGACATCGCCCGGTCGATGCGCGGCATGTAGCGCGGCGGCGCCGCCCGAGAACGAGGCGGCGATCACGTGCACCGGGCCCGGCCAGCCGGTGTGCGCGCGCAGGTGATCGCAGGCCGCGCGGATGTCGTTGGTCACCGAGGCGATCGTCAGCTCCGACTCGCGTCCGCCGCTGGCCCCGTGCGCCCGCAGGTCGAACCGCAGACTGGTCACTCTGGAGGCAGAGAGGCCGGCGGCCAAGCGCGTGAAAAAGCCGCCCTCCTCCCGGGTCACCCCTGACCCGTGGACCAGTACCGCCATCCCGACCGGCGTCTCCGCCGAGCAGACCGTGCCGAACAGCGCGGTACCGTCCAGGGACTGAAACGCCGTCTCGTGATCGACCATACACAGATCGTAGTCATTCGGTTGGGCTCCCGGACCCGCTCGCCCGATTCCCCGAGCCGTCCAGCCGGCTTCACATTCACAACGCGCGCGTTCAGGCTCTCGTGATCATCTCAATGTGGGTTTGGCAGGCATCTCGGCTGGACCCTCGTTGAGGCTCAGTCCCACCAGAACGCCCAAGTCTCCTGGTTCAGCACCGCCTTCTCCGCGTATGTCTGGAGGGTGTTGAGTGTCGACTGCTGGATGTTGTCCGGGCAGAACGCGAAGTGCTCGGCGGCCAGCGCCTCGGCCTCGGCCGCCGTGGTCGGCGGGCGGCTCACGGAGACGACCATCGTGTCGAAGCCGAGCACCACGACACGCGCCCCGAACCGGTCCTCCCAGGAACGCAGCACCGCGCAGAGCCGAGCCACGTCGTTCTCGTGGTTGAGCGGTCCCGACCAGCCGATCGCCGCAGGTATGTCCGCGCTGCGCCGCGCGGGCACCAGTCCGGCTCGCATTCCGGCCGGCGAGAAGTCCATCTGGGTCATCTGGTCCGCGATCTCGGCCGCCAGACCGTCCGGGGTGTCCGGCCCCGCCTCGGCCGGCACGGGGGCCAGGCCCGGCCAGTCGGTCTCGGAGTCGTCGAGGTCGAGTTCGTCGTCGGCGTACGCCTCCCACACCTCGCTCATGACGTCCTCGGCGTCATGGTCCCCGGGGTACGTCGTCCCGGCCGGAGTGAGGTCCCAGTGCTCGGGCCACTGGGTGCGCATCCCGCCGTCGATCAGCACCGGAAGCAGCCCGAAGGGCCGCCCCAACGCGCGCAGCGCGGCCCACGAGCCGGGGGACGCGGACTCGGCCCCGTACCAGAGCAGTGGTTCGTCCCACGCGCCGTCGACCGTGTCGACCACGCGTGTGCCGGGCGGGAGTTCCAGCCCGGCGTCGGCCGGAGAGCGGAGGGGATTCGGGAGCGTCGCCATGCCAAAACCCTAGGCGCCCCCACTGACAGTCGTCCCGTCAGCGTCCGACGTGCCCGGTGAACGTGGCCCAGGTGGTGGGGGTGAGGGTGAGTGCGGGGCCGTCGGGGTTCTTGGAGTCACGGACGTGCACGGCGCGGGGGTGAGCGGCGACCTCGACGCAGGCGCCTCCCTGCTCGCTGCTGTGGCTGGACTTCCGCCAGTTGTAGGCGACTTCGAGGCACTCGCCACCGTCGCTGCCGCTGTAACTGGATTTGAACCAAACACGTGCGGTGCTCATAGCTCTCCTAGCAGCCGGTCCAACAGACCCTTCGAATCCTCGACGTTGAGGGCCTGCGTCCGCAGCATCGCATATCTCTGGGCAAGGATGCTGATGTCGTCCGGGTCGGAGATGAGCTGGCTGCCTCGCTGCGTCTCGGTGTAGGCAACGTGTTGGTAGTCCGGTGTTTCCAGCAGGATGAACGGGCCGTCGAGGGCTGCGTGCGTAGCCCGGTCCAGGGGCATGATCTGGAGCGTGAATCCAGGGAGATCGGCACATGCGCGCAGGTGGCGGAGGGTCTCTTCATGCACGACGCGACCGCCCAAGGGTGCCCGCACGATCGCCTCGGAGATGATGAAGCTCGTGGTGGGTGGGAGTGTGCGCCGCATGATCTCCTGACGCTCCAGCCGGTTGCTGACGTGGGTGTCGATCTCCTCCGGGCTGAACGCAGGAACGCGGCTGCCGAAGACGGCCCGCGCGTACGCCTCCGTCTGCAACAGGCCGGGCAGAACCTGGTTGGCGAAGAACGACAACGCCAGCGCCGACCGCTCCAGGTCCATGTACTGCTCCGCCCACGCCGGGATCAGGTCCACCTCCGGCATGTTGTCCACCGCCGTCTCCAGCGTGCCCTTCGTGTCCAGGAGGCTGTCCAGGACGCGGGCCAGGGGAGGGAGCAGGGTGCGGCGGCCCTGTTCGATGGAGGCGATGGTTTCCGGTTGGGCGCAGGCCTGTTCGGCCAGTTGGCGCTGGGTCAGTCCCGCGGCGATGCGGAACCGGGCCACGAGCGCGCCCACGAGCTTCATTGCCGACGCGTTCTTGCGCTGCCGATTCCTGGGGTGCATACGGTCCCCACTCCCCACTCTTGTCCGTACTTCACGCGTGATCGGGACGTACAAGAAATCTGTACGGGTGCACGTAGTGCATCAGCATAGTCACAGAGTGTGACTCTCGTCTCATGAACGAGACGATGCAACTCGTGCTGATGCGCGAGCGGTTCTACCGGCGTGAGCGTCGATCGGTGCGGTCCGCACGGGAGTTCGTACGGACCGCCGCCGAGGACTGGGGGTACGGGGCGCGGGCCGACGACGTACTGCTCTGCGTGAGCGAGCTGGCGACCAACGCCCTGGTGCACGGGGTGCCGCCGGGGCGCGGGTACCGGGTGCGGCTGATGCTCAGCGAGGCGGGGCGGCTGCTGCGGGTCGAGGTGCACGACAGCGGGGACGGGACGCCTGCGGGGCGGGAGCCGGACGGGGAGTCGGGGCGGGGGCTGCTCATCGTGGCGGCGTACTCCGACGGGTGGGGGGTGGGGGAGCGTAGCCCCGGCAAGATCGTCTGGTGCCAGTTCCGCCGGGAGTCGTGACAGCCGGGGGCCTCCGGGTCGGCCCAGGTGGTGAGATTTCGCCAATTCCGGGGAGGAGAAGCTTCGTTGGGTAAATTCGACTTGCGTTGACGAACGGCGCGACGCCTAATGGATCCTTCGCGGCGAGCGGATCGTTCGAGGGGGAAACAGTGGAACCACCGGCCGTACCCCCGCGACCCATGGGTGCGCCCGCGCCGTCGCCCCTCGTGCACGCGGTGTACCTGAGGATCAGCAAGCGGCTGCTGTGGGTCGGGCCGGCCGCGTATCCGCTGGAGAACATCGTCCGCGTGTTCACGTTCGTGCTGCGCCCGCGCCGCAAGGAGGCCATAGTGCGCTTCTGCAAGCGTGTGGCGTTGACGCTCGCGATGGCGGTGGGCCTGACCGTGCTCATCCTGCTGGTGGACGGGGTGGCAGCCCTGGGCCGGGGTGAGAGCAGCGGTGGCCCGTTCATCTTCTTCGTGTCGCTCGGGACGGCGGGCTCGCTGGTCTACTTCCTGGTGGAGATGACGAAGGTCCTGTCGGCCCGCTCGCACTTCGTGCTCGCCGTGGAGACGTCGGGGCTGTCGACGGCGATGGTGACCAGCCACGACCCGAACCATCTGATGGAGCTCGTCGGCCGCATCACGTACGCGATCGACCATCCGGAAGCGGAGTTCACCGTGCGGGTGGAGGGAATCAGCGCGAGTCCCCAGACCTACCACTTCGGGGACAACGTCAATATGTACGGCGGATCCGGGAACGTGGGGATTGCGAATTCATGACCGGCGACAACGTCAACATGTATGGCGGCTCGGGGAACACGGGCATCCAGAACAACCGCTTCGCGCAGCCCGCCACCGAGCCCGTCTCCCCGGAACTGCGGGAGGCGGTACGGGAACTGCTGCGGCTGGTCGGTGAGCTGCGGGGGCAACTCCCGCCCGCCAGTGCCCGGGTCCTGGACGACAACCTGCCCGCCCTCACCGGAGAGGCCGACGCGCCGCCGGCACCCGAGGAGCGGCACCGCGCGCTGCTGGCGGTCGCCGGGATCGCGGCCACGGTGTCGGCGGTCGGGGAGCCGGTGATCGAGGCGGTCCGGAAGGTGCTCGGACTCCTGGGCGCCGTCTGAGCCGTACGCGCTACAGCAAGCCGTACGGGCTGGAGCCGTCGCGCCACAGCCGTACGCGCCGGAGC
Source organism: Streptomyces sp. NPDC050423 (assembly GCF_040655445.1). Classification (NCBI taxonomy): domain Bacteria; kingdom Bacillati; phylum Actinomycetota; class Actinomycetes; order Kitasatosporales; family Streptomycetaceae; genus Streptomyces; species Streptomyces sp. NPDC050423. Next base: position 16,003 of record NZ_JBFAJY010000009.1, read on the forward strand.
TGTACGGACTGGAGCCGTCGCGCCCGAACCGTACGCGCCAAGCGGTCAACCCGTCAGCGTGCCAGCGTCGCGAGAATCGTCTTCCCCCGACTGCCGTGACGGTGGACGGTGACGTTGTTGGCCAGCCGGAGGACCATCGGCCAGCCGAAGCCGCCCGTCCGGCCGGTCAGGTCCGGGGCGCGGCACTGCGGATGGGTGGGGCTGGGGTCGACGACCCGTACGTGCAGCGCACCTTGATCGGCCCCGAACGACAGGGCGGTGACGCCTCCGGCGTACCGGATCGCGTTCGTCACCAGCTCCGACGAGAGCAGCACCAGGTTCTGGACCGCACGGGCGGACGGCGCCGGGTTGAGTTGTGCGACGAAGACGGCGGCGGCCTCGCGGGCCTCCGAGGCCCGGAGCGGTGGGGGTGCGGCCTCCGACACCGTTTCCGCGGCGGTGAAATCGGGTGTGGCGCATGGGTCTGTCATGTGGATACACCCCAGGGGGAAGGGCTCGGCGGCCGGTCCTGGCTGCGTGTACCCGAGCCGTTGCCGGATATCCGAAATTGGCCCGTACGGGTGGCCGCCCGTTTTGAGGCGTGCGTCGGGTTCCTGGGGGAAGGTGAGCGGGACCAGACAGTGCGGCTTGGCCGGAATCGGTTCCGGGACGACCGCTGCGGCGAAGGGAACAGCACATGAACGAGTCCGTCGACCTCGCACCGGACTCGAACGCGGTGATCACCGAGCCGGTGCCCGATCTCCAGCTCCAGCTGCTCATCCAGCTCCTGGACCGGGAGATGCGCTCCGGGCTGCCGCTCACGCTGACCATCCCGGCCGGTGTGCTGCACGGTGACGTGATCGGGCACGAGGCCTGGAAGGCGGAGTGGTCCAGGAGCCTGCGCCAGGTGGAGGGCGAGGGGGCCAACCTCATCGCCGAGTTCCCCGAGACGGTGGATCAGAGCATCAAGGAACTCCGCGACGGCGAGGACGCGCAGCGGCTGCCCCGCTGGATCCACCTGCGCGACGCCACCCTCGTGTTCGGCGGTACGGCTCCGCTGCGGCTGCCGCTGTGGCGCGGCCGGCTGTCCGATGTCTCCGGGTGGGCGCTGGGTCGGCCCGAGTAGTTCCCGGCCAGGCGCAGGGGAGCCGGGCAGGCGGGGCTCCCGGCCAGGCGCGGGGGGCCGGGCAGACAGGGCTCCCGGCTTGGCGGGGGAGCCGGCAGCGCTGCGTGCGCGCTGCATACGCACTGCATGCGTCGAATGGCTGTGCGTAGTCGATTTTCGGCTGACTCTCCGTCTCTCACGTCGCGCGTGTCGCCCGCTTCGACCCCTGTGTGTCCTTGCGGGCACTCGTTTCATGCCCCATGGGGCGGTATGCCGCTTTCGGCCAGTCGGTTCGGGCGGTCTAGTGGATCAGTCCGGGCTCGATCAGGCTGGATCCGACCGACCGCTTCTGTCCGACCCTCAGAGGAGACGAACGTGCGTAGTCATCACCGTGTCGCGGCTGTCGCCGCATCCTTCGCGCTGGCCGGCGCGGGACTGCTGGGAATGGCCTCGCCTGCCGCGGCATCCGCGGCAGGGCTTTCCTGCAGCACTCCCAAGCTCCTGGTCGGGAGTGCGGGACACCACGGCGCTTCCATCAGCTGTACGGGCGGAGCGTTCACCGAGTTCATCGACTGCTACAAGCCCGGCTACGGCACCTACCGGCACTTCGGCAACCGTGCGGTGTCCGGTGGAACCTCCACCACCTGGTGCGACACGGGCGCGGATGTCACAGCCGTAGGGGTCTCGCCCTCCTGAGCCCTCCTGAGCCCTCCTGAGCCCTTCGGAGGGCCTCACCCCCTGACGCATCACCGCGATGGGCACGTGCTCGGCCCGACGCGCGAAGGGCCGCTGACAGCGCTCCGGGTCACGAGCGTGTCAGCGGCCCTTCGCGGCCCCGCAGGTCAGGAACGTGTGGTGCTCAGAGCCGCTCGGGCGTCCGGATGCCGAGGAGCTTCATGCCCTGGTGGAGCGTGCGGGCGGTGATGTCACAGAGGAACAGCCGGTTCTCCACGACCTCGGCCGGGTTGTCGTCGCTGAGGACGTGGCACTGGTCGTAGAACGTCGTGTAGTGCGAGGCCAGCTGGTAGAGGTACGCGGTCAGCTTGTGCGGCTCGTAGCCCTCCGCGACCTCGGACAGCACCTCGGCGAACCGGTCCAGGTGCAGCCCCAGCGCCCGCTCGGCCGGGGCCAGCTCCAGCTCCGGGTGCGCGACCGGCTTCGCGTCGCCGGCCTTGCGCAGGATCGACCGGATACGCGCGTACGCGTACTGGAGGTAGACGGACGTGTCGCCGTTCAGCGACACCATCTGGTCCAGGTCGAACTTGTAGTCCCGCACGGCGGAGGTCGACAGGTCCGCGTACTTCACGGCGCCGATGCCGACGTACCGGCCGTTCTCGATGATCTCCTCCTCGGTCAGGCCGATCTTCTCGGCCTTCTCCCGGACCACGGCCGTCGCCCGCTCGACCGCCTCGTCCAGCAGGTCCTCCAGCTTGACCGTGACACCCTCACGGGTCTTGAACGGCTTGCCGTCCTTGCCGAGGACGGTGCCGAACGCCAGCTGGTGCGCCTTGACGCCGTCGCTCAGCCAGCCGGCCCGCCGGGCCGTCTCGAAGACCATCTTGAAGTGCAGGGACTGCCGGACGTCCACCACGTACAGCAGGGTGTCCGCCTTGAGGTTCCGCACCCGGTCGCGGATCGCGGAGAGGTCGGTCGCCGCGTAGCCGTAGCCGCCGTTCGTCTTCTTGACGATGAGCGGGACCTTGTTGCCGTCCGGGCCCAGCACATCGTCGAAGAAGACGCAGAGCGCACCCTCGGAGCGGACGGCGACGCCCGTCTCCTCCAGGATCCGGCAGGTCTCCTCCAGCATGTCGTTGTAGCCGGACTCGCCGACGATGTCGGGGTCGCTGATCTCCATGTCGAGCTTGTCGAAGACCGAGTAGAAGTAGATCTTCGACTCGTCGACGAACCGCTGCCACATGGCGAGCGTCTCCGCCTCGCCGGCCTGGAGGGCCACCACCCGGTCCCGCGAGCGGGCCTTGAACTCCTCGTCGGAGTCGAAGAGCGCCCGTGAGGCCTTGTAGAGCCGGTTGAGCGAGGACATGGCGGCCTCGCCGTCGGCCTTGTCGCCCTCGTGACTCAGCTCGTCGGGGTGCTCAATCAGGTACTGGATGAGCATGCCGAACTGGGTGCCCCAGTCACCGATGTGGTGCCGCCGGACCACGGACTCGCCGGTGAACTCCAGGATCTGCACCATCGCGTCACCGATCACGGCGGACCGCAGGTGACCGACGTGCATCTCCTTGGCCACGTTCGGCTGGGCGTAGTCGATGACCGTGGTGCCCGCGGCGCTGTCGGACGGCACGCCGAGCCGGCCCTCGCCGTCCGCGGCACGGGCCGCGAGCGTCTCGGTGATCGACTTGTCCGAGAGCGTGATGTTCAGGAAGCCGGGGCCGGAGACCTCGATGTCCTTGATCAGATCGCTCGCCGGGAGGGCGGCCGTGACCTGGGCGGCCAGCTCGCGCGGGTTGCCCTTGAGCTTCTTGGCGAGGGCCAGGATTCCGTTGGCCTGGAAGTCGGCCCGGTCGCTTCGGCGCAGCAGCGGGTCCGCGGTGCCGGCATCCGGCAGGGCTGCCGTCAGGGCGTCCGCCAGCTGCTGCTGGAGCGTGGAAGCGAGGGAATTGACCGAGGCCATCAGCTGGCTGCCGTTTCCGTAGGAGTACAAGGGATGACGCCAAGTATCCCACGGTGTGCAAAGCCGTTTTCGCGCTGTGGGCGGTACCTGGGAGAATGACACTCGCCCCCCATGAGTCCTACAAGAGAGAAGGACGTGCCGACCGTGGCTCAGAGTCAGAGCAGCACCGAGACCGACTGGGTCTCCCGCTTCGCGGACGAGGTCATCGCCGAATCGGAGCGTCGTGCGCCTGGCAAACCGGTCGTCGTCGCCTCCGGCCTCTCCCCGTCCGGCCCGATCCACCTGGGCAACCTCCGCGAGGTCATGACCCCGCACCTGGTCGCCGACGAGGTCCGCCGGCGCGGCCACACCGTCCGGCACCTGATCTCCTGGGACGACTACGACCGCTACCGCAAGGTGCCGAACGGTGTCCCGGGCGTCGACGAGTCCTGGGCCGAGCACATCGGCAAGCCGCTTACCTCGGTGCCCGCCCCGGCCGGCTCCGCGTATCCGAACTGGGCCGAGCACTTCAGGGCCGCCATGCTGGCCTCGCTGGACGAGCTGGGCGTCGAGTACGACGGGATCAGCCAGACGGAGCAGTATTTGGCCGGTACGTACCGCGAGCAGATCCTGCACGCGATGCGGCACCGCGCCGACATCGACGCCGTCCTGGACCGCTACCGGACGAAGAAGGACGGGGCGGCGGGAGCCAAGGGAAAGAAGCCGCAGCAGAAGAAGGCCGACGAGGCCGAGCTGGAGGCCGAGGCGGGCTCCGGCGCCGCGAGCGAGGACGACGGCAGCGGCGGCTCGGCCGGCTACTTCCCGTACAAGCCCTACTGCGGCAACTGCGAGAAGGACCTGACCACGGTCACGTCGTACGACGACGACAGCACCGAGCTGAACTACACCTGCTCGGCCTGCGGCTTCGCCGAAACGGTTCGGCTGAAGGAGTTCAACCGCGGCAAGCTGGTCTGGAAGGTCGACTGGCCGATGCGCTGGGCGTTCGAGGGCGTGATCTTCGAGCCGAGCGGCGTCGACCACTCCTCGCCCGGTTCCTCGTTCGTCGTCGGCGGCCAGATCGTCCGCGAGATCTTCGACGGCGTGCAGCCGATCGGACCGATGTACGCCTTCGTCGGCATCTCCGGCATGGCGAAGATGTCCTCCTCCAAGGGCGGCGTGCCGACCCCGGCCGACGCGCTGAAGATCATGGAGGCCCCGCTGCTGCGCTGGCTGTACGCGCGCCGCAGGCCCAACCAGTCCTTCAAGATCGCCTTCGACCAGGAGATCCAGCGGCTCTACGACGAGTGGGACTCGCTGGGGCGCAAGGTCGCCGACGGTTCCGTGCTGCCGGCCGACGCAGCCGCGTACGCCCGCGCGATCGGGACGGCCGCCGGTGAGCTGCCGCGCACCCCGCGCCCGCTGCCGTACCGCACCCTCGCCTCGGTCGCGGACGTCACCGCCGGGGCCGAGGACCAGACGCTGCGCATCCTCAGCGAGCTGGACCCGGCGAACCCGCTGACCTCGCTGGACGAGGCCAGGCCCCGGCTGGACCGGGCCGAGAACTGGATCACCACCCAGGTCCCGGCCGAGGCCCGCACCGTCGTCCGCGACGAGCCGGACAAGGAACTCCTCGGCTCGCTCGACGACGAGGGCCGCGCATCGCTGCGGCTGCTGCTGGAGGGTCTCGACTCGCACTGGTCGCTGGACGGGCTGACCACGCTCGTCTACGGCGTGCCGAAGACGCTGGCCGGGCTGGAGGCGGACGCCAAGCCGACGCCCGAGCTGAAGACCGCGCAGCGGTCGTTCTTCGCGCTGCTGTACCGGCTCCTCGTCAGCCGGGACACCGGGCCGCGACTGCCCACGCTGCTGCTCGCGGTCGGGGCGGACCGGGTGCGCAGGCTGCTCGGCGCGTAACGACGAACGCCGAAGGGCCGCCACCCCTGCTGTTCTGCGGGTGGCGGCCCTTCGGCGTTGCTGTTGCTGTTGCAGTTGCTGGTGTGGGGTTGGTGGGGCTGGTGTGGCTTACGCGATGTGCTCCGCTTCGAGTTCCGCGTGGTAGCGGTTCTTGAAGCCCTGGATCAGCTGGCGGAGCAGGGCCGCGCTGCGCGGGTGCCGCACGTTGTGGCCGTCCGACAGGTGTATGTCGAGAACCTCGATGCTGGGGTACGTGCTGTGCTGGGTCACGAACGCCGCGAAGACCTCGTAGGCGATCTCGCTGAACTCCGCGTCCTCCTGCGCCCATTCCTCCGCCCATTCCTCGGCCGCCTCGGCGACGGGCTTCGGCTCATCGGGGGCGTTGCCGGACGCGGGGGCCTCGTCGTCGGACGCGGGGGCCTCGGGTGCCTCGGGGACCGGCAGCCGCTGCTCGCCGCGCGGGGCCGGCATGGCGCCGATCGTGCCCACGTTGCCCAGCGGGCGGGTGCGGCCGGGGCCGGTCGGGATCATGACCGGGCCGGGTTCTTGGGCGTCGACGTACGTCGGGTTGTACGAACCCTCGTACGCGCCGTCCGGCGCCTGTGCCGCGAACCACGGGCTCTCGTACGAGGCGGGGTCGGGGGCCTGGGCTTGAGCCTGGGCCTGGGAGTGCGGCTGGAAGGCGCTCTGCTGCTGGAGCTGCTGGTTCTGCTGCTGGTTCCGTTGCCGGATCTGCTGCTGGTTCTGCTGCTGGTTCTGCGGCTGCTGCTCCGGCTCGGCGTACTGCTCCTGCTGCGGGGCGCCGACGAGTTCGGGCTGCTGGAACTGGGCCGTTTCGACGGCGGCGACAGCTTCCGCGGGGGCGGGGGCCGGGGGCAGCAGGACTGGTTCGATGCCTGCGGCGGCGAGTCCGGCCGGGCCGGTCTCGGCCAGCGGGATGCCGTACTTGGCGAGGCGGAGCGGCATCAGCGACTCGACGGGCGCCTTGCGGCGCCAGCTGCGGCCGAAGCGGGCCTGGAGGCGGGCCTGGTAGATCAGCCGGTCCTGTTCGAGCTTGATGACCTGCTCGTACGACCGCAGCTCCCACAGCTTCATCCGCCGCCAGAGCCGGAACGTCGGAATGGGAGAGAGCAGCCAGCGGGTGAGGCGGACCCCCTCCATGTGCTTGTCGGCCGTGATGTCGGCGATCCGGCCCACGGCGTGCCGGGCGGCCTCGACGGAGACCACGAACAGCACCGGGATCACGGCGTGCATGCCGACGCCGAGCGGGTCCGGCCACGCGGCCGCACCGTTGAACGCGATCGTCGCGGCGGTCAGCATCCACGCGGTCTGGCGCAGCAGCGGGAACGGGATGCGCAGCCAGGTCAGCAGCAGGTCCAGCGAGAGCAGGACGCAGATGCCGGCGTCGATGCCGATCGGGAAGACCAGCGAGAAGTTGCCGAAGCCCTTCTCCAGGGCGAGTTCGCGCACGGCCGAGTACGAGCCCGCGAAGCCGATCGCTGCGATGAGCACCGCACCTGCGACCACGAGCCCGATGAGTATTCGGTGCGTGCGTGTGAGCTGCATCGCGGCCACCCGCGATCCCCTTCCCGTTTCTTCGTCTCCGACGTCCGGTCTGGAGGGACGATTTCGAGTTCTGGCGGGCACAGCCTGGCACATGCGTGCGAGAGATGTTGCGCGGGGAGGGGCGAAGCCCGGTTCCCGCAGGAGGACCGGGCTTCGTGAATCAGCTTCTGCGCTGGGGCGTTGGGTCTAGTCCGCTGCCTTGTCAGTCGCCTTGTCAGTCGCCTTGTCGGTCGCCTTGTCGGTCGTCTTGCCCGAGGACTTGGCGGGCGACTTGGGCGAGGCGCTCGCCTTCGGGCTCTCGTTGGCGGCGGCTACCGCTGCGACCGCGTTCTTGGCGCCCATCTTGGCGCCCGTGGTGATCTTTTCGGCCGCCGGGGTCTTCGATCCCGCGTAACCCGCGCCGTTGTAGGTGAGGGTGACGACGACGTTCCCCGTACGGGCGACGATCGTCGCGTACTTGAAGTCCTCGCCCGTCTTGGCGAGGTCGTACGTGATCAGCGTGGCCTGGTCGCCGATCGCGCTGACGGGGGTCGTGACGAGCTTCTTCGCGCCCTCGGCCGCCTTGGCCTTGGTGATCTGCTTCGTGAGGTCTTCCCCGGCGCGGTCGGCGCCGCTGCCCAGGGCCTGGTCCGAGGCGAAGCGGGTGAAGCCGACATCGAGCCAGCGGTACTGGGAGCCCTTGACGCCGTTGTCGTCCAGACCGTTCCAGGAGCAGCTGCCGCGGGCGGCGGTGTCGCTGGACTTGCCCGGCGTGCCCGTCTTGTCCTTGGCCGCGGGGACCAGGGACTTGACCGTCTTCGCGGTGATCGACTTGCACGGGTCGGGCAGCGCGGCGAACTTCGCGGCGGCGACCTTGGCTTCCGACTTCGTCGCATCCGGCGCGGGGGACGAGGACGAGGCCTTGTCCTTCTCGCCGTCGGAGTTCGACGAGCAGCCGGCGACGACGAGCATCACCGGAACGGCGGCGCAGGCGAGTATGCGGGTGAGTCGCGGGGCTGATCGGTGCATGGTTCCTTCACTCGGGTGGCGCGGCGTTCGGGCGGCCGGACGGTCGGTGGGCAGGGGACGCCGACGTGGTGCCGGCGGTCGGCGGGCGGTGGTTCCGGAGGGCCACGGTACGACGGACGGCAGCCGGATGCCGCCTCGGCCGGACGGTTCGCGGGGCGGCCGGCGGCCGGGCCGGACCGGCCGGGGGCGGGGTTACTCGCTGAACCTGTCGACCAGTTTCCGGCCCAGTGCCTGGGCCTTCTCCTGCAGTTCCTTGCTGTCGGGCACCTCGGTGGAGAGGGCCGGCTGCGAGGTGTACTGGATGGTCACGATGACGTTCGATGTGCGGAATACCACGCTCACCGTGCGGTGCTGTGCGGTGGAACCTGCCGGCGTGAGCAGATCGTCCAGAAATGCGTTGTCGCCGAGCGAATCGAGGACCCGGGGCTGGAGGCTGTCGGCGGTGCCGCCGTCCGTGCTGCCGCCGGTGTTCCCGCCGGTCTTTCCGTCCGTGTCCGCGCTCGTGTGCGCGTCCTTGCCCGGCTTTCCGCCGGCGGTCCCGGACGGGGAGTCCGGCGTGCCGTTCCCCGCGCTGTCGGACGAGGTGGAGGCCGAGGGCAGGTCGGCGGCGGCCTTCTTCTTCTCGTACACCTCGCCGGCGCGGTCGTCGTCGCTCACGGCCGGGTCGTACGAGACGACCCGCTCGAAGTCGACGGAGAGGCTGCGGGTGCCGTCGGGCGCCTCGGTCTTCCAGCGGCAGCCGGCCCGGCGGTCGGTGTCGTACGTGACGGCGGGCGAGCCGTCGAGCACCTTCTCCTGCTGGGCCTCGGGCAACTCGGAGGTGCCGGGCAGCAGGTCCTTCAGCGTGGCGGGTGCGATGGAGCGGCAGGCCTCGGGAAGGGTGCGGTACTTGCCCGGGGGTGCGGCGGAAGTGGTCGGGGCCCCGGGCTTGCTGTCGGTGGCGGAATCACCGGTCCCGGTGCCGCTGCTGCAGCCGGCCGCGAGCGCTGCAATGAGCACGGCGCCGGATGCGTACGCCATTCGTCGCACGGTCCTGGGCTCCCTTCGTGCGAAAAACGGTTGCCGCTCGTCGGCGGCCGGTGGACACAATGTGTATCGCACGCGCCGCTGTGAATGCCGGTCGGCCGATACTTTTGCCGACCTTGGCACCGGTTTTGCGCTTTCAGGCTTTTCGGGGGAATCGAGGAATTATGTCGTACGTAGAGGTGCCGGGCGCGAAGGTTCCCATCCGCATGTGGACCGACCCGGCCCAGGTCGAGGACGTCGCGATGCAGCAGTTGCACAACGTCGCCACGCTGCCCTGGATCAAGGGTCTGGCCGTCATGCCGGACGTCCACTTCGGCAAGGGTGCCACGGTCGGCTCGGTCATCGCGATGCACGGTGCGGTCTGCCCGGCGGCGGTGGGCGTCGACATCGGCTGCGGCATGTCCGCCGTGAAGACCTCGCTGACCGCCAATGACCTGCCCGGGGACCTGACAAGGCTCCGGTCGAAGATCGAGCAGGCCATTCCGGTGGGCCGCGGGATGCATGACGAGCCGGTGGACCCGGGCCGGCTGCACGGGCTTGCGGCGACCGACTGGGACGACTTCTGGCAGCGGTTCGACGGGGTGGCCGATGCGGTCAAGTTCCGTCAGGAACGGGCTACGAAGCAGATGGGAACGCTCGGAGCGGGAAACCACTTCGTCGAGTTCTGTCTCGATGAGTCGGGTTCGGTCTGGCTGATGCTGCACTCCGGCTCCCGGAACGTCGGCAACGAACTGGCCGCCTTCCACATCGGAGAGGCGCAGAAGCTGCCGCACAACCAGGACCTGATCGACCGCGACCTCGCGGTCTTCATCGCGGACACCCCGCAGATGGCGGCCTACCGCAACGACCTGTTCTGGGCGCAGGAGTACGCGAAGCACAATCGCGCGATCATGATGGCGCTCTTCCAGGACGTGGTCCGCAAGGAGTTCAAGAAGGCCAAGGTGACCTTCGAACCGGTCATCTCCTGCCACCACAACTACGTGGCGGAGGAGCGGTACGACGGCATGGACCTGCTGGTCACCCGGAAGGGTGCCATCCGGGCCGGCTCCGGTGACTTCGGGATCATCCCGGGCTCGATGGGCACCGGCTCGTACATCGTGAAGGGCCTCGGCAACGAGAAGTCCTTCAACTCGGCCTCGCACGGCGCGGGCCGGAGGATGAGCCGGAACGCCGCCAGGCGGCGCTTCTCCACGAAGGACCTGGAGGAGCAGACGCGGGGCGTGGAGTGCCGCAAGGACTCCGGCGTCGTGGACGAGATCCCGGGTGCGTACAAGCCGATCGAGAAGGTCATCGAGCAGCAGCGGGACCTCGTGGAGGTCGTCGCGAAGCTGAAGCAGGTCATCTGCGTGAAGGGCTGAGCGGCGGCGCCGGGGGCCTGACGGGCGGGGCCGGGGTGAGACCCACGGGGGTGGACTCACCTCGGCGCGTCCCGTCAGGCGGTGCGGTGGACCTTGGAGTTGGAGGCCTGGGCGCGGGGGCGGACCACCAGGAGGTCGATGTTGACGTGGCTGGGTCGGGTGACGGCCCAGGTGATCGTGTCGGCCACGTCGTCGGCGCTGAGGGGGGCGTCGACGCCGGCGTAGACCTTGGCGGCCTTCTCGGTGTCGCCGCGGAAGCGGGTGGTGGCGAACTCCTCGGTCTTGACCATGCCGGGTGCGACCTCGATGACGCGGACCGGGGTGCCGACGATCTCCAGGCGGAGGGTCTCGGCCAGGACGTGCTCGCCGTGCTTGGCGGCCACGTAGCCGCCGCCGCCCTCGTAGGCGGAGAAGCCCGCGGTCGAGGAGAGGATGACCACCGTGCCGTCGCCGCTCGCGGTGAGGGCGGGGAGCAGGGCCTGGGTGACGTTGAGGGTGCCGATGACGTTGGTCTCGTACATCTGGCGCCAGTCGGCCGGGTCGCCGGTGGCGACGGGGTCCGCCCCGAGCGCGCCGCCCGCGTTGTTGACCAGCACGGCGAGGCTGCGGAACGCGGTGGCGAACTCGTCGACCGCGGCGCGGTCGGTGACGTCCAGGGCGTACGCCGTGGCCTCGTGGCCCGCCGCGGTGATCTCGGCGGCGAGCGCCTCGATGCGGTCCTTGCGGCGCGCGGTGACCACGACGCGGTAACCGGCGGCCGCCAGTTGCCGGGCGGTCGCGGCACCGATGCCGCTGCTCGCGCCGGTGATGACGGCGATGGGGGATGCGGCCATGGCGGGCTCCTCGGACAGCTGATCGATACGGGGCCAGGATAGGCAGGGGCGTGGTCAGTGGTTGCGCGGGGCGTACATGATCACGGCCATGCCGGCCAGGCAGACGAGCGCGCCGGTCACGTCCCAGCGGTCGGGCCGGTAGCCATCGGCGACCATGCCCCAGACGATCGACCCGGCGACGAAGACCCCGCCGTACGAGGCGAGCACCCGCCCGAACTCGCCGTCCGGCTGGAGCGTGGCGACGAAGCCGTACGTGGCCAGCGCGACGACCCCCGCACCGATCCAGGCCCAGCCGCGGTGTTCCCGGACACCCTGCCAGACGAGCCAGGCGCCGCCGATCTCGAAGAGTGCGGCGACGACGAACAGGGCGATGGAGCGGACCACGGACATGTGATCAGCGTGTCATGCGCGGCGAGGTGCCCCGGAGGCGCGCCGAACCAGTCGGGAAATGTGAATAATGCGTGCAGATCTGTATCTTCAGGACATGTTAGTGACGCGTAAGGCTCTGCTGAGGGTGTCCGCTGCGGCGGCAATGGCGTCGACTCTGGCGCTGGGTGCGGGCGGGACGGTCACGGCCGTCGGTGCGCCGGTGGTTTCACGGCCGGTCCCGCCGACGGTTTCGCCGGTGGTGCGGAGCGTCGAGCCGCAGGCGGATGTGTCGCACCACGGTCATGTCTCGCTGTGGGGTACCGGCCTCGGCGTCTGGCTGGTCAGCCGGAACAGTGGGCCTTCGGACCTCGCGGGGACGACCGTCCGGCTGCGGATGTCCGTACCGCTCTCCGGCCGGCAGGAGCTTCCCGCGCAATGCCTTCAGGCCGACCGGCAGACCGTGCTGTGCCGGACGGGCCCGCTGCGCGCGGACGGCTCGCAGCAGCGGCAGCTCGCGCTCGAACTCCAGCTTCTGGGGCGGCCGGCGGAGGTGGTCGTCCGGATCGACACCGCGTGGAACGGCGGGGCGACGGACCTGAACACGAAGAACAGCGAACACGAGGTGCTGGCACCGGCCACCGGGGACGAGTACGTCTTCTGAGACCACCGGGGACGCGTACGTCTTCTGACGCGCTGCCCGGGTGAGCCGGGCGGGTGATCTCTGCTTCGTACACTCTCCGCATGCCGCAGAAGCCCGCCGGCCCCGTCGCACCGCGATGCTCGCCGAGCTCTCGGCCGTGTCGCGCCGCTACATGGCCGCGTACGCCCTGTTCAACCAGGCCGTCGCCGACCGGCTGCGGCTCCACCCCACCGATCTCCAGTGCCTCAACCTGCTCAGCCTGGAGGCGGCTCCCGTCACCACGGGGCGGATCGCGGAGCTGACCGGGCTCACCACGGGGTCCGCGACCCGGCTGGTCGACCGGCTGGACCGGGCCGGTTACGTCACGCGCGCCCGGGACACGGTGGACCGGCGGCGGGTGCTCGTCGCGACGGTGCCCGCGCGGATGGCGGAGTTCGGGGCGGTCCGGGAGCAGCTGAACGCCGGCTGGTCGGCCATGTTCGATGCCTACGACGACGACGAGGTCGCGCTGCTCATCGCCCATATGCGGCGGACGGCGGAGCTGAGCGCGGCGCGGATCGCGGGGCTGCGGGAGGGCGGCAGCGGGCCGGGGTGAGAACCGGACGGGTGAGGTCGGCAGCGGGACGGGGTGAGAACGGGACCGGGCGAGGTCCGGGTGCCGCGTCGCGGTCAGTCGCCGGACGGGTCCGGCGGTCCGGCGGGGGAGCCGCCGAAGTCGCGGACGGCTTCGGCGACGATCGCCTCCAGCCGGGCGTGGTGGGCGCCGCGCCAGTACACCCGGTCGCACTCCGTGCACTGCGCGAAGACGTCGTACGAGCGCTGAGTGCCGTCCTCAAGGCGTGCGCCCACGGTGTCCTTGTCGGCTGCCGCCAGCCGTCCGTTGCACGCGGTGCACCGGCTCCACGGGGCGAGTACGGGCGCGAACCGCTCCAGTACGTCCCGTAGTTGCGCCTCGGGCCGGTCGCTGTAGACGTACGCCCCCGCCCAGATCTCCCGCCGGTGGAGCAGCCCCCGGTCCCGGGAGAGCAGGACGCGCCGCTCCCGCGCCGAGCGCGTGGCCAGTGCGGGGTCGCCGATGTCCTCGTACTCGTAGGCGGCGTCGACGCCGAGCAGCCGCAGCCGCCGCGCGAGGGTGCCGAGGTGGACGTCGAGGAGGAAGCGCAGGGGCGCGCCCGGCACCTGCTGCGGGCGCCGCACCGCGTGGACGTCGACCACTTCGCCCGCGACGGGAATGTGTGACACCGGGACCGGGCGGCCGTCGACGAGGAGTTGTCCGGCCTCGGTGAGCGGGACCCCGAGCGACTCGACGACATGGCCGAGCGTGGACGAGCCGTCGGTGGTCACGGCCGTTCGCCCCCTGCGGCGTTCGTGGGCGACGAAGAGCCTTAGTTCAGGGGCGACTTCGAGGTGGATCTCCGGTCCGTTCACCTGGTCAGGATGCCATTGGGCCGGGTGCGCGGGCCACGGATTTCGGTGGGGCGGGGGTGGCGGCGGGTACCGGTGGGTGACGTGCGGGCTCAGGCGCGGAAGGCGGCGGCGTGCTCGGCGGCCCAGGCGCCGAACGCGCGCGCCGGTCGGCCGGTGAGCTTCTCGGTGTCGCCGGTGACCTCGGCCGGTGAACCGTCGGTGGCGGCCCAGTGTCTGAGCAGCCCCTCGACGCCCTCCAGCGCGGCCGCGAAGGTCGTCGGGTCCCCGAGAGCGCAGGCCACGCCCGGGATGCCGGCCGGGAGCGAGAGCTCGGCGGGGTTGCGGGACGCGGTACGGACGGCGGGGCCGCCGCGGTGCAGGAGCGAGGCGAGCTTGGAGCCGACGCGGCCGCGGCATCCGGTGACGAGCGTGAGCGTGGCGGTGAGTCTCCTCGGTATCCGGCCGTGCGTGAATAAGCTGCGTTATGCAGCTAAATATCCAGGAGGCGGGTCCGGCCGTCAATCGCCTTGCGCGCGGGGTGCGAGCGCCGCGGCCCGGCCGGGTCGCCGGTCAGTGATCCGGGTGGAGGTCCAGCCGCCAGTCGTTCGTCAGCAGCGGATGGCCCGGCGGGTACTCGACCTCGCACTCGCCGAGCAGGGTGAACCCCGCCTTGCGGCACACCCCGTTCGACGCGCCGTTGGCCACGGACGGGTACGCGTGCAGATAGCGGTGCCGGTGCTCGGCGCGCGCCTGATCGGCCACGGCCGCGGTCGCGGCGGACGCGATGCCCCGCCCCTGGAACCCCGCGAGAACGGCCCACCCCGTCTCGTACACCTCCCGGCCCCGCCAGGTGCGCTCCCAGAACCCGATGGTGCCCACGGCCTCGTCCTCGCCGGTCAGCGCGATGCGGAACATCCTGCCCCGGCCCGTCCGGTCCGCGCTCAGCGCCACGTAGCGGCCGTGACGCCCTATGAGCTGCTCCTCCGACTCGGGGCCGCCCAGATGGTCCATCAGCTCCGGTGCGTTGGCACGGCGGAGCAGCTCCAGGTCGCTCTGCGACCAGGGCTCGATCCGTACGGATGATGCTGTGGTGCGCTCCATGCCAGAACTGTAGGACGGGGCACTGACAGTCAGCGGGAGCCCGGCGGGCGGCCCTGGCCGGTCAGTGGGCGGTCAGCGCGGTCGGCGGCACGCCCACCGTCGCCGTGAAGTCCCTGACCAGGTGCGCCTGGTCGCTGTAGCCGAGATCCGCGGCGAGCGCCGCCCAGTCCACGTCCGGCTCCGACGCGGCGCGTTCCATCGCCTCGTGGATGCGGTAGCGGAGGATGACCCACTTGGGGCCCACCCCGACGTACGTGGCGAACAGCCGCTGGAGCGAGCGCACCGACACCCCCTCGGCGCGGGCGAGTGCGCTGACGCGGCGGACCGTGCGGTCGGTGCGGATCAGCTCGGCCAGGGCCATCGCCCGGTCGGCCCGCGGATCCGGTTCGGGGCCGAGCGCCAGCAGGTACGCGTCGAGCGCCGCGATCCGCTCGTCCTCCGGGCCGGGGTCCAGGACGGCGGACGGCGCGGCGGGCGGCGTGAACACCTCGGCGGCCGGGACCCGGCGCCCCGTCCACCGGGCCACCGGCCGGTCCGGTGCGAACGGGTGGAAGCCGCCGGGCCGGAACTGCACCCCGCAGACCCGCCCGCGCCCCTCCAGCTTCTGGGTGAACAGCTCCAGGCCGATGCCCGAGACCTCGGCGAATCCGGCCTCGTCGTCGCCGCAGCCCGCGTACCGCTCGAAGACCAGGTTGACGCTCGGGTGGGGGACCAGGTGGGAGGCGTAGGGCTCGGGCAGATCCCAGTCGATCAGCCAGTAGTGCTCCAGGTACGGACGCAGTGCGGGGGCGGGTTCGCGCCGCCGGAACCGTACGTGCGTGAACAGTTCGGAGGCGTCGACGATGCCGCGGGTGTCATGCCGGGGACCCTGGGAGCCAGCCATGACGGCCGATCCTATGCCGCGGCCGATCCCGCGTCCGGCTGTCCGGTTCCCCCGTCGTGTCTGCCTGTGGTGTCTGCCTGTCGTGTTTCTTCAAGACCCCGGCCGCCGCCGCGGGCATGGTCGAACCATGAAGAAGATCAGTGAATTGCTGGACGCGGCGGCCGGCGGCGCGCTGCCCGTGGTCCGTGGGATCGACGACAGCCGGCTGGACGGCCCCACACCCTGCGCGGAGTACGACGTCCGCGCCCTGGTCAGCCACCTCACCCAGGTGGTCGTCAACTTCACGGCCCTGGCGGCCCGGCAGGACGTGGAGTTCGGTGAGACCCCGGACGCGGTCACCGGGGACTGGCGCGACCGCTTCGGCGAGCAGACGGCCGCGCTGGTCGAGGCGTGGGCCAGGCCCGGCGCGGAGGACGGGACCGCGGGTTCCATGGGGTTCCCGGCCCGGACCGTCGGCCACATGGTGCTCGGCGACCTGACCGTCCACGTGTGGGACCTGGCCCGCGCGACCGGTCAGGAATTCGTGCCGGACGCGGACGTGGTGAACGAGCTCGCCCCGGCCATGGCCGCGATGGCGCCGAAGGCCCGGGAGGCGAAGGTGTTCGGCGAGCCGTTCCCCGTACCGGAGGGGGCTAGCCCCTTCGTGCGGGTGCTCGCACTGACCGGTCGCGACCCTGGCTGGCAGCCGCCCCGGGGGTGATGCCCGTGGCCGGAAAACGTGCGCCCGGCGCACTCGGTTCGTCGTAGAGCGCGCCGACGGTCTCGTACGCGCCGTCCACGATCCTCTCGGCGTCCACCAGCATCGCGCGCTCGGCGAGCCGGGCCGCCTGATGGGTGTACGGGGACGGCGGCGCCGGGTGCCGGCGCCGCCACCAGCTCTCACCTGCGGCGAAGATGCCGCCGGAGAAGACCAGCACGGGGATGGACAGGGCCAGCAGAGTGTCGCCCATGGCAGGCCTCCCTCAGTTTCGGTGCCTCCTGCATCGGCAGGTTCGACAGGTCAGCTGAAGATCATTCTTCGGCCAATGAATGGCCGAATAGGGCTGGCCGACGGGTGCCGGCCGTGCCGGCGGGCGTCCGGGGGTGACCGGACCGGGCCGTGCGTTCTGCACGGTGGCCGCGTCGAGCAGGTGAATAATAGTTCCGGTTTGTCCTTTGGAGTCCGATACGCATAGATTCCTGTCGCGCTGCCTGCGAACTGCGAACTGCGAGCCCTCGAAGCACAGTTGAGCGACGACGCGATCCCTCACCCATCGGCTGGGAGGACCCGCCCATATGTCCGGAACCGTCAACCGGTGGACCGCCGTGCTGCGCAGAGGCTGGAAGGACGGCACGCTGTGGCCGTGGTGCCTGGCGGCCGTCGCGGCGGCCTGCGGATACGCCGTGGCCACCGTCTTTCACCCCGGATACCTCAGCGCGGACAGCAACACCCAGCTGTGGCAGGCGCTGGGGGACGAACCGGTGAACGACTGGCATCCACCGGTGATGGCACTCGCGTGGCGGCTGCTCATCGGGATCACGGGGGACTTCTCGGCCATGGCCGCCCTCCAGGCCGCCGTGCTGTGGGGGACGCTGTGGGTCCTGGCCCGGCTGGTGTGGAAGAAGACCGGCAGCCGCGGGCTCTCCCTCGCGGTGCTGGCCGTCGGCTTCGCGCCGCACATCATGAACCTCACGGGAGTGGTGTGGAAGGACGTGCACCTCGCGTACGCGCTCCTCGCGGTCTTCGCGATCGCGCTCACCGTGCGCGACCTGCCGCGGGACCGGCCCAGGACCCGCTGGGCCCTGCTGGTGCTGGGCATGCTGTTCCTCGTGTACGCCGCCCTCGTGCGGAAGAACGGTGTCCCCGCCGCGATCCCGGTCTTCGCCCTGCTGGTCCTCGCGGCATGGCCCGCCCCGGGCCGACGCCGCTGGCTGGCCGCCACCGCTGTCTTCGCCGCGGCCGTGATCGCCGGCAGCGCCGCCGTGTCCGCGGTCACGACCCCGTTGGCCACCCGGGTGTACGCGGTGATCCCGGTGGACGATCTCGCCCATGTGCTCACCCCGGCCCAGATGCGCACCGCCGCCGAACAGGCCGGCGCGAGCGCGGACTTGCGCGACCGCCTGGTCACCACCGCCGCCACCTGCCAGAAGCGGCACATCGCGTCCGACGCGTACCTCCAGTGCTTCCCCCACGACCGGCCGTTCGACGTGACGTATCTGGACCGGCACGCCGACGTCGTCGTCCGGATGTGGATGCGGCAGATGCCGCGGCACTGGAAGGGCTACGCCGAGTACCGGGGCCGGGTCTTCACCAAGCTGCTCTTCCAGAGCAACCAGGTCTTCTGGAACGGCACCCACGTCAATGCCGGCGCCCGGCTGCACCCCGAAGTGCGCAAGGAGCCGCTGAACGACACGCTGAGGTTCGCCCTGCAGAACTACGTGACCGGCTTCGCCCGCGACCTGCCGATGCTGTTCCAGGGCTGGTTCTGGCTGGCCGTCTCGCTGGTCCTCGTGCTGCGCCGCCGGTGGCCCGGCCCCTACGCCCGCGAACTCCGGCTCATCGGGGCCAGCTCACTCCTGTACATCCTCGCCTACCTGCCCACGGCGCCGGAGTCCAACTACCGTTACGTGTACTGGCCCGCGCTCTCCGGGACCGTCGCACTCACCCTCGTCGCGACCGCCTTCGCGGCCCGTCGCCGCGCGGCGGCCGATGCCACCGCCGCTGAGCCGGACACCCGCCCCGCCGCGCTGCCGGGCGCCGTGCCCAGCCCCGTCAGGGCCGCACGCCCCGAGACGGCGGCAAGCAGCCCGAACGGCAGCGGGCATCCGCCGCACTCGTGACATGACGTTCTTCCTGACGCGGAACGAAGCGCCCCGGCCGGGGCGCTTCGTTCAGGAACCGCAGCACCCGCCGGACGCCGTGTCCCCGGCGGCCGGGGCCGGGTCGTCGAAGAGTCCGGGGCCGCCGCAGACTCCGGTTTCGGGGAGGGCGAGTTCGACGCGGTCGGCGGCCTCGGCGTCGCCGGCGAGGGCGGCGGTGACGGAGCGGACCTGCTCGTAGCCGGTCATGGCGAGGAAGGTCGGGGCGCGGCCGTAGGACTTCATGCCGACCAGGTAGACGCCCTGTTCGGGATGGGACAGCTCGCGGTGACCGTGCGGGTGGACGGTGCCGCAGGAGTGCTGGTTCGGGTCGATGAGCGGGGCGAGCTCGACCGGCGCCTGCAGGCGCTCGTCCAGGGCGAGGCGCAGCTCCGACAGGAACGACAGCTCGGGGCGCAGGCCCGTCAGGACGATGACTTCGTCCACCGGGTCGAGGCGCCGGCCGTCCTCACCGACGAGGACCAGACGGTCGTCGTCGGCGGTCTCGATGACTTCGGTGCGGAAGCCGGTGACGGCATCGGCGTGTCCGTCGTCGACGGCGGCCTTGGCGGCCAGGCCCAGGGCGCCGCGGGCGGGAAGCTGGTCGGCGGATCCGCCGCCGAAGGTGGAGCCGCTGATGCCGCGGCGCAGGATCCACACGGAGTGGGTACCGGGCTCCTCCTTCGCGACGTCGGCGAGGGCGGCGAGGGCGGTGAAAGCGGAGGCGCCCGAGCCGATGACCGCAGTGCGCCTACCCGCGTACCGGGCGCGGACGGCCGGGTCCTTGACGTCGGGGATCCGGTAGGAGATCCGGGCGGACGCGGCGTGCTCGCCCAGGGCGGGGAGCCCGTCGGCACCGATCGGGCCGGGGGTGGACCAGGTACCGGACGCGTCGATCACGGCCCGGCCCAGAATCCGCTCCTCGCCGCCGCCGGCGAGCGCGATGCGGACGGTGAAGGGCCGCTGCTCGCGGTCGGCGTCGACGATCCGGTCGCGGCCGAGGCGGGAGACCCCGGTGACGGTGGCGTCGTAGCGGACCCTGTCCCCGAGGGCATCGGCGAGCGGCTGGAGGTACCGCCCGGCCCAGTCGCCGCCCGTGGGGCAGGTGTCCGCGTCGGGCTCGGCCCAGCCGGTCGGTGCCAGGAGCTTCCTGGCGGCCGGGTCGGTCAGTTCGCCCCAGGTGGAGAACAGCCGCACGTGCGACCAGCCCCGCACCGCGGTGGCGGCCGTCGGGCCGGCCTCCAGGACCAGCGGTTCGATGCCGCGCCCGACGAGGTGGGCGGCGGCCGCCAGCCCGGCGGGGCCGGCGCCGATGACGACGACCGGGAGGTCTGCGGTGGTGGTCATGGCGGTGATGTCCTCCAGGGTGGGTGACCGTTTCCGGTCTCTGTTTCGATCGATGTCTATGTATGAAGCTTGCAGGCGGTATCGATGGATGTCAACATAGACACATGTCGAAATCAGAGGTCGTGGAGCTGCCGGTCCTGGATCCCGCGACGGTGGTGCCGTGCTGCCCGCCGATCACCGCGGGCGAGCTGTCGCAGGGTGACGCGGAGAGGATGGCCGTGATGTTCAAGGCGCTGTCCGACCCGGTGCGGCTGCGCCTGTTCTCCAAGGTCGCCTCCCATCCGGGCGGTGAGGCGTGCGTGTGCGACATCTCCGACGTCGGCGTCTCCCAGCCGACCGTTTCCCACCACCTGAAGAAGCTGCGCGAGGCCGGCCTGCTGACCTCCGAGCGGCGCGGGACCTGGGTCTACTACAAGGTCGCCCCGCCCGTAGTGGCGGCCATGTCCGCCATGCTCGACCTGCGCCCCTGATCCCGGGCCGGTGTTCGTGCCTCGGCCGGCGCGGCAGGGTGAGCCGGCGGTCGTCAGCGGCCGGTGGCCAAAGGTGCCGGTCCTCAACCGCCCTCAGCGGCTGAGGAGTTCTGCGATCTCGGTGGCGGCGTCGCGGGCCGGGCGGCCGACGCCGATGAGCGTCGTGGACGCGGGGCCGGTCCAGTCGCCGTAACCGAGCAGATGAAGGCGCGGCTCCTCGACCGCCCGAGTCCCGTGCGTGGGGATACGCCCGCGCGGTCCCCTTGGGTCCAGCGGGGCGAGGTGGGAGAGGGCCGGCCGGAAGTCGGTGCACCAGATCACGGAGTCGGCTTCGGCCCGTGTGCCGTCCGCCCACTCGATGCCGTCGGCGGCGAGCCGGGTGAACATCGGGGACGCCTTGAGCAGTCCGGCGTCCCGTGCCTCGCGCACGGGCGGGACGGCGACGTTGTCGCCGAGCGAGGCGACGTCCGTACGGCCTTCCTCCAGGGCGCGGCGTCGGGCGGTGGCCGCGTCGAACAGGGCTCGGCCGTCGACGTCGTCGGCGAGGAAGCGCGGCGGGCGCTGGGTGGCCCAGGTCAGGCCGATGCCGTCGTGGGTGGCGAGGTCGGCGGCGATCTGCGCGCCGGAGTTCCCGCCGACCACGACGACGCGTTGCCCGGCGAAGCCGGACGGCCGCCGGTATCCGGTGGTGTGGAGTTGCCGGCCGGTGAACGGCCCCCGGCCGGGGACGGTGGGCAGGAAGGGGCACCACCAGGTACCGGTCGCCGAGACGACCGCCCCGGCCGACCACGTGTCCGTGTCTGTCTCCACCCGCAGCCGGCCGCCGTCCCGGCGTACCCGCTGGACGCGACGGTGGGGGTGTGCGTTCCCGCGGTGCGGCAGTCGAGGCAGTGCATCAGGTGTCCCTTCCCGGGGTGTCGAGGGCCGCGGCGGCGAACTTCTTGCGCCAGGCCAGCGCCACGTACACCAGCCCGATCAGGACGGGCACCTCGATGAGCGGGCCGACCACGCCGGACAGCGCCTGGCCGGAGGTGACGCCGAAGGTCGCGATGGCGACGGCGATGGCCAGTTCGAAGTTGTTGCCCGCCGCCGTGAAGGCCAGGGTCGCCGTGCGGTCGTAGGCGAGCCCGAGTGCCTTGCCGAGCAGGAAGGAGCCGAAGAACATGATCGCGAAGTACACCAGCAGCGGGAGCGCGATCCGTACGACGTCCAGCGGCTGCGAGGTGATCGTCTTTCCCTGGAGGGCGAAGAGGATGACGATCGTGAACAGCAGTCCGTACAGGGCCCAGGGGCCGATCCGCGGCAGGAACTTCGCCTCGTAGCTGTCGCGGCCCATCTTCTTCTCGCCGATGCGGCGGGTGAGGAAGCCGGCGAGCAGCGGCACGCCGAGGAAGACGATGACGTTGAGGGCGATGTGCCACACGGGGACGTCCAGGCCCTGTCCGTCGCCGAGGCCCAGCCATTGCGGCAACAGGTCCAGGTAGAACCAGCCCAGCACGCCGAAGACCAGGACCTGGAATACCGAGTTCAGGGCGACGAGGACGGCGGCGGCCTCGCGGTCGCCGCAGGCGAGGTCGTTCCAGATGATGACCATGGCGATGCAGCGGGCGAGGCCCACGATGATCAGGCCGGTGCGGTACTCGGGCAGGTCCGGCAGGAAGGTCCACGCGAGGGCGAACATGACGGCGGGTCCGACGAGCCAGTTGATGACCAGCGAGGACACCATCAGCCTGCGGTCGCCGGTGACGCTGTCGAGCTTGTCGTAGCGGACCTTGGCCAGCACCGGGTACATCATGACGAGCAGGCCGAGCGCGATCGGCAGCGAGATGCCGCCGACCTCGATCTTCGCCAGCGCGTCGTTCATCCCGGGGACCATCCGCCCCAGCCCCAGACCGACGGCCATGGCGAGCAGGATCCACACGGCGAGGTAGCGGTCGAGGGTGGAGAGCTTCCGGACGATCGAGTCGTCCCCACCGCCGACCGGAGCGGGGGAGGTGGTGGGCTCGGTGGTGGTCACGGGCAGGCCCGCTTGTTCCCGACCGCGGTACGGGCGGACTCGGCCAGCGCCGCGAACTGCGCCGAGAGGCCGGCGAGGACCTCGGGGCGCAGCTTGTAGTAGGTGAAGCGGCCGCACGGCTCCGTCTCCACCACACCCGCCTCGCGCAGGACCTTCATGTGGTTGGACAGGTTGGTCTGCTTCGCCCCGGTCTCCTCGACCAGGTGCGTCGTGCAGAGCGTCTCGCGCGCCAGCAGGGTCACGATCCGGAGGCGGAGCGGATCGCCCAGCACCCGGATCAAATCAGTGTCGACTGAAGTCAGCATGCACTGATATTCTCACATCATTGCCCGCTGATATCAGTGAGGGCTGAAGTCATTGGCGGGTGAGTTCCGCCGTGCGACGAGAGAGAACGATCATCATGGCCGACTCCTCCGGCAAGCCGTCCGTCCTGTTCGTCTGTGTCCACAACGCCGGCCGCTCCCAGATGGCGGCTGCCTGGCTGACCCACCTGGCCGGGCACCGTGTCGAGGTCCGCTCCGCCGGCTCGGACCCCGGCGCCGCGGTCAACCCCGCCGCCGTCGAGGCGATGGCCGAGGCCGGCATCGACATCTCCGCCGAGACGCCGAAGATCCTCACCGTCGACGCGGTCCGCGAGTCGGACGTGTGCATCACGATGGGCTGCGGCGACGTCTGCCCCGTCTTCCCCGGCAGGCGCTACCTCGACTGGAAGCTCGACGACCCGGCCGGCCGGGGCGTGGAAGCCGTCCGCCCCATCCGCGACGAGATCAGGACCCTCGTCGAGGGCCTGATCAAGGAGATCGCGCCGGAGGTCACGGGGTGAGCGGGATACGCGCGACGCCGTCTCCGGCACGGGCGGGCGGGCGTGGAAGGGGCCCGGAGGCCCCACCCATCCCCCAGTGAACCCCAGGTCAGGGCCACACCAGGCAGTACGCCTGATGCCCCGCGTCGTGCAGCCGGTGGCTGAAGTCCTGCCACTCGTGCAGCAGTTGGTAGACGTTGTACGCGTCGCGCGGGCCGCCGCGGTCCGGGACGGTGGACCAGATGAAGGCGGCGGCACCCACCGACTCCTCGCCGACGCCGCGCAGCGGGTCCACGACCGTCATCGGGAGCCGTACCACCGCGTAGTCGGGGTGCAGGACGACCAGTTCCAGCGGCGGGACCTTGTGCAGGGGTATGCCCTGTATGCCGGTGAGGACCATCGCGGCCACCGTCTCCGGCTTGATCTTGCTGAACATGCCGCCCATGCCCAGCTCGTCACCGCCGAGCTCCTCAGGGCGCATGGAAATGGGCACACGTGCGGCAGTGGCCCCGTCGGGAGCCCCGAAATACTTGTAGGTCACCCCCACCCGGCCACTACTCCTGCTTTCGGCTCCGCCGCCCACCTGCGCACCACCGGCCTGTATACCCTGCCTGCGCTCAGCCTCGCGCCGGTGCCGACCCCGCCGGGCAGGCTCGGGCCCCAGGTCGTCGGTCCCTTCGCCCACTCCGCCACCGCGATGCATATCTCATCCACCCGACTACTAACTAGGAGACACAGCCCCCGCCGCGCAACCCGATCATCGTGTCAGTGACCTCCCCCACGGGCGTGCGGTGAAACACCCGTCCGCAAGACCGTCCGTGGCTCTGACACCATGGCATGTGTGAGCTTTCCCTATGACGCCCCAGTTTCGCAGACGCTTTTCGACCGCGGGTCCCTCGTGACGCCCGGCGGCGTGAACTCTCCTGTACGTGCCTTCCGGGCCGTGGGCGGTACGCCCCGCTTCATGGTGTCCGGTACCGGTCCGTACCTCACCGATGCCGACGGACGTGAGTACGTCGACCTTGTGTGTTCGTGGGGGCCGATGATTCTCGGCCATTCCCACCCCGAGGTCATCGCCGCAGTTCAGGAGGCTGTCGCCCGCGGCACCTCGTTCGGTACGCCCGGTGAGGGCGAGGTCGCGCTCGCCGAGGAGATCGTCGCCCGGGTCGAGCCGGTGGAGCAGGTACGGCTCGTGTCGTCCGGCACCGAGGCGACCATGTCCGCGATCCGCCTCGCCCGGGGCTTCACCGGCCGGGCGAAGATCGTGAAGTTCGCCGGGTGCTACCACGGTCACGTCGACGCACTGCTCGCCGCCGCCGGGTCCGGGGTGGCGACCTTCGGGCTGCCCGACACGCCGGGGGTCACCGGCGCCCAGGCCGGCGACACGATCGTGGTGCCGTACAACGACCTGGCGGCCGTGCGGGCCGCGTTCGCCGCGCAGCCCGGCGAGATCGCCTGTGTGATCACCGAGGCATCGCCGGGCAACATGGGCGTCGTGCCGCCGATGGACGGTTTCAACGCCGGGCTCAAGGAGATCTGCGCCGCCAACGGCGCGCTGTACATCTCCGACGAGGTCATGACCGGGTTCCGTACCTCGAAGGCCGGCTGGTTCGGCATCGACGGGGTGCGGCCCGACCTGATGACCTTCGGCAAGGTGATGGGCGGCGGCTTCCCGGCCGCGGCCTTCGGCGGGCGCGCCGACGTGATGGCGCACCTGGCCCCGGCCGGCCCGGTCTACCAGGCCGGCACCCTCTCCGGGAACCCGGTCGCGACCGCCGCCGGTCTCGCCCAGCTGCGCCTGCTGGACGACGCCGCGTACGCGAAGGTCGACGCGGTGTCCGCGCAGATCCGGGGGCTGGTGAGCGAGGCCCTGGCCAAGGAGGGCGTCGCGCACACCGTGCAGGCGGCGAGCAACATGTTCTCCGTCTTCTTCACGGACCGGCCGGTCCGGAACTACGAGGACGCCAAGCAGCAGGAAGCTTTCCGCTTCACCGCGTTCTTCCACTCGATGCTGGCGCAGGGCGTCTATCTGCCGCCGTCGGCGTTCGAGTCGTGGTTCGTCTCCACCGCCCACGACACCCGGGCCGTCGAGCGGATCGCCGCCGCGCTGCCCGCCGCAGCCCGCGCCGCATCGGAGGCCACCGCATGAGCGAGAACAACAGCAGCAGTAGCACCAACAACAGCAGCAGTAGCAGGAACAACGGCAGCGGCGCGGGGCGTGAGGACATCACCGTCGTCCACCTGATGCGCCACGGAGAGGTGCACAACCCGGACGGAGTCCTGTACGGGCGCCGCCCCGGCTACCACCTCTCCGAGCTCGGCCGGCAGATGGCCGACCGGGTCGCCGAGCACCTGGAGAAGCGCGACATCACGCATGTCGTCGCCTCCCCGCTGGAGCGGGCCCAGGAGACGGCGACGCCGATCGCCAAGACGCACGGACTGGACCTCGCCACCGACGGCCGGCTCATCGAGGCGGCCAACGTCTTCGAGGGCAAGACCTTCGGCGTCGGCGACGGGGCGCTGCGCAAGCCGGACAACTGGAAGCACCTGACGAACCCGTTCCGGCCGTCGTGGGGTGAGCCGTACATCGAGCAGGTCGTACGGATGATGGGCGCCCTGGACGCGGCGCGGGACGCGGCCCGCGGGCACGAGGCGGTGTGCGTCAGCCATCAGCTGCCGATCTGGATCGTGCGGAGCTTCGTGGAGCGGCGGCGGCTGTGGCACGACCCGCGCAAGCGGCAGTGCACGCTCGCCTCGCTGACCAGCTTCACCTACCAGGGCGACAAGATCGTGTCGGTCGGGTACTCGGAGCCGGCCCGGGATCTGGTGCCGACGCATCTACTGGCGGGGGCGAAGCCGGTGAAGGGGGCGTCGAAGGGGGTCGGCGCGTAGCCGGCCCCTGGGCCGGGGCCCTGGGATCTCCAGGGTTGCCCGGCGGGCTTGATCCGGTTGGGCCGACCGGGCGGAGTCCGACCGTCCGGGGTTTCGGCATGCCCCTTCACGGTTCGCAGATCCTAGGTCTTGTGTTCGGTCATGGCTGGGGGCTGGTTCCGTAAAGAATTGTGTGCTATTTCGGGGAACCCTCGTGTTGCTTCGCCCATCTAAGCCTTTGGCAGTTTGTATGGACATGAGGCAAAACGACCGCAGATGGGAACCGCATGCGTGACATCAGCCGAAGGGGTTTGCTCGGAGCCGGACTTGGGGCCGCGGCCGCCATCGGGGTGGCGGGCTGCAGTTCGTCCGACTCCTCCGACACCGGCCGGACAGGTCCGGGCAAGGGTGAGAAGGGTGCCGACGGGACCGCCAAGGGGACCGGGCCCGCGAAGAAGGACGTCAGGTCCATCGGGGACGGTTCCACCGCCGACACAGGAAAGCAGCCGCACCAGCCGCCCGCGCCGGTCCCGCTCGAACCAGGTCAGAAGCCGCCGCAGTTCGTGATCTTTTCCTGGGACGGCGCCGGCGAGGTCGGCAACGGCCTCTTCCCGCGCTTTCTGAAACTCGCCAAGGAACACAACGCGGGGATGACGTTCTTCCTCTCCGGGATCTACCTCCTGCCCGAGTCGAAGAAATCGCTCTACCGCCCGCCCAACAACCCCGTCGGCGCCTCCGACATCGGTTATCTCACCGACGAACACCTCAAGGCGACGCTGACGAACGTACGCCAGGCCTGGTACGACGGCCACGAGATCGGCACCCACTTCAACGGGCATTTCTGCGCCGGTTCCGGATCCGTCGAGAACTGGTCCGCCTCCCAGTGGCAGAGCGAAATCGACCAGGCGATCTCCTTCGTCACCGAATGGCGTACCAACACCGGCTGGACCGACCAGGATCCACTGCCCTTCGACTACCGCAAGGAACTCATCGGCAGCCGCGCCCCCTGTCTGCTCGGACAGGACAATCTGCTTCCCACGGCGAAGAAGCTCGGCTGGCGCTACGACGCCAGCTCGCCCGGCGGCACCCAGGTCTGGCCCTCGAAGCGCATGGACGTCTGGGACCTGCCCCTCCAGGGCATGCCGTTCCCCGGCCACACCTTCGAGGTCCTCTCGATGGACTACAACATCCTGGCCAACCAGTCGAAGAATTCGACCAAGGGAATGCCGTCCCGCTATCCGGGCTGGCGCGAACAGGCCACCCAGTCGTACATCAGCGGTTTCAAGCGCGCGTACGAGACGAACCGTGCCCCGTTCTACATCGGAAACCACTTCGAGGAGTGGAACGGCGGCATCTACATGGATGCGGTCGAGGACGCGCTCAAGCACATCGCGGGGAAGCCGGATGTGCGTCTCGTCTCATTCCGGCAGTTCGTCGACTGGCTCGATGTCCAGGACCCGGCGGTGCTCGCGAAGCTCCGTACGCTGGAGGTCGGACAGCAACCCGCGGGCGGCTGGAACGCGTTCTTTAAACAAGCCTGACAACGGGCTTTACGGGCACCGAGGGGGGTGCCCAAGATCCCCGAAACCGCCATGCGAAACTTTTCACATGAGCCAAGGCCGCGCATCCCGACGCCGCTTCACCCTGCTCGCCGCTCCCGCGGCGGCCGCCGCGCTCGCACTGACGCTGAGCGCGTGCGGCACGGGCAACCAGACCAGCGGCGGCGGCGACACGAACTTCGTCACGGGCAACGGCGGGATCTCGACCGTGGCCAAGGGCGAGCGGGTCGACGCTCCGAGGCTCGACGGCGAGAGCCTGGACGGCGAGAAGCTCGACGTCGCCGACTACAAGGGCAAGGTCGTCGTCCTCAACGTCTGGGGCTCGTGGTGCGCCCCCTGCAGGCTGGAATCGAAGTACTTCACCAAGGTGGCCAAGGAGACGAAGGACCAGGGCGTCCAGTTCGTCGGGATCAACACCCGCGACCCGGAGCGGGCCCAGGCCATCAACTTCGAGAAGGACTTCGGGGTCACCTACCCCAGCTTCTACGACCGGGCCGGCAAGCTCCTGCTGCGCTTCCCCAAGGGAACGCTCAAGCTGCAGTCCATCCCGTCGACCGTCGTCATCGACCGGGAGGGGAAGCTGGCCGCCCGCTTCGTGGGCCCGCTCGACGACACCCGGCTGCGCGAGATGCTCGACCCCTTGATCGCGGAGAAGTGACCAGGTGATCGCCCTTGCCGCCGCCACGCAGAACGACACGGTCCTGAGCGGGGCCCTTCTGGTCGCCCTGCCCATCGCCATGCTGGGCGGGCTCGTGTCCTTCTTCTCGCCCTGCGTCCTGCCGCTCGTCCCCGGCTACCTCAGTTACGTCACCGGGGTCAGCGGCGCCGATCTGGCCGAGGCCCGACGGGGGCGCATGGTCGCGGGCGCCTCGCTCTTCGTGGCCGGCTTCACCGCCGTGTTCGTCTCCGGCGGCGCGCTCTTCGGCTACTTCGGCGACACGCTCCAGGAGAACAGCGGGCCGCTCACCAAGGTCCTCGGCGTGCTGATGATCCTCATGGGGGTCTTCTTCATGGGCCTGATGCCGTGGATGACCCAGCGCGAGTTCCGCATCCACAAGAAGCCGGTGACCGGCCTCGTGGGTGCCCCGCTGCTCGGCGCGCTCTTCGGGATCGGCTGGACGCCCTGCCTCGGCCCGACACTGAGCTCGGTGAGCATCCTCGCGATGGACCAGGGCACCGCCGGGCGCGGAGCGATACTGACCGTCGCCTACTGCCTCGGGCTGGGCATCCCGTTCGTGCTCGCCGCCGTCGCCTTCCGCAAGGCACTCGGCGCGTTCGGCTGGGTCAAGCGCCACTACTCCTGGGTCATGCGCATCGGCGGCGGCATGATGATCGTGACCGGGCTGCTCCTGCTGACCGGCGTATGGGGCAGCATGATGCAGGAATTGCAGGGCTGGTCGTCCGGCTTCCAGGTGGGGATCTGAGTACCGATGAGCAACACCAAGTCCAACCCCTCCCAGGAGCGCGAGCACCGCGACGAGCGGGAGGTACGCGCCGCGCGGGACCGGGAGACCGCCCGTGAACTCGGCGCCGCCGGCTCCCAGCTCTCCACCGCCCCGCGCGAGGAGACCCTGGCGAACCTCCCCACCATGGGGATCATCGGCTGGGCCCGCTGGTTCTGGCGCCAGCTCACCTCCATGCGGGTCGCCCTGATCCTGCTCTTCATGCTGTCGCTCGGCGCCATTCCCGGCTCGCTGATCCCCCAGAACAGCGTCGACGAGCTCAAGGTGCAGACCTTCAAGAGCCTCCACACCACCGTCACGCCGATCTACGAGAAGCTCCAGTTCTTCGACGTCTACAGCTCGGTGTGGTTCTCCGCGATCTACATCCTGCTGTTCGTCTCGCTCATCGGCTGCATCGTGCCGCGCACCGGCACCTTCATCGGCCAGCTGCGCAGCCGCCCCCCGGGCGCTCCCAAGCGCCTGACCCGGCTGCCCGCGTACACCACCTGGCGCACCGAGGCCGAGCCCGAGCAGGTCCGTGAGGCCGCGCTCGGGATGATGCGCAAGCGCCGCTACCGGGCCCATGTCGACGGGGACGCGGTCGCCGCCGAGAGGGGCTATCTGCGCGAGGCCGGGAACCTGATGTTCCACATCGCGCTGATCGTGATGCTGGTGGCCTTCGCCGTGGGGCAGCTCTTCAAGTCGGAGGGCGCCAAGCTGATCGTCGAGGGCGACGGGTTCTCCAACACGATCACCCAGTACGACAACTTCAAGTCCGGCTCGCTCTTCGACAACGACTCGCTCGCCCCCTTCAGCTTCACCCTCGACGACTTCATCGGCACGTACGAGCGCAGCGGCCCGCAGATCGGCACGCCCCGCACCTACGAGGCGCACGTGACGTACTCCAAGGGCGCCTACGGCAAGCCCGAGAAGTCCGTCATCAAGGTCAACGACCCCCTCGTCGTCGACGGCACGAAGGTCTATCTCAACGCCCACGGCTACGCGCCCGTCGTCTCCGTCAAGGACGGCAGGGGCAAGGAGGTCTACAAGGCCGCCGTGCCGCTGCTGCCCATCGACAACAACGTCACGTCGAGCGGTGCCATCAAGGTGATGGACGGCTACCGCGACAAGAACGGCAAGACGGACCAGCTGGGCTTCCAGGCGTTCTTCGTGCCGACCTTCGCGGGCAAAGGCGAGGGCACGATGTTCTCGCAGTTCCCGGCCGCCGACATGCCGGTTCTCGCGCTCAACGGCTTCCACGGCTCCCTCGGCGTCAACTCCGGGCTGGCGCAGAACGTGTACCAGCTGAACACGTCGAAGATGAAGGAGTTCAAGGACTCCGAGGGCAAGCAGCTCAAGAAGCGGCTGCTCGTCGGCGAGACGATGAAGCTGCCCGACGGCGCCGGCTCCATCACCTTCGAGGGCCTCCAGGAATGGGCCAGCTTCCAGATCTCGGAGCAGCCCGCCAGCGGCTGGGCGCTCACCGGGGCCATCGGCGCGATCGCCGGTCTCGCCGGTTCCCTCTTCATCCAGCGGCGCCGGGTCTGGGTCCGGGCCGTACGCGGCGACGACGGCGTCACCGTCGTCGAAATGGCGGGGCTCGGCCGCAGCGAGTCCGCGAAGCTTCCCGAGGAGCTGGCCGATCTCGCGGTCACGCTCAACGCCGTGGCGCCCACAGCGCCCGGCCCTGACACCGATCCCGATCCCGATCCGGACCCCGACGTCGTCGACGCGTCCTCCGTAGAACCTTCCGAAGGGGCTGAGAAGTGACTCTCGCCGCCGCAACCAACGAGAATCTGGCACACACCAGCAATGTGCTGATCTATTCCTCGATGGCCGTCTACACGCTGGCCTTCTTCGCGCACATCGCGGAGTGGGTGTTCGGCAGCCGCAGCAAGGTCGGCCGCACCGCCGCCGCGCTGACCACCGAGGAGGCCGCCGCGCCGGCGGTGAAGGTCCAGGTCGCGCAGAAGGCCGGCGGCACCGCCGTACTGGACCGGCCGAAGATCATCACCCGGTCCGCCGCCGGATCCCGCGACGTCCCGGACGGGCCCGGCGCGGCCGGCGGCACGTTCAAGGGCGACCTGTACGGGCGGATCGCGGTCTCCATGACCGTGCTCGCCTTCGTCATCCAGGCAAGCGGGGTCGTCGCCCGAGCCCTGTCCGTGCAGCGTGCCCCCTGGGGCAACATGTACGAGTTCTCCATCACCTTCTCCGTGGTGGCGGTCGGCGCGTACCTGACCCTGCTCGCGCTGAAGAAGAACGTCCGCTGGATGGGCCTGATCCTGGTCACCGCCGTCCTGCTGGACCTCGGGCTCGCGACCACGGTGCTCTACACCTCCAGTGACCAGCTGGTGCCCGCGCTGCACTCGTACTGGCTGTGGATCCACGTCTCCACCGCCATCATCTGCGGCGCCGTGTTCTTCATCGGCGGCATCGGCACCCTGATCTACCTCTTCCGCGACAGCTACGAGAACAAGCTCGCCAACGGACAGGAGCCGGGAGCGTTCGCCCAGTCCGTGCTCTCCCGGATGCCGTCCGCGTCGAGCCTCGACAAGTTCTCGTACCGGATCAACGCGGCGGTCTTCCCGCTGTGGACGTTCACCATCATCGCGGGCGCGATCTGGGCGGGCGACGCCTGGGGCCGCTACTGGGGCTGGGACCCCAAGGAGGTCTGGTCCTTCATCACCTGGGTCGCGTACGCCTGCTACCTGCACGCCCGCGCCACCGCCGGCTGGAAGGGCCGCAAGGCCGCCTACCTGGCGCTGATCGCCTTCGGCTGCTGGATCTTCAACTACTACGGCGTGAACATCTTCGTCACCGGCAAGCACTCCTACGCCGGCGTCTGAGGCCTCCGGGGGGCTTTCGCGCCACGGGTGCGGAACGCTCCCCGCCGGGTCACGCTGGAACCATGACCGATGCGACGACCACGATCGAGCCCGGTACCAGCGAGACCCACGGTGACCTGCACGTTCTGCGGTTCACCCTCCGGCTGCCCCACCCCGTCCCGCGGGTGTGGGCAGCCGTCGCCAGTTCCGAGGGGCTGCCGGAGTGGCTGGCCGCCGCCGATCCGTTCGAACCGCGCGTCGGCGGCGCGGTCACGCTGCGCCGGCTGAACACCGCACCGGACGGGCAGGCCACGGTCGCCTCCGGCACCGTCACCGCCTGGGACGTGGAGCGGATCGCCGAGTACACGGTGGACGGCCTCCACGGCCGGATGCGCTTCCACCTGGAACCACCGCGCGGCGACCACGTGCTGCTGCGGTTCACCAACGAGTTCCGCGGTGACGACGCCCTGCGGCTCGACTGCCTCGCCGGATGGCACGACCACTTCGGCTACCTCGTGGACGCGCTGGCGGGCCGCCCCGCCGACTGGACGAAATGGACGCCGGTGCGGTGGGCGCAGCTGCGGGAGGAGTACGCGGCACGGGGGTGACGGGGCGGGGCGATCGGTCCGTCCGCCGAAACAGGCCCGGATCAGTGCTCTCCGATGTCCTCGTTCCACAGCGCGGGATGCTCGCGCACGAACCCGCGCATCAGCTCGACGCACTCCGCGTCGTCGAGCAGCACGATCTCCACCCCGTGCCGGGCCAGCCAGTCGTGCCCGCCGCGGAAGGTCGCGGCCTCGCCGATCACCACCCGCGAGATCCCGAACTGGCGCACCAGACCGGAGCAGTACCAGCAGGGGGACAGGGTGGTCACCATCGTGGTGCCCCGGTACGAGCGCTGTCGCCCGGCGGCCCGGAACGCGGCCGTCTCCGCGTGCACGGACGGATCGCCGTCCTGCACCCGGCGGTTGCGGCCCCGGCCGAGCAGCGCCCCGTCCGCCCCGTACAGGGCGGCGCCGATCGGGATGCCGCCCTCGGCGAGACCGGTACGGGCCTCGTCGAGGGCGGTCGCCAGCCACACCGCGTCGCGGCCGGGCGTGCCGGGTGTGCCGGTGGTGCTCATGAGGCGAGAGGGGTGTCCAGGACCGCCTTGCGGTGGCTGAACGTCTCCAGTGAGTAGCGGCCGTGGTAGCTGCCCATGCCGCTCTCGCCGACCCCGCCGAACGGCAGGTCCGACACGGTCAGATGGGCCAGCGGCAGCCCGATCCCGACGGCGCCCGACGACGTCTCGGCGACCAGCCGTTCGCGTACGGTGTCCGACTCGGTGAACGCGTACAGCGCGAGCGGCTTGTCCCGGTCGTTGATGAACGCGATGGCCTCGTCGAGGCCGTCCACCGTGACGATCGGCAGCACCGGGCCGAAGATCTCCTCGCGCATCACGGGCGCGTCCGGTGCCACGTCGGCCAGCACGGTGGGGGCGAGGTACTTGCCGTCCCGGTCGTACGTCCCGCCGGTCACGGTGCGGCCCGAGCCGAGCAGGCCCGTCAGCCGGTCGAAGTGGCGCCGGTTCACGATCCGCCCGTACTCCGGGTGCGTCGAGGCGTCCGCCCCGTACAGCCCCTCGACGGCGGCGGCGAGCGCGTCCGCGAGGGCGGCGCCGGTCTCCGGGTCGGTCAGCACGTAGTCGGGGGCGACGCAGGTCTGGCCCGCGTTCAGGAACTTGCCGGCCGCCAGCCGGTCCGCGACCGCCTTCAGGTCCGTGTCCCGGTCGACGAAGACCGGCGACTTGCCGCCCAGTTCGAGCGTCACCGGAGTGAGGTGCTTCGCCGCGGCGGCCATCACGATCCGGCCCACCGCACCGTTGCCGGTGTAGAAGATGTGGTCGAAGCGCTCGGCGAGCAGCGCGGTGGTCTCGGGGATCGCTCCCTCCACGACGGCGACCGCGTCCTCGTCCAGATAGCGCGGCAGCAGCCGGGCGACGGTGGCGGAGGTCGCGGGTGCCAGCTCGCTCGGCTTGGCCACCACGGCGTTGCCGGCGGCCAGCGCGCCGACGACCGGGGCGAGCAGCAGCTGCACCGGGTAGTTCCAGGGCGCGATGACCAGGACGACGCCGAGCGGGTCCTGCACGGTGTGGGCCTTCGCCCCGCCCAGCCGGGCGGGTACGGGAGCGGGCTCGGGCCGCAGCCAGTCGGCCAGGTGCTCCAGCGTGTGGTCGATCTCGCGGACCGTGAAGTCGATCTCGGTGCGGTATGCCTCCTTGCGGCTCTTGCCGAGGTCGGCGTGGAGCGCGTCGGCGAGTTCGTCACCGCGTTCGGTGAGCAGTGCGCGCAACTTCCGGAGCTGGTCCGTGCGCCAGTCGAGGCTCTTTGTGCGGCCGGTGCGGAAGGTGGTGCGGAGGCGGTCGACGGTCTCGGCCGGGGTCTCGACGGGGGCGAGCGCGGCGACGATCTCACGGGCGAGCCGCTCGGAGGACGCCGGGTTCTGACCGGTGTGCAGGGTGCGGTCGGTGACGGTGTGCGGGGCGAAGGGGGTGGCGGCGGTGTAGTCGGCGCCCAGTGCGACGAGCCGGTCCTCCAGCAGCCAGGGCGCCTTGTCGGCGAGCCCGCCGATGGACTCCTCGGCGTTGCTGAACCCGGTCATGCGGTAGCCGGCGAACGGCCAGTCGCCGTCCTCGCGCCGGGCGGCGAGCAGTGCGGCGGGCGCGTGGCACAGGACGCCGAGCCGGGCACCGGAGTCGAGCGCGGTGGTCAGCAGCCGCCCGGACGGCTCGCTGACGGCCAGGTCCTCCATGGGCCCGTGGCCGCCGGGGTAGAAGACGGCGTCGTAGCGGTCCGGGTGGACGTCCTGGAGCCGGGCCGGGGCGCGGAGCTCGGGGCCGATCGAGTCGAGGTACGCGGCGACGGCGTCGGCCTGCTCCGGTCCGCCGTTGGCGGCGGCCGTCAGGCTGCCGGCGTCGACTGTGGGGGTGACGCCGCCGGGGGTGGCGAGCGTGACGGCGTAACCGGCCTCGGTGAAGACCCGGTGCGGCGCGGCCAGCTCCTCGGCCCAGAACCCGGTGGGGTGGGTGGTGCCGTCGTTGAGGGTCCAGTGGTCGGCGCCGGTGAGGACAAACAGTACGGAGGGCATGGGGGTACTCCCTGCGGCGAACGGGATGCGGTGAGCGGAACACGGTGTCGGCTCAGGACGAGAACTTGATATGCTCAAGCAATAGATCCATGTAACGGCCAACAGTTGAGCATGTCAAATAAAAGTCGGCAGACGCCGATCGAAGAATGGCTGACCATGACCACCGAACCGACGCCCCGCGCCGTCGCTGCTCCGGACGATCGAGCCGCCCCGGCCCCCGATGACCTGCTGGAGCCCCTGGCCGTCGTCGTCCGAGGTCATCACGACGACCTCACCGCCGTCGCCGCCCGCCACGGCCTGTCCACGTCACAGGCTCGCGCGCTGATCGCACTCAACGCGCCCATGCCGATGAGCGCGCTCGCCGCCCACCTGGTCTGCGACGCGTCCAACGCCACCGGCCTCATCAGCCGCATGGAGACCCGTGGACTGGTCGGCCGCGCCCCTGCCCCGGGCGACCGCCGCTCCAAGGTCGCGAGCCGCACCCCCGAGGGCACCCGGCTCGCCCACACGATCCGCGCCGAGATGCGCGCCGTGCACGGCGCACTCGAAGCGCTCACCCCGGAAGAGCGCACAGCGCTGCTGCCCCTGCTCAACCGGCTGGGGCAGCTGCTGTACGCGTGATCCGCCGTACGTTACGAAGCGGGCGGCGCCGACTCCTCCGGACCCGCCCCGCTGTCACGCCGCTTGAGCTCGTCCTCCCGGCGGCGCAGGTCCGCCTCCCAGTCCTTGAGGAGGGACTCGTCCTTCTCGCTCTTCTTGTCCTCGTCCTTCAGCGACTTGAGGAAGTCGGGATTGTCGTCGGGCGCCACCCACTGGGTGCGCCGGCCGCCGTGCCACTCGCCGGGCGCACGGCCCCCGGCGGGCATCTCGCGCACCTTGCCCGCGGCCAGCCACACGATCGGGCCGACGATCCAGAACAGCAGGATGATGAAGACCCAGGCGATCTTCGGCAGGTGCTTGGCCTCGTCCTCCGGGGTGTTCAGGCAGTCGATGAACGCGTAGATCGTCAGCGCCAGCGGCAGGAGATAGATCAGGGCCCGGAGCATGGTGGAAGAGTCCCCCCGAAGAGAGTTGGCGGGGCATGTGCCCCGACCCGGTGACGGGGCCCAAGGGTAGCGGGTGTCGTTTACGTCCCATGGCGAGCAGGCGGCAATCGTCATCCCGGGTGTCAGCCCCTTCGTCCGGGAGGCCGGTGAGTGCCGCCCCGTTGCCCCATTCGTCCGCTTCTCGCCGAAAATCCTTATTGATCACTACATGGTGACAATCAACATACGATCTGAAGGTAAGGATGCCAGTCCGGGTGTGATTGATTGGTCGGCGCGGCTTGCTTTCTGTGATCCGTTCCGCCTGGGTGCTCCCGACCAGGCGTGCGAGCCCAACGGGATTACAGGAAGGGAATCGCGTCGTGGATGCCACGGTGACCGACTTCCACTACGGCGCGGTGACTCCCGTCGCCGCCTATCTGATGGCCTGTCTGGGGTCTGCGCTGGGACTGCGCTGCACCGTGCGGTCCATGCGCCGGGGGTCGCGCCGCCAGCAGAACGGCTGGCTCTCCCTGGCCGCGGTGTCCCTCGGCTGCGGAATCTGGACCATGCACTTCATCGCGATGATGGGGTTTCGCGCCGACGGTTCGGACATCTCGTACGACACCCGGCTGACCCTGCTGAGCCTCGCGGTCGCCATCGCCGTCACCGCGCTGGGAGTGTTCCTCGTCGGGCACCTGGGATCGGGGGCGAAGGTCCTGGCGACGGCCGGACTGCTCATGGGCCTGGGGGTCGCGGCCATGCACTACATCGGAATGTCCGCCATGCAGGTGCACGGCGGTATGCGCTACGACACGATGACCGTGGCCCTGTCCGTGCTGATCGCCGTGGTCGCCGCCACCGCGGCCCTGTGGGCGGCGGTCACCGTCCGGAACCTCTGGTCGAGCCTCGGGGCCAGCCTCGTCATGGGCGTCGCCGTCAGCGGCATGCACTACACCGGCATGGCCGCTGTGAGCGTCCACGTCGACCCCACGGGCGCCACGTCCGCCCAGTCCTCGATCGACCAGCTCTCCTTCCTGCTCGCCATGATCGCCGGACCGGTGGTCATGCTCGTCGTCGCGGCGACCATCGTGATGTTCGACCCCGACCTGGTGCTCGGAGAAGGAGCGCGTCCCGCGTCCCGCACACAGGCGGCGCGCTCCTCGACGCCGACCGCCACCGGGCAGCGGGGACCGTACGGGCAGTACTACGAGGACACCGGGTCGGAATCACGCTGAACCGTTGAGACCTGCCCGCCGACGCCGTTGCCCCCTTCTCCCGGGAGAAGGGGGCAACGGCGTTGACGGGTGCGGAACCCTGTGCGGGAGCGTTCCCGCGCGCACCCGGGCGCCCGGCGCCACCCATAGGGAAGCCCCTCGGCATTCGCCCGGTGCCTGGCAGCCGTGTCCACCGGTTCTCCACACTCGTGCGTCG
This sequence comes from Streptomyces sp. NPDC050423, assembly GCF_040655445.1. Taxonomy (NCBI): domain Bacteria; kingdom Bacillati; phylum Actinomycetota; class Actinomycetes; order Kitasatosporales; family Streptomycetaceae; genus Streptomyces; species Streptomyces sp. NPDC050423. Next base: position 53,559 of record NZ_JBFAJY010000009.1, read on the forward strand.
GCACCGTTCCGGCCAGGAGCGGTGCTCTCGATCCCCCGCACCCGGCCGCCTTCCTCGCCACCAGCGGTACCGGCAGCATCTACACCAGTTCGAGCGGCACCTTCGGCAACGGGTCCACCAGCGACCCCGCGTCGGCCGGTGCCGACGCCCACTACGGCGCCGCGATGACGTACGACTACTTCCAGAGCGCCCGCGCCCGCGGCCACGCCGCCCGCGCCGCAGGGCTCGCCGCACGGGCGGGCGACCGGCGGACCGAACTGCTGGCGCTGGGCAGGGTCCGCCGTCGCCTCGGAGACGAGGACGCGGCCCACGCGGCCTCCTCGGAGGCGTTGCGCGTCTTCACCGCGGCGGGCGCCAGGGCGTGGGCCGCCACCGTCCGGGCCGAGCGGGACCGGGCCGAGGACAGCCCGATCCACCTCTTCAAGGGCAACTTCTGGTCCGAGCACCTCAGTTCGACCGAGCGCAGCGTGGTCACGCGCGTCGCCCAGGGGGCCGCCAACCGTGAGATCCGCGGGCGTGACCCTCCCGCGGAGAGGCGGCCCGGGGGCGAGCCGGGGCCGGGGGTGGCCCGGTGTGGGGGGAGCCCTGACGGCTGACGCCGGGGAGGATGACAAACTTGGCCCCATGGCTTACGACGATCTTCGATCCCTCCTCCGGGCTCTGGAGCGCGAGGGCGAGCTCAAGCGCATCAAGGCCGAGGTCGACCCCTACCTGGAGGTCGGTGAGATCGTCGACCGGGTGAACAAGGCCGGCGGTCCCGCGCTGCTCTTCGAGAACGTCAAGGGCTCCTCGATGCCCCTGGCCATGAACGTGTTCGGCACCGACAAGCGGCTGCTCAAGGCGCTCGGGCTGAAGTCCTACTCCGAGATCAGCGACAAGATCGGCGGGCTGCTCAAGCCGGAGCTGCCGCACGGCTTCGTCGGAGTCCGGGAGGCCTTCGGCAAGCTCGGGACGATGGTCCACGTACCGCCGAAGAAGGTGAAGGCGGAGAACGCACCCGTGCAGGAGGTCGTCCTCACCGGCGACGACGTGGACCTGGACCTGCTGCCCGCGCTGTTCACCTGGCCCAAGGACGGCGGCTCGTTCTTCAACCTGGGGCTCACGCACACCAAGCACCCCGAGACCGGCGTACGGAACCTGGGGCTCTACCGGCTCCAGCGCCACGACCGGCGCACCATCGGGATGCACTGGCAGATCCACAAGGACAGCCGCAACCACTACCAGGTCGCCGCCAGGCGCGGTGAGCGGCTGCCGGTCGCCATCGCCTTCGGGGCGCCGCCCGCGGTGACGTACGCCTCCACCGCGCCGCTGCCCGGGGACATCGACGAGTACCTGTTCGCCGGGTTCATCCAGGGCAAGCGCATCGAGATGGTCGACTGCAAGACCGTCCCGCTCCAGGTCCCGGCCAACGCCGAGGTCGTCATCGAGGGCTGGCTGGAGCCCGGCCAGACGCTGCCCGAAGGGCCGTTCGGCGACCACACCGGCTTCTACACGCCGCAGGAACCGTTCCCCGCGCTGACGATCGACTGCGTGACGATGCGGAAGCGTCCGCTGCTCCAGTCGATCGTGGTGGGCCGGCCGCCGACCGAGGACGGGCCGCTGGGGCGGGCCACCGAGCGGTTCTTCCTGCCGCTGCTCAAGATCATCGTGCCGGACATCGTGGACTACCACCTGCCCGAGTCCGGCGGTTTCCACAACTGCGCGATCGTCTCGATCGACAAGAAGTACCCGAAGCACGCCCAGAAGGTGATGAGTGCCATCTGGGGCGCGCACATGATGTCGCTGACCAAGCTGATCGTCGTGGTGGACTCCGACTGCGACGTCCACGATCTGCACGAGGTGTCCTGGCGGGCGCTCGGCAACACGGACTACGCGCGGGACCTGACCGTCGCCGAGGGGCCCGTCGACCATCTCGACCATGCCTCCTACCAGCAGTTCTGGGGCGGCAAGGCCGGTATCGACGCGACGAGGAAGTGGCCCGAGGAGGGCTACACCCGGGACGGGGGCTGGCCGGACATGGTCGAGTCCGACCCGGACACGGCGGCGAAGGTCGACCGCCGGTGGAAGGAATACGGACTGTGAGCGCCGCCGAAGCGACCGTGGGCTCCGGGCCCGCGCAACCGAGCAGCAAGGTCAAGGCGTTCCTGCGGCTCGTGATGATCGAGCACTCGGTCTTCGCGCTGCCCTTCGCGTTCATCGCCGCCCTGACCGCGATGTTCCGGGACGACGAGTCGATCCACTGGGTCACCCTGCTGCTCGTCACCGTCGCCATGGTCGGGCTGCGCACCTTCGCGATGGCCGCGAACCGGATCATCGACCGGGAGATCGACGCCCGTAACCCCCGTACCGCCGGACGTGAGCTGGTGACGGGTGCGGTGTCGGTGCGCTCCGCGTGGACGGGTGCGCTCGTCGCCGTCGTCGTCTTCCTCGGTGCGGCGGCGCTGCTCAACCCGCTCTGTCTGGCGCTCGCGCCGCTCGCGGTGATCCCGATGGTCGTCTATCCCTACGGGAAGCGGTTCACGCACTACCCGCACGCGATCCTGGGGATCGCCCAGGCCATGGGGCCGATCGGTGCCTGGCTGGCGGTGACCGGGAGCTGGTCGTGGGAAGCGGTGATCCTGGGTCTCGCCGTCGGCATCTGGATCGGCGGCTTCGACCTGATCTTCGCCTGCCAGGACGTACAGGCGGACCGGGCCCACGGGGTGTTCTCGGTCCCGGCCCGGTTCGGCGTTCCGGCCGCGCTCTGGGGCGCGCGGGTCTGCCACGTGGTGACGACCGGGCTGCTGGTCTGGTTCGGACTGGCCACCGGGGCGGGGCTCTTCTACTGGGTCGGCATGGTGATCGTCGCCGTGGCCTTCGTGTACGAGCACCGGGTGGTGCGGCCGCACGACCTGTCGCGGCTGAACCGGGCGTTCTTCTCGGTGAACGGGTTCATCGGAATCGCCCTGTTCGCGTGTGCGCTGCTGGACCTGCTGGTGCGGGGCCTGACGGTCTGAGCGGCCGGGCGCCGCGGCGCAGGGTGAACGCGGCGACCGCTCCGCCGATCAGGCCGAAGAGGTGGCCCTGCCAGCTGATGCCCGGGTCGGTCGGCAGGACACCCTGGAGCAGCGAGCCGTACACCGCGGCGATGACCACGCCGACGACCACGTCCAGCGGGCGGCGGTCCACGAAGCCGCGGACCAGCAGATAGCCGAAGAGGCCGAAGACCACACCCGACGCGCCGAGCGTGACCGTGCCGGCCGGGGCGGTGAGCCAGACGCCGAGGCCGCCGATCACGATCACGGTGAGCACCACGCCGGCGAAGCGGCGCAGTCCGCCCAGTGCGGCTATGAAGCCCAGCACCAGCAGCGGGACGCTGTTCGACGCGACGTGCGCCCAGCCGCTGTGCAGAAAGGCGGCGGGCACGATGTCGAGCAGCTCGCCCGGCTCGCGCGGGCTGATCCCGTGGCTGTCCAGGCTGTGGCCCGTCGCGAGGTCGACGCCCTCCAGCACCCAGAGCAGCCCGACCCAGCCCAGCATGACCGCGCCGGCCACGAGGGCACGGGCTCCGGTCGTCGTGCGCATGGCGTTCATGGAGCACCCCCTTCATCCGTCGGAACGCACGGAGCCCCTGGCTCGGTTCCGGGTGGCGGGTGCCGGATAGGCTCGGTTCTGTGGATTCCGGGATTTCAGTGAGTCAGCAGCAGCGACAGCCTTGGATTGTCGGGGTTTCGGGCGCTTCGGGCACACCATTCGCCGCTGCGGTGCTGCGCGGTCTGCTCGCCGCGGGGGAGAGCGTGGATCTGGTGGTGAGCCGGGCGTCGCGGCTGACCCTGCTGGACGAGACCGGGATCGCCTTCCGCGACGCGCACTGGCAGGAGGACCTGCGCGGCTGGCTGGCGCGGGGCGCGGACGGGAAGCCGCACACCTTCGAGGTGGATGTGTCCGGTGTACGGCACTGGGCGGCCGGTGATCTGGCCGCCGGGCCGTCCTCGGGGTCGTACCCGGTGAAGGGGATGCTGATCGTCCCGGCCTCGACGGCGTGTGTGGCCGGGGTGGCGCTCGGGCTCTCGAAGGATCTGCTGCAGCGGGCCGCGAGCGTGACGCTCAAGGAGCGGCGGAAGCTGGTCGTCGCGGTGCGCGAGACCCCGCTCAGCGGGCAGACGCTGAAGCATCTGGTGACCCTGGACGAGGCGGGCGCGGTCGTGCTGCCCGCCTCTCCGGCGTTCTACGCGGGTGCGACGCATATCCAGGATCTGGTGGATTTCGTCGCGGGGCGGGTGCTGGACGCGGCAGGGGTGCCGCACCGGCTGTACCGCCGCTGGGAGGGAGAGCTCGGTGGCGGCTCCCGTGGCTGATCCGGGTGGGGTCAGCGCTTCTTGGGTGCGCGCGGGGTGCGGGCCCGGTCGATCCGGTGGGCGGCGGCGGGCTGGTGGGCACGCGAGCGGTTGGCCAGGTCCTGTAGCTCGCGCATCCGGGCGTAGGCCATCTCGATCGTGTACACGGTGTTTTCACTCCTGAAGATTCGAAAGCATTTTTTGGATGTTCGGGAAGATTTGCAGGCCGTGAAGCCTGCATGCCTTAGATTCTACACGTAGACTTGCGATACTGCTGAATAATGGAAGGTTCCAGTCACATGGACGCGGTGGACAGGCAGCTCATCCAGGCCCTCAGGGAGAACGGCAGGGCCTCGTACGCCGAGCTGGGCCGGCTCGTGGGGCTCTCCGGGCCCAGCGTCACCGACCGCATCAACCGGCTGGAGACCGCCGGTGTGATCACCGGCTACCGCGCCACCGTCGACGCGGCCTCGCTCGGGCTCGGGGTCACGGCCCTGATCGGCATCTCGCTCTCCGACGCCGCGGACCACGAGGACGTCGCGCACCGGCTGAAGGACCTCGCCGAGATCGAGGACGCCTGGTTCATCGCGGGCGCCGACTCCTACATGCTCAAGGTGCGCGTCGGCGACGTGGACGGCCTGGAGAAGACCATCCGCCGGCTCAGCGGCACCAGGGGCGTCTCGCGGACCCGTACCACCGTCGTGCTGTCCACCAAGTGGGAGAACCGGGTCGGCGAACTGCCCGAGGAGGGCTGACGGGGCGGGCTGACGGGGAGGGCCGAGGGGGTCCCCGGGCCGCTCCGGGCGGGGGAGTACGGTGAGCGAAGTCTGTTACGCAGAGAAATGGGAGGCGCCCTAGTGGACGCGGGACTCAAGCGCGAGCTGGAGCAGAAGGTCCGGGCCGGCGAGCGGCTGACCCGCGAGGACGGGATCACGCTCTACGAGTCCGACGACCTGGCGTGGCTCGGCGGTCTGGCCCATGAGGTGCGCACGCGCAAGAACGGCGACGTCGTCCACTTCAACGTCAACCGCCACCTCAACATGACCAACGTGTGCACCGCGTCGTGCGCGTACTGCTCGTTCCAGCGCAAGCCGGGGGAGAAGGACGCGTACACGATGCGCATCGAGGAGGCCGTCCGCCTCGCGAAGGCGATGCAGGGCGAGAACCTCACCGAGCTGCACATCGTCAACGGGCTGCACCCCACCCTGCCGTGGCGCTACTACCCGCGTTCGCTGAGCGCGCTGAAGGAAGCGCTGCCCGAGGTCTCCCTCAAGGCGTTCACCGCCACCGAGATCCACCACTTCGAGACCATCTCCGGGCTCTCCGCCTCCGAGATCCTCGACGAGCTGATCGAGGCCGGTCTGGAGTCGCTGACCGGCGGCGGCGCGGAGATCTTCGACTGGGAGGTCCGTCAGCACATCGTCGACCACGCCACCCACTGGGAGGACTGGTCGCGGATCCACCGGCTCGCGCACGAGAAGGGTCTCAAGACCCCTGCGACGATGCTGTACGGGCACATCGAGGAGCCCCGGCACCGCGTCGACCACGTGCTGCGGCTGCGTGAGCTCCAGGACGAGACCGGCGGCTTCCAGGTCTTCATCCCGCTGCGCTACCAGCACGACTTCGTGGACATGAAGGACGGCAAGATCCGCAACAAGCTCCAGGCGCGGACGACGATGGCGACCGGCGCGGAGGCGCTCAAGACCTTCGCGGTCTCCCGGCTGCTCTTCGACAACGTCCCGCACGTCAAGGTCTTCTGGGTGATGCACGGCGTGCAGACCGCTCAGCTCGCGCTCCAGCACGGCGCGGACGACATGGACGGCTCGGTCGTCGAGTACAAGATCACGCACGACGCGGACAACTACGGCACGCCCAACAAGCTGGGCCGTGAGGATCTGCTGGACCTGATCCGCGACGCGGGCTTCCGGCCCGTCGAGCGCAACACCCGGTACGAGATCCTCCGCGAGTACCCGGGCCCGGACGCGGAGCGGCGCGAGTCGCCGCAGCCCATGCGGGTCTGACCCGGCGCGCGCTCCGAGCGCGCGCAGCGCTGTACGAAAGCTCCGGCCGCCGTCCCCGGCCGGAGCTTTCTCGCGTTCCGGACGGGGCTTGAGGGCAACGCCTGTAATGGTTAATCTGGCATTATGGCACTTACTTTCGAGCTGGACCCCACCTTCGACAGGCCCCTGCGGGACGGCGTCGCCGCGCTCTGGGCCGATGTGTCCAACGCGGGCGGCGCGGTGGGTTTCGTGCCGCCCGTCACGGTCGAGGACGTCCGGCCCGACCTGGTCAAGCACCTCATCGCCATGGCCGAGGACCGCGCCCGGCTGCTCGTCGGCTACGACGAGGAGGGCGCCGTCGCGGCCACGGCCTTCCTCACCCGCAACACGCACCGGCTGATGGCGCACTGGGTCTGGCTCTACACGGTGATGGTCCACCCCCGGCACCAGGGCCGCGGATATGGGCGCTCCCTGATGGCCGCGACCGCCGACGCCGCGCGCACCATCGGGGGCGTCGAGGCCATCCGGCTCACCTGCCGGGGCGGTACGGGCGCCGACCGGTTCTACGCCTCCTGCGGCTACAAGGAGGTCGGGCGGGTGCCGGGGGCGATCCGGGTGGCCGACGGGGACGACCGCGACGACATCATCATGCTGCTGCCGCTCGGCTGAGACGGGCCGGCCGCGGCCCCTGCGGTGAGAAGTCCGGAGCGTTTCGCGGAGCCCTCCGAACTGATCGATTACGGGGCATGCTTCACTGGACGGGCAGGACTGTCACGTAGAGAGAAGGCGAGCTGTGTCCGCTGCAAAGCCGAGCGCAATGATCCGGTACACCGCGATGCGTCTCAGTATCTTCGTCGGCTGCTTCGCGCTCGCCGCTGTGGCCGTCAACTTCGGGCTGCTGCCCTCCGGGGCGGGCGGCTCGAACCTCATCTGGGTCATCCTGCTCGCCCTCGTGCTCTCCGCGCCGCTCAGCTACGTGCTGCTGCGCAAGCAGCGCGACGAGATGTCCGAGCAGATCATCTCCACGGTCGACCGGACCAAGGCGCGCCTTGAGGAGAACCGGACCCGCGAGGACAGCGTCACCCAGTGAGTGCGGGAGTAAGGGAAATGTAAGCTCCCTCACATCCGCCCCCCTTCTTTTCGAAACCCCAGCGCCGGAGCCATCGCTCCTGTACTGGGGTTTTCGCGTTCTCCGGGCCGGTTGGGGGCTGTTCGCCCGCGATCCAGCCTCAAAGAAGACCTTTGAGGTTCTCAAAGTTCAAGTGTTAACGTGTTCGACATGACGACAGCTGTGCGCCTTCGAGCTGCCGCGAGCACCCCGCTCGTGGCGCGCCTGCACGTCGATCTCTGCCGCTGTATGTCCGCGGTCTGTTGCCGCAACGTCTGAACGGCATCATGCAGCGGCGCCGCTCCTGACGCGGGCGCCGCAACCCCCGTCCCCCGCACGCAGTCCCCGTGCGCCCCGATGCGTCACTTCTGGAGTGTTCCGTGTCCGCGAACCCCGCGTCCACCACGACCGATGAGCCCTCCGGCTCCGGTTTCCGCATACCCAAGGTCCCGTTCTGGGCGCAGATCGTCGCCGGTCTCGTCCTCGGCGTCCTGCTCGGCTGGCTCGCCCGCAGCCAGGACATCGGCTGGCTCTACACCACGCTCGACAAGGTCGGCCACATCTTCATCCAGCTGCTGAAGCTGGCCGTCGCGCCCCTCGTCTTCTTCGCGATCCTGGTGTCGATCACCAACCTGCGCAAGGTCAACAACGCCGCCCGGCTGGCCGGCCGCACCGTCCTCTGGTTCATGATCACCTCGCTGATCGCGGTCGCCATCGGCCTCGCGATCGGCCTGATCACCAACCCGGGCACCGGCACCGGCCTCACGCCGAAGGACGGCAAGCTCTCCGACACCAAGGGCTCCTGGCTCGACTTCCTGACCGGCATCATCCCGGACAACGTCATCACGCCGTTCACCGAGCTGAACGTCCTTCAGATCGTCTTCATGGCCGCCGTCGCGGGCATCGCCGCGATCCAGCTCGGCGAAAAGGCCAAGCCGATCCTCACCCTCAGCGAGTCGATCCTGGAGCTCCTCCAGAAGGCCCTGTGGTGGGTCATCCGCCTCGCCCCCATCGGCACCATCGGCCTCATCGGCTACGCGATCGCCGACTACGGCTGGGACCTGCTCGGCAAGTACGCGACGTTCACCGCCGACGTCTACATCGGCTGCGCCCTGGTGATGTTCGGCGTCTACCCGCTGCTCCTCGCCACCGTCGCCAAGGTCAGCCCGCTCCAGTTCTTCAAGGGCGCCTGGCCCGCGATCCAGCTGGCCTTCGTCTCGCGCTCCTCGGTCGGCACCATGCCGGTCACCCAGCAGGTCACCGAGCGCCTCGGCGTCCCCAAGGAGTACGCCTCCTTCGCGGTCCCGTTCGGTGCGACGACCAAGATGGACGGCTGCGCCGCGATCTACCCGGCGCTGGCCGCGATCTTCATCGCCCAGATCTTCGACGTCCAGCTGGGTGTCGGTGACTACATCCTGATCGCGTTCGTCTCGGTGATCGGCTCCGCGGCCACCGCCGGTCTCACCGGCGCCACGGTCATGCTGACCCTCACCCTGTCGACGCTCGGCCTCCCGCTGGAGGGCGTCGGCCTGCTGATGGCCATCGACCCGATCCTGGACATGATGCGGACGGCGACGAACGTCGCAGGCCAGGCGCTGGTCCCGGTGCTCGTGTCGGCCCGCGAGAAGATCCTCGACCACGACGCGTACAACTCGGCCTCGGGCTCCCCGGTCGACGACGCCGAGGTGCGCGCCGGCGAGCAGGTGAAGGTGCCCGTCCCCGCCTGACCGCCCGGAGTCGCGCGGAGTCCTTCCCGGCCTCCTCCCGGTTCCTCGGAGTCTTCCGATTCCCGTAGCTGTGCCCCGTACCCTCACGCCTGGGTACGGGGCACAGCCGTTTTGCGAATGCGTCGCTCACCGGCCACCCCGGGCGTCACGGAACCCGGTCCGCACCACGGGGCCGGGCCCCGCGCCGTACTCTTACCGGGGAGTAGTGCAGTGGGGGCGGGAGGAAGCCGACGTGGGTGCTGTGAAGGGCAAGCGGATGCCGCGCGCCGTGCGCGAGCAGCAGATGATGGACGCCGCGGTGCGGACCTTCGGGCAGCGCGGCTACCGGGCCGCCTCGATGGACGAGATCGCCGAGTTGGCCGGGGTGTCCAAGCCGTTGGTGTATTTGTACCTGAATTCCAAGGACGAACTGTTCACCGCGTGCATCCGGCGCGAGGCGCAGGCGCTGCTGGCGGCGGTGCGGGCGGGGGCGGAGCCGGGGCTGCCCGCCGATCGGCAACTGTGGTCCGGGCTGCGGGCGTTCTTCACGCACACCGCGGAGAACCCGGACGGCTGGGCGGTGTTGTACCGGCAGGCGCGTACGCACGGGGAGCCGTTCGCCACCGAGGTGAGCGTGATGCGCGACGAGATCGTTGCGTTCGTGACGGGTCTGATCGGGGCCGCGGCGCGCGAGGCGCACCACGATGAGGCGCTCCCCGACCGTGATGTGACGGGTCTCGCACAGGCGTTGGTGGGCGCCGCGGAGTCGCTCGCCGGCTGGGCGAACGAGACTCCGGGCGTCTCGGCCAAGGAGGCCGCGGCCACCTTGATGAACTTCTCCTGGGCCGGTCTGGAGAACCTCATGCACGGCCGTACCTGGCAGCCTCCGGGGCAGTCCGCGCCGTCGTCCCGGTGAGGTGGACGCGGTCGCCGCCGCCGCGCAGCTGGAAGCCGGTGCCGTCGGACGCGTAGGTGACGGTGCCGGGCAGCAGGACGGGTGCCTTGAAGTCGGCCCGCACGGTGTGGATCAGGTGCGGCGTCGGGGCCTCGGCGAGGCAGCGGGCCACGGTCCACATGCCGTGTGCGATGGCCCGCGGAAAGCCGAACAGCCTTGCCGTCAGCGGGTACAGGTGGATGGGGTTGCGGTCGCCCGACGCGGCTCCGTAGCGCCGGCCCAGGTCGGCGGGCAGCCGCCACTCGGCGACGGCGGGCAGCACCGCCGGTTCCCCGGCGGGTGCGGCCGTGGCGGGTTCCGGGGTACCCGGGCGCGTCGCGTGACGGGACAGGTAGCCGCTGCGGGACTCCCACGCCAGCTCGCCCGACAACCGCGCCTCGGTGACCACGGTGACCTCCGTGCCGCGCCGGTGCGGCGTCAGCACATCGGCGTACACGGTCAGTTCGAGTTCGTCCGTGGGGTGCAGCGTGCGGTGCGCGGTGATCTCGATCCAGGTGTGGACGAGTCCGGTGACCGGCAGTGGGAAGTTCCACCGGGTCATCAGCCGCATCGCGAGCGGGAACGCCAGGACGTGGGGGTAGGTGACCGGCAGGGCGCCCGAGTCGCTGAAGCCGCAGATCCCGCGGTACGCGGCCAGCGGCCCGGGGGCGACGGGCCCGGCCGGGCGGGTCGGGCGGTCGGCCGGCAGTACGGCGTCCGGCCTGCCGGGCCGTTTGAACGGGGAGGCGGCGGCTCCGCGAGCCAGCGACAGGATCAGGCTCGGCACCGCGTCACGCCCCCAGCAGGCTCTGGCCGCAGACCCGGACGATCTGGCCGTTGACGGCGCTCGACGCGGCCTGCGCGAACCAGGCGGTCGTCTCGGCCACATCGACCGGGAGCCCGCCCTGCGAGAGGGAGTTCATCCGGCGGCCCGCCTCACGGATGAGGAGCGGGACGGCGGCGGTCATCTTCGTCTCGATGAAGCCGGGGGCGACCGCGTTGACCGTGACGCCGTGCTCGGCGGCGGCGCGCGGGGCGAGCGAGCGGACCAGGCCGATGATGCCGGCCTTGCTGGCCGCGTAGTTGGTCTGGCCGTTGTTGCCGGCGATGCCCGCGATGGAGGCGGTGGCAACGATCCGGCCGCCGCGGTTGACGGTGCCGTTCTTCAGCAGCGCGTCCGTGGTGCGCAGCACGCTGTCGAGGTTGACGTCGATGACCGAGGCCCAGCGGTCGGCGGCCATGTTGGCGAGCCGTCGGTCGCGGGTGATGCCGGCGTTGTGGACGAGGATGTCGAGGCCGTCCGGGGCGGCGGCGGAGATCCGGGCCGCCGCGTCGTCCGCGGTGATGTCCAGCGGCAGCGCGGTGGCGCCGAGCCGGTCGGCGGTGCGCGCCAGGTCCTCGCGGGCCTGCGGGACGTCCAGGCAGATGACGTGGGCGCCGTCCCGGGCCAGCACCCCGGCGACCGAGGCGCCGATACCGCGGGCCGCGCCGGTGACCAGCGCGGTGCGTCCGGTGAGCGGGGCGGCCCAGTCGGCGACCGGACCGGGGACGGCCGAGGTCACCTCGATGACCTGGCCGCTGATGTACGCGGACCGGGGCGAGAGCAGGAAGCGCAGAGTGGATTCGGCACCGGCGACCGCGCCGGGCGCGAGGCGTACCAGCTGCACGGTGGAGCCCTTGCCGATCTCCTTGCCGAGTGAGCGCACGAAGCCTTCGAGGGCCTGCTGGGCGGCGGCCTGGTGGTGGTCGTCCGGGGACGGGCGCACTCCGAGGACGACGACGCGGCCGCCCGGTGCGAGCGAGCGGACGACGGGGTGCAGCGCGGCGTGCACGTCCCCGAGCCCGGCGGCGGTGTCGACGGCCGTCGCGTCCAGGACGACCGCGGCGGGCCGGTCGGCGCTCGCCGTCACCTCCAGGCCGGTCGCGGCGAGGAGCGCGCCCAGCTCGTCGGTGACGGTGGAGTTCCCGGCGGTGAGGTGGAGGACGGGGCCGGTGAGTGACTGGGTCGTCGGCGACCAGCGGCGCAGCGGTGCGGGCTGCGGCAGGCCGATTCTCCGGGTCAGGAATCGGCCGGTTGCTGTGCCGGTGAAGTGCAGATAGCGGTCGGCCATTGTCCAGACTCCCTGCTCGGTCTTAGATTTACTCAAGAGTAAGGTTACTTAAGAGTCAGGAGTTGGTCGAGATGAGTTGGTCGAGTTGATCCCCCTCGCACTCCCGCAGCCCCGCAGGGTCGCGGTCATCGGCGGCAGCCGTATCCCCTTCGCACGCTCGGACGGGCCCTACGCGCAGGCCTCCAACCAGCAGATGCTGACTGCCGCACTGGACGGTCTGGTCGAGCGGTTCGGGCTCCAGGGGCAGCGGGTCGGCGAGTTCGTGGCCGGCGCGGTGCTCAAGCACAGCCGGGACTTCAACCTGGCCCGGGAGACCGTGCTCGGCTCGCGGCTCGACCCGCGCACCCCCGCGTACGACATCCAGCAGGCCTGCGGCACCGGCCTCCAGGCCGTCATCGCCGCCGCCGGCAAGATCATGCTCGGTGCGATCGACTCCGCGGTCGCGGGCGGCGCGGACACCACGAGCGACGCGCCCCTCGGCGTCAACGACGAACTGCGCAGACTCCTGCTGTCGGCCCGGCGGGCGAAGTCGGCGGGGGGCCGGGTCAAGGCGTTCGCGGGGGTACGTCCCCGGCATCTCGTCCCGGACATCCCGCGCAACGCCGAACCCCGCACCGGGCTCTCGATGGGCGATCACGCGGCCGTCACCGCCCGCCAGTGGGACATCGCCCGCGCGGACCAGGACCTGCTGGCCGCCACCAGCCACCAGCGTCTCGCCGCCGCGTACGAGCGGGGGTTCCTGGACGACCTCGTCGTCCCGTACCTCGGCCTGGAGCGTGACCAGAACCTGCGCCCCGGCTCCACGGTGGAGAAACTCGCCACGCTGAAGCCGGTGTTCGGCGCGGACCACCCGGACGCGACGATGACCGCGGGCAACTCCACCCCGCTCACGGACGGCGCCGCGACGGTGCTGCTGGCGAGCGAGGAGTGGGCGGAGCGGCACGGGCTGGAACCACTGGCCTACCTCTCCCTCCACGAGACCGCGGCCGTCGACTACGTGGGCGGTGCGGACGGTCTGCTGATGGCGCCCGCGTACGCCGTGCCGCGGCTGCTGGAGCGGGCCGGTCTCACGGTCGAGGACTTCGACCTCTTCGAGGTCCACGAGGCCTTCGCCTCCCAGGTGCTCGCCACGCTGGCCGCCTGGGAGAAGGCGGGGCTCGCCCCGGTCGACCGGGAGAAGCTCAACGTGGCGGGCTCCTCGCTGGCCACCGGGCACCCGTTCGCCGCGACGGGCGCCCGGATCGTCGCCACCCTCGCCAAGCTCCTCGCGGAGCGGGGCACCCCGGGGCGCGGGCTGATCTCGATCTGCGCGGCCGGCGGCCAGGGCGTCACGGCGATCCTGGAACGCGCCTGACGCGTACACGGTCTGACCCACACAGCGCCTGTCACGTGCAGCGCGTGACACGTACAGCACCTGACCCGCACCAGCGCCCGACCGGATCCGCACCCGCCCGACCCCGATGCCCGAGGAGCCGCACGTGTCCACGCCACCCGCCACACCCACCGCGCCCGTCCTGGTCGAGCCCACCAAGGTCAGGGCGGCCGACGGCAGCGTCCAGCAGGTCTCCGTACCGGCGTTCGCCCCGCCCGTCCGCCGCGGCTCGCTCGCCGAGATCCCCTTCGACAACGCCCGCGAGGCACCGGCCGACGCCGTCCTCAGCCGCAAGCAGCCCGACGGCAGCTGGCAGGACGTGACGGCGGCGGACTTCGCGGGCGAGGTGCTCGCCGTCGCCAAGGGCCTCATCGCGGAAGGGCTGCGGGGCGGCGACCGCATCGCGATCATGGCCCGCACGACGTACGAGTGGACGCTGCTCGACTTCGCGGCCTGGGCCGCCGGTCTGGTCACCGTCCCCATCTACCCGACCTCCTCCGCCTTCCAGGCCCGCTGGATACTCCAGGACTCGGGCGCGGTCGCCTGCGCCGTCGAGACGGCCGAACAGAGCCGAGTCATCAGCCAGGAACGCAAGCAGCTCGGCGACCTCGCCCACCTCTGGCAGCTCGACACGGGCGTGCTGGGACGGCTGAAGAAGACCGGCCGGGACATTCCCGACGACGCCGTCGCGGCCCGGCGCGCCACGCTGGAACCGGAGACCCCCGCCACCCTCATCTACACCTCGGGCACCACTGGCCGCCCCAAAGGCTGTGTGCTGACCCACGGCAACTTCTTCGCCGAGGTCGACAACGCCATCGAGCTGCTGCACCCGGTCTTCAAATCGGTCAGCAAGTACCCCGCGTCCACCCTGCTGTTCCTGCCGCTGTCGCACGTCTTCGGGCGGATGGTCGCGATCGGCTGCCTGCGCGCCCGGGTCCGCCTCGGTCACGCCCCGTCCATCCGGACGGAGGACCTGCTCGCCGACCTGGCCGGGTTCAAACCCTCGTTCCTGCTGGCCATCCCGTACGTACTGGAGAAGGTGTACAACACCGGCCGGGCCACCGCCGAGAAGATGGGCCGCGCCTCGTCCTTCGACCGGGCCGCCCGGATCGCCCAGCGGTACGGGCAGGCCGTCGAGGCCGCCGAACACGGCACCGGACCCGGACCGGGGCTGGGGCTGCGGGCGGCCCGAGCGCTCTACGACCCGCTGGTCTACCGCCGCATCCGGGCGGCGCTCGGCGGCCAGGTCCGGTACGCGATCTGCGGCGGTTCCCCGCTGGGCAGCCGGCTCGCCGCCTTCTACGCGGGCGCCGGCATCGAGATCTTCGAGGGCTACGGCCTGACGGAGACCACCGCGGCCGCAACCGTGACCCCGCCCCTCAGACCGCGTCTGGGCACGGTGGGCTGGCCGATGCCGGGCACCGCCGTCCGCATCGCGCAGGACGGCGAGGTGCTGCTCAGCGGCGGCCAGGTGTTCCAGGGCTACTGGGACACCGAACGCGGCGAGGCCGTTCCCGCGCTGGACGGCGGCTGGTTCGCCACCGGCGACCTGGGCGCGCTCGACGAGGACGGCTACCTCACGATCACCGGCCGCAAGAAGGACATCATCATCACGTCCGGCGGCAAGAACGTCACCCCGGCCCCGCTGGAGGACTGGCTGCGCGCCCATCCGCTGGTCAGCCAGTGCATGGTGGTCGGCGACAACCGCTCGTTCATCACCGCCCTGATCACCCTGGAGCCGGACGGGCTGGCCCACTGGCGCCGGATGAAGAAGAAGGAGGCCGTCCCGGTGCGCGAACTCGTCCACGACG
Organism: Streptomyces sp. NPDC050423; assembly: GCF_040655445.1. Lineage (NCBI taxonomy): Bacteria > Bacillati > Actinomycetota > Actinomycetes > Kitasatosporales > Streptomycetaceae > Streptomyces > Streptomyces sp. NPDC050423. Next base: position 68,917 of record NZ_JBFAJY010000009.1, read on the forward strand.
AGGAACTGCACACCGCGCTGCAACGCGCGGTCGACGAGGCCAACCGGCTGGTCTCGCGCGCCGAGTCGATCCGCAAGTTCACCGTCCTGCCGGTGGACTTCACCGAGGAGGGCGGCCATCTGACGCCGTCGCTGAAGCTGAAGCGGGACGCGATCGCACGGGACTTCGAGGCGGAGATCGAGGAGCTGTACCGGAAGTAGGGCGGGCCCGCGCCCGGGGAGGGGGGACTCAACCTTCCTCCCGGGCCCGGCCGTTCGACGGCCGGGACAACTCCTAACCAGTTCCCTCTCCGGTGATCACCTTGAGGCCTTGCTGGTGAGGGATAGGGAGGCTTGTCTGCCCTTCCCATTCAACTGAAGGCATCTGGACCTGTAGCCCCAGGTCGACCTGTGCGACCCGGTCACACAGCTCCTTGTCGAGCGTGATGAAGCTCTTGCAGCCCTCGTCCCGCGCCGTGACCAGGTGAACGGCATCGTGGGAGTCCAGTCGGTACCGCAGCGCCAGGCGCCGGGCCTCTTCCGCGATTTCCTGGTGGACCTCGACCCGGATGATCTCCGGGCGTCGGAACCAGCCGTCGATCAGATCGCTCGCTGCTTCGCGCGTTGCTCCGCGAGCGGGCCGGCTGCGGCGTCTGTCCGTCAGCTTGGCCTCGCCCTTGTGGAAGGTCTCGGTGTAGACCAGTTCGGACATGACCAGACGGCAGGCGCCCTGCTCGAAGTCCGTCAGGAGCTTCTTGCAGCTCTCGAACCTGTCTTCGTGATCGCCTCCGGCGCGCGTAACGCCCTTGATCACCGCGATGAAGACGCAGGAGCCGAAGTAGACAAGTGGTGCAGCCGCCTTACGCGGGCGGTGCACTCGCCGTCCTCGGAAGCACCTGCGTCACGCTGACGACGGACGAAGTCCACGGAGCTGAGGCCGTTCGGCCACTCCGGTGACACACCCGCCCAGTCCTCCACGCTCACATTCCGCCGTGGGACCTCGACTGCCGTCAGCCGGTCGACCCGCAGATGGACGGGCTGGTTACTGGCGTTCCGTGACAGGTCTCCCCGAGCTGTCACGACCTCCCCCATGTGCCGCTTCACCTGTTTGATTACCTCGTCGTCTGTCGTGTTGCACCGCAGGGCCAGCCCCCGCGCCTCGTTGAACAGCGAGAACTGAGGGGTCTTCCCTCGCAGATTGACCTTGTCCAACCGTCCCTGGAACGAGCTGCGCGCCCGAGCGTTCACCGTGAGGGCTTGAAGGGCGTTCATTCGGACGGCCGGTGTCAGCGAGGCAGCCTGCGACCACGGAGAAAGGCGATCAGTACGCACCCGCAGCCCTGCCACCCCGCGCTTCCCCACCAAACCGGTGAGGTCGGCGACTCGCCGAACCGTTGCCTCGTCCTCGAGCGAGGGGATCTCAGGGCGCTCTTCCAACTCCCGGACGACGCACAGGAGACGATGACCGACATCAGAGTCCTCGTGATCCAGCGGCCGAGCTGCCAGAAGGGCGCTGCCTTCACCCAGTCCCGTGAGACTCCACTCTTCGCCGCCCCCCATGCCCCTCAGCAGCCGGTTCAGGCCGGCCAGCACGTCTTGCAGAGCTGACAACGTGATGGCGCCGAGCTGCCCTTCAACCTTCATCTCGACATCCACGACTCACCCCCAGTCTCTGCAGGCTACCCATGCGGCAGGCAACGACGACGGAGTATGCCGAGTTGTCGTACGTGGCCTGTGTCGCTGACAGGCGACCGCCATACCGCTGTACCGCGTGCCAGTTTCCGATCGTCCACCGCGTCACAACATCAACGATCCGAAACGCGAGCAGTCACGGCAGCCGAAGCGTCCTCGGCTCGCTTGCCCCGCACCGCAGTGGATCTCTCCGCGGGCCGTCACGTCCCCTCGCAGGCGGCGGAGCTCATCGCCAGGCTCGACGCGGACCTGGAGATCGGTGCGCCGCTGACGACCTCCTGAGCCCCTTCCCCGCGACCACCCCTTGCCTGATGATGCGTCAGGTACGACGATGACTCCGCTCGCAATATGACGAGCCGTCAGATTCGTGCCAGGGGAAGGAGGCCGTTCGGTGCCGATACTGCCCGCCGGACCGCTGTCGTACGGGATGCAGCTCCCGATCCAGTCGCAGAGCGCCATCTACGCGGAGCCGTGGGAGGCCGGGGCCACGCCTTCGGACCTCGCCGAGATCGCCCGCACCGCCGACCGTGCCGGGTTCGCCTACCTGGCGAGCTGTGACCACGTCGCCATCCCCCGCCGGCTCGCGGAGGCGATGAGTACCGTCTGGTACGACCCGGTGGCCACGCTCGGGTTCCTCGCCGGGGTCACCGAGCGCGTGCTGCTGATGAGCCATGTCGCCGTCGTCGGGCTGCGGCATCCGCTGGCCACCGCCAAGCAGTACGCGACCCTCGACCACCTCAGCGGCGGCCGGCTGATCCTCGGGGTCGGGGCCGGGCACGTGCGCGAGGAGTTCGACGCGCTCGGGGCGGACTTCGACGCGCGAGGCGCCCTGCTCGACGAGACCGTCGACGCGCTGAAGGCCGCGCTCGGGCCGCAGGAGTACCCGGAGTTCGCGGGGGAGCGGTTCTCCTTCAGCGGGCTCGGCCAGCTGCCCCGGCCCGCCCAGGAGCGGGTGCCGATCTGGGTGGGCGGCTCCTCGCCCGCCGCGGTGCGCAGGGCCGCCGTGCGGGGGGACGGCTGGCTGCCGCAGGGCGATCCGCGAGCGAAGCTGCCGGAGCAGATCGCCCGGCTGCACGCCCTGCGGGAGGCCGCCGGGGTGGAGGAGCCGATCGTCGTCGGGGCCATCACCGAGCCGCTGTACGTGGGCGAGCCGGACTGGTCCGTGGGGCGGCGCACCCTCAGCGGGAAGCCGGAGGTGCTCGCGGAGTCGCTGCGGGAGTACGCGGCGATGGGCGTGCACCAGATCCAGGTGCGGTTCCGCAGCCGCAGCAGGGCCGAACTGACCGATCAGATGGCGGCGTTCGCCGCCGAAGTCGCACCTCATCTCGACAGGTAGGAGTCAGGCCATGGGAAAGCTGGACGGGCGGACCGTGCTGATCAGCGGCGCGGCGCGCGGGCAGGGCGAGCAGGAGGCGCGGCTCTTCGCCGCCGAGGGCGCGCGGGTGGTGATCGCCGACGTGCTCGACGAGCAGGGCGAGGCGCTCGCGAAGGAGCTGGGGGAGGAGACCGCGCTGTTCGTGCACCTGGACGTGAGCCGGGAGGCGGACTGGCAGGCGGCGGTCGCCGCGGCGAAGGGCGCCTTCGGGCGCATCGACGGGCTGGTCAACAACGCGGGGATCCTGCGGTTCAACGAGCTGGTGGCCACGCCGCTGGAGGAGTTCCAGCAGGTGGTCCAGGTCAATCAGGTGGGGGCCTTCCTGGGGATCAAGACCGTGGCGCCGGAGATCGAGGCGGCGGGGGGCGGGACCATCGTCAACACGGCCTCGTACACCGGGCTGACCGGTATGGCGTTCGTGGGCGCGTACGCCGCGACCAAGCACGCGGTGCTCGGTCTGACCAAGGTCGCGGCGGTGGAGCTGGCGGCGAAGGGCATCCGGGTCAACGCCGTGTGCCCCGGCGCCGTGGACACCGCGATGACCAATCCCGCGGCGCTCGACCCGTCCGCGGACCCAGAGGAGTCGAAGGCCGCGGTGGACCAGCTCTACCGCAAGCTCGTCCCGCTCGGCCGGATCGGCCGGCCCGAGGAGGTCGCCGCGCTCGCGCTCTTTCTGACCTCGCAGGACTCCTCGTACATCACCGGGCAGCCGTTCGTCATCGACGGCGGGTGGCTGGCCGGGGTCAGTCTCTTCTGACCGCGCCGCCCCGCCCCATCTCACCTGACGGGGCGTCAGGTATTGACGGGTCAGGGTCTCGGTGGAACAGTCGGACGCATCAGAATCTGACGGAGTGTCAGAAACGATTGAGGACGGTGAACCCCCTTGGAATTCGGGCTCTTTGTACAGGGGTATGTGCCCGCCGCGCGGGCCAAGGCGGACCCCGGGGCAGAGCACAAGGCGCTGATCGAGGAGACCGAGTACGTCATCCAGGCGGACAAGTCCGGCTTCAAGTACGCCTGGGCCTCCGAGCACCACTTCCTGGAGGAGTACTCGCACATCTCGGCCAACGACGTGTACCTGGGCTACCTCGCCCACGCCACCGACCGCATCCACCTCGGGTCAGGCATCTTCAACCCGCTCGCCCCGGTCAACCACCCGGTGAAGGTGGCCGAGAAGGTCGCCATGATGGACCACCTCTCCCAGGGGCGTTTCGAGTTCGGCTCCGGGCGCGGGGCGGGCAGCCACGAGATCCTCGGGTTCATGCCGGGCATCACCGACATGAACCACACCAAGGACCTCTGGGAGGAGACCATCGCGGAGTTCCCCAAGATGTGGCTCCAGGACGAGTACGTCGGCTTCCAGGGCAAGAGCTGGTCGCTGCCGCCGCGCAAGATCCTGCCCAAGCCGTACGGGAAGTCGCACCCGGCGATGTGGTACGCGGCCGGCTCGCCGTCCTCGTACGCCATGGCGGGTAAGAAGGGGCTCGGCGTGCTGGGCTTCAGCGTCCAGAAGGTCTCCGACATGGAGTGGGTCGTCGAGTCGTACAAGACGGCCGTCAAGGACGCCGAGCCGATCGGCGACTTCGTCAACGACAACGTGATGGTCACCTCGACGGCGATCTGCGCCGAGACCCACAAGAAGGCCGTCGAGATCGCGGTGGGCGGTGGGCTGAACTACCTCCAGTCGCTGCTGTTCCGCTACCACGACACGTTCCCCCGCCCGGAGGGCATCCCGGAGTGGCCGGAGCTGCTGCCGGAGTACTCCGAGGAGATCATCGAACTCCTCATCGCCGAGGAACTGATGATCTGCGGCGACCCGGACGAGGTGCTGGCGCAGTGCCGGCGGTGGGAGCGGGCGGGCGCGGACCAGCTGAGCTTCGGGATGCCGATCGGGATCAGCCCCGAGGACACGCTGAACTCGATCAAGCTGATCGGCGAGCACGTGATCCCGGAGATCGACACGGACCCGGTCCACCGGACCACCCGGTTCCGCGACGCGGCGTAGGCCGCGGGGCTCTGCCCGTAACCCCGCTCCTCGGTTTCCGGAGGGGCTCGGTCTCGCGGGCGGCGTCTTCCCGGACCGCCGCCCTTCGAGCCGGGGTGCGTACCGCGGCCGTACGCACCCCGGCGCACATCCACGTTTGGAACATCACGGAAGGGACCCTCATGCTCGACCACCTCATCCGCGGAGCGACCGTCGTGGACGGCACCGGCGGACCCTCCTACCGTGCGGACATCGGTATCCGCGACGGCCGTATCGCCGTCATCGCGGAACCCGGCACGGCCCCCGGGCCCGCCGCGACCACCGAGGACGCCACCGGTCTCGTGCTCGCGCCCGGCTTCGTCGACCCGCACACCCACTACGACGCGCAGCTCTTCTGGGACCCGTACGCCACCCCGTCGATGAACCACGGCGTGACCACCGTCGCCGGGGGCAACTGCGGGTTCACCCTCGCCCCGCTCCACCCGGACCGGCCCGAGGACGCCGACTACACCCGGCGCATGATGTCGCGGGTCGAGGGCATGGCGCTCAAGGCGCTGGAGGAGGGCGTCGACTGGACCTGGTCCAGCTTCCGCGAGTACCTCGACGCGCTCGACGGGCGGATCGCCGTCAACGCCGGGTTCATGGTCGGGCACTGCGCGCTGCGCCGGCACGTCATGGGCGCCGACGCGGTGGGCGGACAGCCCACCCCCGCCCAACTGGACGCCATGCTGGCCCTGTTCCACGACGCGATGGACGCCGGGGCGTGGGGGCTGTCCACCACCCAGTCCTCCACCCACGCCGACGGCGACGGGCAGCCGGTCGCCTCCCGGCACGCGCTGCCAGAGGAACTCCTCGCACTCTCCCGCGCGGTCGGCGAGCACGAGGGCACCCAGATCGAGGCGATCGTCGCGGGCTGCCTCGACCAGTTCTCCGACGAGGAGATCGAGCTGTTCGTCGACATGACCGCGGCCGCCGGACGCCCGCTCAACTGGAACGTCCTGACCATCGACGCCGCCGTCCCCGAGCGGGTCCCGCGCCAGCTGGTCCCCAGCGAACGCGCCCGCCGCGCGGGCGGCCGGATCGTCGCGCTCACGATGCCGATCCTGACCCCGATGAACATGTCGCTCGGCACGTTCTGCGCCCTCAACCTGATCCCCGGCTGGGGCGACATCCTTTCCCTGCCCGTCCCCGAGCGCATCGAGCGGCTCCGCGACGCGGACACCAGGACCGAGATGCTGCGCCGCGCCAACAGCAAGGAGGCCGGCGTCTTCCGCCGCCTCGCGAACTTCGGCCGGTACGTCATCGGGGACACCTACAGCGCGGCCAACGAGGGCCTCAGCGGCCGGGTCGTCAACGACATCGCCGCCGAGCGCGGGCAGGACCCCTTCCACTGCCTCGTCGAGATATGCGCGGCCGACGAGCTGCGTACGGTGCTGTGGCCGATGCCCACCGACAACGACCCCGACTCCTGGGCGCTGCGGCAGCGGACCTGGGAGCACGAGGACGTCATGCTCGGCGGCTCCGACGCGGGTGCCCACCTGGACCGGATGTGCGGCGCCCCGTACACCACACGCTTCATCGGCGACTGCCTGCGCGGCCGCAAGCTCGTCCCGCTCGAAGCGGCGGTGAAGATGCTCACGGACGACCCCGCGCGCCTCTTCGGCCTGCGCGACCGCGGCCGCATAGCGGAGGGCTTCCACGCCGACCTCGTACTCTTCGACCCCGAACGCATCGACGCGGGCCCCGCCACCCTCGTCCACGACCTGCCCGGCGACAGCCCCCGGCTCGACTCCAAGGCCCTCGGCATCGTGTCCGTCCGCGTCAACGGGGTGGAGACGCTGCGCGACGACAAGGTGACCGGCGCGGTCCCCGGCACGGTGCTGCGCTCCGGACGCGACACCCGGACGGTGAGCACACAGTGACCACCACGCCCCAGCGCCTCTTCATCGGCGGCGAGTGGACCGAGCCGGCGAGCGGCCACTACGAGGTGATCAACCCGGCCACCGAGGACGTCGTCGGCCTCGCCCCCGAGGCGAGCCGCGCGCAGGTGTACGAGGCGGCCGCGGCGGCCCGTGAGGCCTTCACCACCTGGTCCCGTACCCGCCCCGAGGAACGCGCCGCGATACTCGACCGCGCCGCCGACCTGATGCAACGCGACTTCACGGCCAACGCCGCCCTGGCGCAGGCGGAGAGCGGCGCCACCACCGGCACCGCCCGCGGGATGCAGGTGGCCGTCGGCGCCGCCCGGTTCCGGCGGTACGCGAAGGGCGCGCTGGAACCGGTGGAGGAGGCGGTCCCGCCGCAGATCAACGAGGCCGGGCCGATGGGCCGGGCCGGCATCTTCGGGGCGCTCGCGGTCCGCCAGCCGGTGGGCGTCGTCACCTGCATCACCTCGTACAACAACCCCTGGGCCAACCCGGCCGGCAAGATCGCCCCCGCGCTCGCGACGGGCAACACGGTCGTCGTGAAGCCCGCCCCGCAGGACCCGCTCTCCGTCTACCGGATGGCCGAGGCACTCGCGGAGGCGGGCGTACCGGCGGGCGTCGTCAACGTCGTCAGCGGTTCGGGGGCCGAGGCGGGCGAGGCCGCCGTGGACTCGCCCGACGTCGACATGGTCAGCTTCACCGGCTCCACCTCGGTCGGGCAGCGCATCGCGGAGGTGTGCGGCCGGTCCATGAAGCGGCAGCTGATGGAGCTGGGCGGAAAGGGCGCCGCCGTGGTGCTCGACGACGCCGACCTCGACTCCGCGGTGGCCGGCATCGGCACCACGTTCTCCTTCTACAGCGGTCAGATCTGTACGGCTCCGACCCGCGTCCTGGTCCAACGGGCCGCCCACGACGCCCTGATCGAGAAGCTCGCGGGGTACGCCGGGTACCTGACGGTCGGCGATCCGACGGCGAAGGGCACCGTGGTCGGCCCGGTCATCTCCGCCGCCCACCGCGACCGCGTCGAGTCGTACGTCGAACTGGGCCGCAAGGAAGGGGCCCGGCTCGTCACGGGCGGCGAACGCCCCGACCCGACCGGCCGCGGCTTCTACGTCGCGCCCACGCTGCTGGCCGACTGCACACCGGACATGCGGGTCGTGCGGGAGGAGATCTTCGGCCCGGTCGTGGTGGTCGTCCCCTTCGACGACGAGGAGGAGGGCATCGCGCTCGCCAACGACAGCGACTACGGGCTGATCGACTACGTCTGGTCCGGCGATGTCGCGCGCGCCTTCCGCGTCGCCCGCAGGCTGCGGGCGGGCGGGGTCGGCGTGAACACCATCGGCCGGAACATGGAGGCCCCGTTCGGCGGGTTCAAGCGCAGCGGTGTCGGACGCGATGTCGGCTCGTACGCCCTGCACGCGTACAGCGAACTCCAGGCGATCGTCTGGCCGGGCTGAGGCGGAGGGCGCCATTGCGGCACCCGTCGGCCCGTCCGGCCCGCAGCGGGCGGGCCGATACTCCGAGCAAGTATCTCGCCATCAAGTATCTTGACATCGAGAGTAATTCCCGGCAGGCTTCCCCGGTCTGCTGATCTCTTCATGTCGAGGTATGCGGGGGTGGACGGTGCGACGCACCACGAGGGGCAAGGGTGCGCGGGCGCCGAAGGGCGGGCCGGGGCTCCTGGCCCAGTTGCGCAATCCGCCGGGCGGCCGGAACGCCCGGATCATGCTGCTCGCCCTGTCCGTCGACCGCACCGGATCCGGCCTGTGGGCCGCGTCCTCGGTTCTGTACCTCACCTTCGTGACGCATCTGAGCGCTCAGCAGATCGGGGTGCTGCTCGGGGTGGCCGGGGTGGCGGGCATCGTCGGTTCGCCCCTGGCCGGACGGCTGGCCGGCCGCTTCCCGCTGCGTCCGCTGCTGATCGGCTGTCATCTGCTCCGGCTGGTGACCCTGACCCTGGTGCTGATGTGCTCGGGCTTCGAGGCGCTGCTGCCCGTCGTCGCCGTCACCTACCTGGGGGACCGGGCGGCGAAGACGCTGGAGATGCTGTTCGCCACCCGCGCGGCGGGCGAACGGCGCGTGGCCTACCAGGCGTTGTCCCGCAGCGCTGCCAACGCGGGCTACGGGGTCGGCGCCGGGATTGCGGCCATCGGGCTGGCCGTGGGCACCACGGACGCCTACCGCGCCCTGATCCTCGGCAACGCGCTGTCCTTCGCCGTCGCCGCGGTGCTGGTGTGGCGTACGGGCGAGCTGCGGGAGGCGACGACGGTCGAGGTGGCACGGGCGGCAGGGGTCGCGGTCGGCGAGGCCGCGTCGTCGACGGCCGTTGGGTCGCTCAACTCCGCCCGGCCGAGGAGCCCTTGGCGGGACCGGGGCTATCTCCGGTTCGTCCTGCTCGACATCCCGATGAACCTCGACGACTCCGTGCTCGGCGTCGGCCTGCCGCTGTGGCTGGTGAACCGCACGTCCGCGCCGCACGCCCTTGTACCGGCCTTCCTGGTCATCAACACCGTGCTGGTCGTCGTGCTGCAACTGGCCGTGTCGAAGCGGGCCGAGGGCCCGCGCCGGACGATGCGGACCCTGCTGCTGTACGGCGGCCTGATGTTCGTGTGCTGCGCGCTCCTGGCCGGGGCCACCCGGTGCGGGACCTGGACGGCCGCGGCGCTCCTGCTCGCCGCGGCGGTGCTGGTCACCCTGGCGGAGCTGATGCGGTCGGTGAGCTCGTGGGAGCTGGCCGTCCTGCTGGCGCCCCCGGAGGCGCGGGCCGCCTACCTCGGGGTCGCGGGCATGTCGCAGTCCATCCAGAAGTCCGCCGGGCCGCCGCTGCTGACCGGCGTGGTGATGGCCGCGGGGCCGGCGGGGTGGCTGGTGCTCGGCACGGCGGTCGCCGGGCTGGCGGCGGTGCAACGACGCGCCTGCGCCCAGCGGTTCCGTACCCTCGCGGCACCCGCCCCGGCCCGGGACGCGGGCACAGCGTCGCACCGGCCGGTGTCCGAGGAGTGCAGCAACGGTGCCCCGTGACCGCCCCGGGCGCCCATTGGCGGGCCGGGCGCGACGCGCTATCAATGGGAGGGACCGATGGCTGGAGGCACCGTGCCGGAGCACGAGCAGAAACGCCGCACCACCCGCGCCCACCGTCCACGACCGCAGGACCACGCGTCGGACCGCCCTCCCGGCCCGGTCGCGGCACCGGGATCCGCTGCGGAGATGGCGGTGTTGCAGCGGACCGTGGGGAACGCGGCCGTCGCACGTATGGTCGCGGACCGCCCCGTACAGAGGTCGGCGGTGCACGACGTGCTGGGCACGGCCGGCCGCCCGCTCGAACAGCCGGTGCGCGAGGACATGGAGGCCAGGTTCGGCACGGACTTCTCCGACGTCCGGCTGCACAACGACGCCACCGCCCAGCGCTCCGCCGCGGAGATCGGTGCCCGCGCGTACACGTCCGGGAACCACATCGTCCTGGGCGGTGCGGAGACCGACGAGCACACGCTCGCCCACGAACTGACCCATGTGGTCCAGCAGCGTTCGGGGCCGGTGGCGGGAACGGACGACGGGACCGGGCTGAAGGTCTCGGATCCCTCCGACCGCTTCGAGCGGGCGGCGGAGGCCAACGCGCACCGCGTGATGGCCGGACCGCATCAGCACGACACCGACCACGCCGGGGTGCAGCGCAGCAGCGTGACCGCGGCACGGGACCACGCCGTGCAGCGGGCCCCGGCCGCCGGCGGGCCCGCACCGGTCCTCGGCACGGCCCGGTCCGGTAAGGACGAGGAAGGGCTCTGCGGCAACTTCTCCCGGAGGCGGGACTGGGTGATCACCAACCCGCGGCAGGGGGTGATCATCCAGGAGGTGACCAGGCGCTTTGCCGTGGAGCGTCATACCGGCCAGGGCTGGTCCCCGATCGGTGGATCGGCGCTGGACGCCTACGTGCGGAACGGCGGGACGGTCAACGGGAAGGAACTCCAGTACTGGGAGCTGTGGCAGGTCAACGCGGACGGCACGGTCAGCGACGGTGGCGACGACACCTTCGGCATGACCTCGCTGATCGAGAGCGAGGCCCAGATCCACAACACCACCCGGGGTTCCTACACCATCAGCGGCGAGGCGTACTTCTTCGCCACGGACCAGGCCCCGACGTCCATGGGGTTCCAGCCCGACGGGGCGGTCTCGGCGGGCGGCCTGTACAGCCGTACCACCGATCCGCAGTCGGATCTGACCGCCCTCAACCTGACCGCGGCGGCCGGACCGCTCGGGTACACCGCTCACGTCACCTGGGACAGTTCGGACCTGCGCACCCCCGCAGTGGCCGCCAGGCCCAGGACCACCGTGTACACCCCGAGGGCGGCGTGGTCCAGGGTCGAGGAGAGCACGGCCTGATCCGCGAGCCCGCCAGCGGCTGCCCCCTGCTGATCCGCGAGCCCGGTATGATCCGGACGAAGAGGCCTACCCCTCCAGGAACACCGGATTGGTCAGCGCCGCCGGCGCTCCGGGCAGCCCCGGCAGCGTGGCAGGGTGCCGGACCTCGGCGCGCACGTACGCGGCGTACGCGGGCGTCGTACGCCACTCCACCGTCCCCGTACCCGACTTCGGGAGCGCCGCGGTGAACAGCGTTCCCTGGTCGGTGACGAAGTGCGCGGTGCACTCCGGGGCCCCGGTGACCTCCAGCCGTACGGTGACGGGGGCGTCGTCCCCCTCGGCCCGCAGCCGCTCACCGATCCCGGCATGGCGCCCGCGCCCGTCCGAGACGCCGAAGGACAGGCTGACGGCGGACGACTCGGCGATGTAGGAGCGACCGGCGCGGATGCCCGCCACGATCGCCTCGCGCGACAGGCCGTCGGCCAGGACGACGGTCTGCGGGAGCCCGATCCGGTCCGGCTCCCGGTGCGCGTCGCTGTTGCCCATGGCCGGAATCCACGGCGTCGACGAACGGATCGCTGCCACAAGGGAGTTGTCCCACTCGGCCAGGGCGATCTCGTCCTGCGGGGTGTACGGGCCGTTCCACACCTCCACCGCGTCCGCCTCGCCGAGGCCGAACTTCCAGTGGCAGCCGATGCAGGTGGCGTGCGGATGGGCGGGCACGACCAGGCCGCCGGCCCGGCGGACGGCCTGCGCGTAGCGCCCGAACCGGTTGTCCCGGGCCCGGTAGCGCCAGTCGACGAACGTCCCCGGGTCGGTGGCGAGCGCGATCACGTGCCCGTTGCGGGTGGTGACCTCCTCGCCCGTGAGGACCAGCAGATCGTCGCCCCACAGCCCGTCCCACGCACCGTGTGCGGACGTGGTGTTGTGCTCACTGCTGTTGATGAAGTCGAGCCCGGCGGCGCGGGCCGCGGCCGCGATCTCGGCCGGGGTCCGCATGCCGTCCGAGTGGACGGAGTGCAGGTGACAGTCCCCGCGGTACCAGGCGCGCCCGCGACCCTTCACGCGCTCCGGCGGATACACGGGGCGCGGAGTGGGCGCGGTGGGCCCGGTGCTCAGGGTCACCGTCACCTCGTACGGCAGCCCCTCCGGGGCGACGGTGTACGGGCCGAGGGCGATGTGCCAGGTCCCGGCCAGGACCGGCCCCGCGAGATAGCCGGGGGTCGCCGCGTCGGCCCGGATGAAGAAGCTGCCGCGCGCGCCGCCGGACCACCCCCGGAACCCCGGCCCGCCCAGCTCCGTGCCGCGCTCGTCGAAGATGCCGATGTCCAGGGCGTTGCCCTGCGTCCCGGCCGGGACGGGCGTCTTCTCGTACGTGTACGAGACCGCGATCTCGGCGACCCCGCGCGGGACGTCGACCGGCAGATACACGTAGTCGGGCGCCCCGGCAGGCAGCACGCCCCGCACGGTACGGGTCCGGAGGCCGCCCTCGTCGGCGGCGGCGAAGCTCACGGTTCCCAACGTTAGGGCGGTGGCGGCCGCCCCGACGAGAAGGCCACGCCTGGCGACCGGGCGGTGTACGGGAATCGGTTCGGGCATGGGGCGCTCCCCGGGGTGTGGTGGACCGAGACGAGGTTCCGTACCGACACCGTGGCGGGAGGCGGTGAATGCCGTGTGAACGCGGGGAGTTCGCCGCTGGGCGGAGTGGGGCGGAGTGGGGCGGGGCGGGTCGGGGCGGGGCGGGAGGCCGAGACCGCGGCCCCCGCCGGTCGTCGAGCCCGGCCGCCGGCGCCGTCCGGTGGGTACTGTGGCCGCCGGCATCGCCGGTACCCACGACTCGCTCCCGCGCGGGGCGGAAGGAGAAATGATGGGCGATCAGACCGGGATTCCCGCACGCCTGGTGCCGCTCCTGGACCAGTTCGACTTCGGCTGCGAGCGCCTGCTCGGCCGTATCGACGGGCCGGTGGTGGACAGCGGCAACGGAGTGGAGGTCGAGGCCACCCCGATGACCGACGCGGAGTACCTCTGGGAGCCGGTGCCCGGCTGCTGGTCGGTCCGCCGCCGGGCGGACGGGCCGGGAGTCCGCGCCACCGTGCTGGTGGGGGCGGGCGACTGGGGCCGGGACTCGGCGGACTCGCCGCACCCCGTGCCGCCGCCCTTCACCACCATCGCCTGGAGGCTGGCCCACCTCAGCGAGATGCTGGCCGTCCGCGCCGACCACGCCAACGGCACCCACGCCCTCACCAAGGACGACTACCGGGCCGGTCCCGACGCCGCCGGGGCGACAGCGAGCTTCTCGGCCGCCGCCGCGGCCTGGCGCGAAGCACTGCTCGCCGCCGACGAAACCGTGCTCGACAGGGTCGGCCACTGCACCTACCCGCACGGCAGCGACCCGGAGGAGCCGTTCATCGACGTCATCTGGTGGGTGAACCAGGAAATTCTGCACCACGGAGCCGAGATCGCCCTGCTCCGCGACCTCTACCGGGACGGGCGGTTCGCGGCCGGGCCTGTCGGGCCGGCCGCGAAGGACCACGACGGTTGACCTCCTCCGGAGACGCCGAACGCTCGGTTTTGCGCACCGGACGGCATACGTTTGGGCGGTCACCCGACAACGACGGAGGTGTCCTCGCATGCGGATCGCCACAACGATCTTCCTCACCGACGAGACGATCACACCGGTACGGCTCGCGCACCAGCTCGAGCAGCGGGGATTCTCCGGGCTCTACCTCCCGGAGCACACCCACATCCCGGTGAGCAGGCGGACCCCGTACCCGGCGGGCGGTGAACTGCCGCCCGAGTACGGCCGCACCCTGGACCCCTTCGTGGCGCTCGGGCAGGCCGCCGCGGTCACCGAGCGCCTGGCGCTCGGCACCGGCATCACCCTGATCGCCCAGCACGACCCGATCGACCTCGCCAAGCAGATCGCCACCCTCGACCACCTCTCCGGCGGCCGCTTCACCCTGGGGCTCGGTTTCGGCTGGAACGTCGAGGAGGCCGCCGACCACGGCGTGGACTGGCGCACCCGCCGCGACCTCGGCCGTGACCGCATGGCACTGATGCGCGCCCTCTGGACCGACGAACCCACGGCGTACGAGGGTGAGTTCGGCTCGGTACACGCCAGCCACGCCCACCCGAAGCCGTTCCAGCGGCCCCGCGGCCCGGTGGTCGGCCCGCGCACCCTGATCGGCGGAGCGGCCGGACCGAAACTGTTCGCGCACATCGCGGAGTACGCGGACGGCTGGCTCCCCATCGGCGGCCGCGGCCTGACGGAGTCGGTGCCGCGGCTCCGTACCGCCTGGGAATCGGCGGGCCGCGACCCGAAGGACCTCCAGGTGGTCCCGTACGCGGTCCTGCCGGACGCGGGCAAGCTGGCGCACTACGCGGACCTGGGCATCGAGGAGGTCGTGCTCCAACTGCCCCCGGCGGGCGAGGCGGAGGTGCTGCGGACGCTGGACGCGTACGCGGAACACCTCTGAGGCGGCTCACCTCACGGAACGCCGCGGGGCCGGTGCAGAACGGCTGGAGTGCCGTCGGCCGCGGTGATGGAATGACGCGATGCGACATGATGCGTCAGCGGCGGCCGTGGAGCGTGGGCAGTACCCGGACGCGGTGACCCCCTGGGAGGACCCGGCCTGGCGGGAGGCCGCCCTCGGCTGGGCGGAGCACGGCCTCGCCGCCCACGGCCTGCGCACGACGAGACGGCTCGTGGTGCGGCTGCGGCCGTGGTCGGTGCTGGTACGGATGACGGCCGAGGGCGAACCCGACGTGTGGTTCAAGGCCGGCCCCGCGGGCGGCGCCGGTGGCGCCTTCGAAGCGGGACTGGCCGAGGCGTTGGCCCGCTGGGTCCCCGGCCACGTACTGAAGCCGCTCGCCGTGGACGACGCCCGCGGCTGGTCGCTCCTCCCGCACGGCGGCACGCTCTTCCGGGACGCGCTCCGCCAGGACTCCTCCGGCGAACGGGCGTGGGAGGAACCGCTGCGCCAGTACGCGGCCGTGCAACGCGCGCTCGGCCCCCGAGCCGGGGAGATGGGCCGACTCGGCGTCCCCGACGCCCGGATGGCGGTACTCCCCAGCACCTTCGACCGGCTCGTCGAGGAGAACGCCGCCCTGGACCCCGCCACCCGCACGGCACTGCGCGAACTGCGCCCCCGCTTCCAGGGCTGGTGCGACGAACTCGCGGCGACCGGCATCCCCGACTCGCTCGACCACTGCGACCTGCACGACGGACAGTTCTTCACCCCCGGACCGGGCCGCTACACCTTCTTCGACTGGGGAGACGCCGCGGTCTCCCACCCCTTCTGCAGCCTGCTCGTCCCGCTGCGCACGGCAGCCGAACGGTACGGGCCGCAGGCGCTGCCGAGACTGCGTGACGCCTACCTGGACCCGTGGACGGACACCGGCCTCACCCCTGCTGAGCTGCGCCGCGCGGTGAGCGTGGCCTGCCGCCTGGGCGCCGTGGGCAGGGCGTGCTCCTGGGGCCGGCTCTTCCCCGGGACGGGTGAGGCGCCGGGGGCCGCGGAGAGCGCGCGGTGGCTGCGCGAGTTGCTCGCGGAGCCGGTGCTCCGCTGAGGGCTGTCCCGCGCCTCACTCCGCGCGCATCAGCAGATGGCCCCGGCGGAACCGCTCCCCGTCGAGGGGCTCGCGCAGCATCCGGCCGACCTCGACGAACCCGGCCTCGCGGGCCAGTCCGGCGAGTTCGTCTATCGGCCACCGGTAGGCCGTCGTCACCTTGTGGTCGAACGCCTCCACCGGCCCGCCCCCGGCCTCGAAGAAGGCGAACAGGAGGACGCCGCCCGGGGGCAGGAGGCGGCGGAACTCGGTGAAGTACGGGGGAAGTTCCTGCGGCGGGGTGTGGATGACCGAATACCAGGACACGATGCCGCCCAGCTCGCCGTCGGCCAGGTCCAGCGCGTCCATCGAACCGACCTCGAACCGCAGGTCGGGGAACGCCTCGCGGGCGAGGCCGATCATCACCGGTGACAGGTCGATGCCGAAAACGTCCAGCCCCAGGCCGCGCAGGTGCGCCGTGAGGTGTCCGGGCCCGCATCCCAGCTCTGCGACCGGCCCGGCACCGGCCGTCCGCGCGAGCTCGGCGAAGGCGGCGAGCAGCGCGCGGTCCAGCGGGACGACGTCGAGGCTGTCACGGGCGAACTCGGCGTAGACGACGGCCATGGCGTCGTAGGCATCCGCCGTCGCGCGGAGGTGTGCGGGGGATTCGGTCATGGGGAATGACCCTAGGGCGTTCTCCGCTGTCCCGCCCGTGGAAGGAAGTGGAAAGAGGAGGAGAGGGAAGGAAAGGGTACGCCCGCGCCGGCGAGTGCGGTGCCGCGCGGCCGGCAGGGGAGGAATGCGGCTTTCGGGTGCCTGGTGAACCTTGTCGTGACTTGCCGGGAGTTACGGAACGGGCCGTCAGGTCATCGCTACACGTCGTGTGATGTGACCAAAATAAGTACCCCGTGTGCAGAGATTATTCCTGCCCCGATTGAACTGATTACGAGATGGTCACTATGGTTGGGCCTCGAACCTTCGCACGGTTGATCACCCATCCGGGGTGGCAGCGAAGGAACCGCCGATTCCGTGACATGCACGGAGCCGGGGATTCCCGTCCCCCCATAGCCCGGTAGGCGGCTCGAGGAAGAAGGAGCTCGCCTTCGTGGCGTCCCACCGTCGTCCCAAGAACCCGAGCCGCGCCCGTGTGACCGTGCTCACCGCGACCGCCGCCGCGGCCGTGGCCCTGACCTCCCAGGCCGCTCACGCCGACCCCAAGCCGACCAAGAGCGAGGTCAAGGCGGAGGTCGACAAGCTCTACCACGAGGCAGAGGTGGCCAACGAGCACTACAACGGGGCCAAGGAGAAGCAGGAGAAGCTCGAAAAGCAGGTCGGCGCGCTGCAGGACAAGGTGGCGCGTGGCCAGCAGGAGCTCAACACCCTCCGCTCCGGCCTCGGTTCGCTCGCCGCCGCCCAGTACCGCTCCGGCGGCATCGACCCCTCGGTGCAGCTCTTCCTCGCCTCGGACCCGGACAGCTTCCTCGACCAGGCGTCCGCGCTGGACCAGCTCACGGCCAGGCAGGCCGATGCGCTGACGAAGATCCAGGGCAAGCAGCGGACCCTCGCGCAGCAGCGCAAGGAGGCCCAGAACAAGCTGAGTGACCTCGCGGACGTCCGCAAGACGCTCGGCGCGAAGAAGAAGCAGCAGCAGGGCAAGCTCGCCGAGGCGCAGAAGGTGCTCAACACCCTGACCGCCGCCGAGCGCCAGCAGATGCGCGACGACGACGCACGCGCCAGCACCGACGCCAGCAACAAGGCGCGAGCCAGCCGCGGCACCGGTGACCGGGTCGAACTCGGCAACGAGGCCCCCGCGTCCGCACTCGGCGCCGCGGCCCTCCAGGCCGCCAACTCGCGGGTGGGCATGCCGTATCAGGCGCGCGCCACCGGCCCCAACGCCTTCGACTGCTCGGGCCTGACCCAGTGGGCGTACGCCCAGGCCGGTGCCCAGATCACCCGCACCACGTACACCCAGATCAACCAGGGCACCCGCATCTCGCAGAGCCAGCTGAAGCCGGGCGACCTGGTCTTCTTCAACGGCAACACGCACGTGGGGCTCTACGCGGGCAACAACACCGTGCTCCACGCTCCGTACCCGGGCGCCTTCGTCCGCTACGAGTCGATGAGCACCATCGGGTCCATCGTGGGCGCGGTGCGCATCTGATCAGGCCTTGACGGGCGAACTCCGGCGCCCCCTAAGGAATTACCTGCCCGCCGGCGACCACAGGTCGCCGGCGGGCAGTCGCGTCGGGCCGACGAGCCCGTGCAGCCGGCTTCACGCCGGCGGGACAGCCCTTAGCTTGCGGACGTGGAGCTCGTTCCCGTCGTCGCTCTCCGACGGGGACGCCCTGCTCATCGGCACCGGACGACGCGCCCCGACGGAGTCGGAGAAGGCGGCACCGGGCGAACTCGCGGCCAAGCCGCCCCTGTTCCTCGGCTGCCCCGCCGTGTTCCACCGGCACAGTGCCGTCACCGCACACGCCGAACCGACACGAGTCGTTCACGTGCCTCCTGCAACCGGATTCCCCTCCTGCGCAGTCATCCTGTACGTATCCAGATGATCACTGGATGACCAGCACGGATCTACTCACGGGGGAACATCCCATGCGTCTGCGTACCATCTCGCTCGCCGCCGCGGTCCTGGTGGCCGGTCTCGGTCTCACGGCCTGCAACGACGACTCCGGCACCGGAGCCGGGGCGGATCCGAGCAGTCCCGCGGCCGCACAGCAGTCGTCCGGGGTGCCCGAATCCCCGGCCTCGGGCGACACGAGTGGCACGGGCGGCGAGAAGGGCACGGGCGGCGACAAGTCGACCGCCGGCGGCACGGGCAGCTCCTCCGGCGGCAGCGGGGGCAACGCCGCCGCGAAGTGCAGGACGGCCGATCTGGGCTTCGCGGTCGACCCCGGGGGCGAGGCCCAGTCCGCCGGCTCCGAGGGCCACGTCACGGTCACCCTCACCAACAAGGGCACGGCCCCCTGCACGCTGAACGGCTACCCGGGAGTCGATCTGATGAGCTTCTCCGGTAACACGTGGTCGATGGCCCGGCAGGCCTCCGACAAGCCCAAGGCATACACCGTGGACCCGGGCGGCGATACCTACTTCACGGTGACGTACCTGTCCTACTCGGCGGAAGGGAACTCCAAGGAGAACGAGTTCAAGACCGCCACGATGAGTATCACTCCGCCCGGCGAGACGGAGAGCAAGGATCTCACCTGGCCGCACAAGGCGCCCGTGCTGCTCCAGGACGGGGCGACGCACCCCGGTACGTACGTGAGCCCGGTCAAGGGGGAGTAGCGCTTCCCCGGGCGGGGCCATCGGCTCGCCGGATGCCGACGGCACTCCAGCCGTTCTGCACCGGCCCCGCGGCCTTCCGTGAGGTGAGCCGCCTCAGAGGTGTTCCGCGTACGCGTCCAGCGTCCGCAGCACCTCCGCCTCGCCCGCCGGGGGCAGTTGGAGCACGACCTCCTCGATGCCCAGGTCCGCGTAGTGCGCCGGCTTGCCCGCGTCCGGCAGGACCGCGTACGGGACCACCTGGAGGTCCTTCGGGTCGCGGCCCGCCGATTCCCAGGGCTCCCCGCAACGCGTCGCCTGCCCCGCATCGGCTGGACGCGTGGGGAATTCCGTACGGGAGTGAGCTGTCCGACGACGTGGCGGTGATCGTGGCCGAGCCGGCGACGAACGCGGTGGTGCACGGATACGTACCGAGGCGCCGGCGGCGAAGTGGGGCGTGGCCGAGCGCGTGGTCGGGAAGACGGCGTGGGCGGAGGTTGCGATCGGGAACCAGGGCGGCGAGTTTGCGCGTCCCGGTGCTTGACGTGAACAGTTCTTGACTCAGGGGGCCCAATGCAGCAGTCGACCGGGAGCCGGATCGCCGTGCGAGCAGCAGGAGCGCTGCTGGCAGTGGCATTCGCTGCGGGTTGCTCGGCGAGCGTGGGCTCGAAGGAAGTGAGCAAGGACGAGGTCGCGAAGCAGGCGTCGGCGGCCCTGGGCAAGCAGGTCGGCCGGGAGCCCGACGACGTCACGTGCGAGGACGACCTCAAGGCCGAGGTGGGCGCGACCATTCGCTGCACGCTGACCGATGGCGGCAAGAATCAGGGCATGACGGTCACCGCGAAGTCGGTCGACGGCAAAAAGGTCAACATGGACTTCAAGGTCGACGACGCGGCGGGCGCCGGCAGCTCCGCGGACCCGGAGCCGACCGACGCGGCGAGCACCGGCACCGACACCGGCACCGGTGGCCAGTCGGTGAGCAGGGCGGAGGTCGCCCGCCAGGGCAAGGCCGCGCTGACGGCCCAGGTCGGCAAGGCGCCCGACGCCTTCTCCTGCCCCGAGGACCTCCCGGCCAAGGCGGGTGCCGTCGTCCGCTGCCGGCTCGTGTCGGAGGGCAAGCAGTACGGCGTGACGGTCACCGCGAAGTCGGTCCTCAACGGCAAGGTCAGCATGGACTTCAAGGTCGACGACACCGCGACCGGCTGATCCCCCCACACCGCCCGCAGGTCGGAGCGAGACCGGCCACGCGCTCATTATCCGGCCTGCGGGCCGTACCACTGCATTGCCCGGCCCGTGGTGGAAGCGATGCATTCGGACGGCTCGGCCTCGGCGGCATCGCCCTCGGCCGCCACCGGAGGCTGCGGGCGCCCGGACTACAGCGCCCGCAGGGCCCTCGGGCGGGGCGGGTCCGGCACCTTGTCCAGGAGGGCCGGGAGGTCCGTCAGCGCGTTGAGGCGGAAGTCCGCGGTGTCCACGACGTCGGGGTGGTCCGCCCACCAGTACCCGCACGCACCCCGCCGGATGTGCGCGGCGAGCAGCCCGCACGACTTGGCCGGGAACAGATCGTTCGCCGGGTGGTCGCCCACGTAGAGCGTCGAGCCCGGTTCCGCCCCGGACACCTCCAGCACCCGGGCGAAGAACTCGGGGTCCGGCTTGGACACGCCCCACTCGTCCGAGGCGACGACGAGATCCGCGGGCAGGTCGAGCGCCCGCAGGAGTTCGCCCGCCCGCACCGTCCCGTTGCCCGCGACCACCACCCGTACGCCCAGCGCGCGCAGCTCCGCCAGCGCCGGCCGTACGTCCGGGTAGAGGTCCGACTCGGCCAGGTGCTCGCCGCGCCCGGCCGCCGTCCGGGCGAGCGAGGCCTCGTTGACGTCCATGTCGGGGCGCAGGATGCTCAGCGCGTCGGCGCTGTCCCGCCCCTGGGCGACCGCGGCCCCGACCAGCGCACTCAGCGTGTGCGGCGGGACGCCGAGCCAGTTGGCCCAGGAGGCCCAGTAGCGGTCGTCGCGGATGAGTGTCTCGCCGATGTCGAAGACGATCGTTTCCATCACCGTGCCGACCCTACGGGGCGCGGACCGCTGCGCGGCCGAGGCGCCAGGGGCGGGCGCGACCTGCGGCAGATCCGGTGCGACCCGTGGCGGCCGGGACGCCGGGGGCGGGTGCGACGTGCGGGAGATCCGGCCGGTCACCGGCCGGCTACTCGCTCGTATGCTCGGTTCATGACCGATCCTCAGCGCGGACGCCCCACCACCAATTCCATGCGACGTGCCCTCAGGCGTGCCCGTGACGGTGTCGCCCTCGACGTGACCGAGGCCGCCGTCCTGCTCCAGGCGCGCGGCGACGATCTGACGGATCTCGCCGCCGGTGCCGCCCGCGTGCGGGACGCGGGCCTGGAGGCCGCGGGCCGGCCGGGTGTCATCACGTACTCCCGCAAGGTCTTCATCCCACTCACCCGGCTCTGCCGTGACAAGTGCCACTACTGCACCTTCGTCACCGTGCCCGGCAAGCTCCGGCGCGAGGGCCACGGCATGTTCCTGTCGCCTGACGAGGTCCTCGACATCGCCCGCAAGGGTGCCGCGACGGGGTGCAAGGAGGCGCTGTTCACGCTGGGCGACCGGCCCGAGGACCGCTGGCCGGAGGCGCGGGAGTGGCTGGAGGCCGAGGGGTACGACGACACCCTGGCGTACGTCCGCGCCATGGCGATCCGCGTGCTGGAGGAGACCGGCCTCCTCCCGCACCTCAACCCCGGCGTGCTGACCTGGACCGACCTCCAGCGTCTCAAGCCGGTGGCGCCCTCCATGGGCATGATGCTGGAGACGACCGCGACCCGGCTGTGGTCCGAGCCGGGCGGCCCGCACCACGGCTCACCGGACAAGGAACCGGCCGTACGGCTGCGCGTCCTGGAGGACGCCGGGCGCTCCAACGTCCCGTTCACCACCGGCATCCTCATCGGCATCGGAGAGTCCTACGAGGAGCGCGCCGACTCCCTCTTCGAGCTGCGCAAGACCGCCCGCGCCTACCACGGCATCCAGGAAGTCATCGTCCAGAACTTCCGGGCCAAGCCCGACACCGCGATGCGCGGGATGCCGGACGCGGAGCTGGAGGAGCTGGCCGCGGCCGTCGCCGTCGCGCGCCACATCCTCGGCCCGTCCGCCCGCATCCAGGCCCCGCCGAACCTCGTCGACGCCGAGTACGCGCTGCTCATCGGCGCGGGGATCGACGACTGGGGCGGGGTCTCGCCGCTCACGCCCGACCATGTGAACCCCGAGCGCCCCTGGCCGCACATCGACGAGCTGGCGGCCAGGACCGCCGAGAGCGGCTTCGCGCTGCGCGAACGGCTCACCATCTACCCGGAGTTCATCCAGCGCGGCGAGCCCTGGCTCGACCCGCGCCTGCTCCCGCACGTCCGTGCCCTCGCCGACCCGGAGACCGGGCTCGCGAAGGAGGGTGCGATGCCCGTCGGGCTGCCCTGGCAGGAGCCGGACGAGGGCTTCAACGCCTCCGGCCGCACCGATCTGCACCACACCATCGACACCGAGGGCCGCACCACCGACCGCCGCGACGACTTCGACGAGGTGTACGGGGACTGGGAGGCGCTCCGCGAGGCCGCGGCCCCCGGCATGGTCCCGTCCCGCATCGACGGCGACGTGAAGTCCGCCCTGAGCCAGGCCGCCGACGACCCGACGAGGCTCACCGACGACCAGGCCCTCGTCCTGCTGCACGCGGATGGCCCGGCGCTCGACGAGCTGTGCCGGATCGCGGACGCCCTGCGCCGGGACGTGGTCGGCGACGACGTCACGTACATCGTCACGCGCAACATCAACTTCACCAACGTCTGCTACACCGGCTGCCGTTTCTGCGCCTTCGCCCAGCGGCGCACCGACGCCGACGCGTACACCCTCTCCCTGGACCAGGTCGCGGACCGGGCGGCGCAGGCGTGGGACGTCGGCGCGGTCGAGGTCTGCATGCAGGGCGGCATCCACCCGGACCTGCCGGGAACGGCGTACTTCGACATCGCGCGTGCGGTGAAGGAACGCGTCCCGGGCATGCACGTCCACGCCTTCTCACCGATGGAGGTCGTCAACGGCGCGACCCGCACCGGCCTGTCCATCCGCGACTGGCTGGTCGCGGCGAAGGAGGCCGGGCTCGACTCGATCCCCGGCACCGCGGCCGAGATCCTGGACGACGAGGTCCGCTGGGTCCTGACCAAGGGCAAGCTGCCCACGGCGACCTGGCTGGAGGTCATCAGGACCGCCCACGAGGTGGGCCTGCGCTCCTCGTCCACGATGATGTACGGCCATGTCGACCAGCCCCGCCACTGGCTGGGCCACCTGCGGACGCTGGCCGACCTCCAGCAGGAGACCGGCGGCCTCACCGAGTTCGTGACCCTGCCCTTCATCCACACCAACGCGCCCGTCTACCTGGCCGGCATCGCCCGCCCCGGCCCGACCGACCGCGACAACCGGGCCGTCACCGCGATGGCCCGGCTCCTCCTCCACCCGCACATCACCAACATCCAGACCAGCTGGGTGAAGCTGGGCACGGAGGGCGCGGCCGAGATGCTCCGCTCGGGCGCGAACGACCTGGGCGGCACACTGATGGAGGAGACCATCTCCCGGATGGCGGGGTCGGGTTACGGCTCGTACCGGTCCGTCCAGGACCTGGTGGCCATCGCGGAGCTCGCGGGCCGGCCGGCGAAGCCGCGTACGACGCTGTACGGAGAGGTGCCCGAGGAGCGGGTCACGGCGGCCGCCGCCTCGGACGGCCACCTGCCCGAGCTGCTGCCGGTGCTGCCTTAGGCCGTGCCGGCGGGAGCTCAGGCGCCGGCATCCGGGGCTCCCGCTCGA
This sequence comes from Streptomyces sp. NPDC050423, assembly GCF_040655445.1. Lineage (NCBI taxonomy): Bacteria > Bacillati > Actinomycetota > Actinomycetes > Kitasatosporales > Streptomycetaceae > Streptomyces > Streptomyces sp. NPDC050423. Next base: position 92,892 of record NZ_JBFAJY010000009.1, read on the forward strand.
CATGGCCGTGACCCTGCTCAAGGAGTGGTGAGCCCGCGCGCCGCCGCTCCGGACGGGCGGGCCACCGGGGCGGCTCCGCGCCCGTCGGCTTCCCGGGCGGCGAACGGCGCTGCCAGACTGGGGAGATGTCCGCCACGACCGACCCGCGCCGGCTGTCGCTCCAGCAGATCGCCGAGGCCCACCACAGCGCCGCGTTCGTGGGGCGTTCGGCCGAACTCGACCTGTTCCGGGGCAACTTCGACGTACCGCCGGAGGACCCCCGGCACCGTTTCGTGTTTCATGTCCACGGCCATGCCGGGGTCGGCAAGACCTCGCTCGTACGGCAGTGGGGGCGCGCGGCCGACGAGCGCGGGGCGTTGACCGCGTGGGTCGACGAGACGGCCGAGTCCGTACCCGAGGTACTGGCCTCGGTGGCCGCGCAGTTCGCGAGCCGGCGGCAGCCGCTGAAGGCGCTGGACCGGCTCCTCGGCATCCACCAGCGGGCCCTGCACGCCACCGCCGGGGAGTCGTCCGGGGACGGGGAGCCCTCGCCCGGCGCCCTGGCCGCCGCACAGGCCGGGCTGATCGCGGCGGGCACCGTCCCGGTGGTCGGCGCGCTGGCCGGGGGCATCGATCCGGCCGCGGTGGCACGGGGCGCGGGCGGACTGCGGGCGGTGCTCGGGGGCCGGGCGCGGCAGCGGGAGGAAGCCAGGCTGCTCGCGGAACCGGTGCGGGCCCTCACACCCGTGTTCGTCACCGAACTGGCCCGGATCGCGGACACCGTGCCCTGGATCGTGCTCTTCTGCGACACCTACGAGCGCACCGCACCGCTGCTCGACGGCTGGCTGACGGACCTGCTCACACCGAGGCGATACGGCGAACTCCCCGCCAACCTCGTCCTCGTCCTCGCGGGCCGGCGCCGCCTCGACCCCGTGCACTGGGCGGCCCACACCCGGCTGACCGCGGACGTCGCGCTGGCCCCCTTCACGGAGCCGGAGTCCCGCCGGCTCCTCAACGGGCAGGGCGTGGTGGACGAGAACGTCGTACGCGAGGTGCTGCGGCTCTCCGGCGGGCTGCCGGTCCTCGTCTCCACCCTCGCGGCCAATCCGGGCGCGGCCGGGGACGCGAGCGCGACGGCCGTGGAGCGGTTCCTCTCCGGGGAGACCGATCCGCAGCGCCGCGCCGCTGCCCTCGCCTGCGCGCTGCCCCGGCGCCTCGACGCGGACCTGGTGGCGGTGGCCGTACCGGACGGTGGCCCCGGGCTCCACGACTGGGTGATCGAGCTGCCGTTCGTCGCGGGGCGGCACTCCGGCCGGGCCGGGTACCACGAGGTCGTGCGCGCCCCGATGCTCCGGCTCCAGCGCCTGGCGTCCCCGCGGACGTGGTGCGCGGCCCACGACCGCCTCGCCGACGCCTTCGCCGCCCGCCGGGACGCGGCGGCCGAGGGCGGCGACCCGGACCGGCTGTGGGCCGAGGACGCCTGGCGCGACGCGGCCCTGGACGCGCTGTACCACCGGCTGTGCGCGCACCCCCGCGCCGCGCTCCCCGAGGCCCTGCGCGCCGGGACCGACGCCTGCCGGCAGGACCCGGTCGCCGCCCGGCACTGGGCGCGCACCCTCGCGGAGGCCGGTGAGGACACCGACAGCGCCGTGCTGCGCGACTGGGGCCGGGACCTGCTGACCGCTCTCACCGACCACGCGCCCCGCGCCACCGCCGCGTTCGGGCTGCTGCTGACCCGCGCCGGGCTCGACGACACCGGCAGGGCGGCCGTCCTGGTGGCGCGGGGCTGGGACCACTTCCGGGCGGTCGAGTTCGAGGCGGCGCTCGCCGACCACGGACGGGCCCTCGCACTCGACCCCCGGAGCGCGCGGGCCCACCAGGGGCGGGCGGTCGTGCTGCGGGCCTTGGGCGCGTACGAAGAGGCCCTGGCCGACCTCGACCGGGCCGACGAGATCGCCCCCGACCGGGCCTGGGCGGTGCGCGAACGCGGGGAGACCTACCGCCGGATGGGCCGCGCGCGGGAGGCGCTGGCCGCCCTGGACCGGGCACACGTCCTGGACCCGGCCGACCCGGTGACCCTCGCCAGTCGGGGGCTCGTACGTCAGCGGCTCGGGAACCCCGAGGACGCCCTCGACGACTTCGACCGGGCCGTCGCCCTGTGGCCCGAGTACCACTGGGCCCTGGTGCGGCGCGCCAATCTGCGCTCCGTGCGCGGGGACCCGGCCGGTGCCCTGGCCGACCTGGACCGCGCCGCGGAACTCGCGCCCCGGGCCGCGGGGATCGCGGGGGAGCGGGGCGACGTGTACCGGACCGCCGGCCGGTTCGAGGAGGCCGTCGAGGAGTACGGACGGGCGCTGGCCCTCGACCCGGAGTACGCCTGGGCGCACGGTAGCCGGGCCCTGGCGTACGAGGCGCTGGGCCGCCGGGACGAGGCGCTGGACGACCTGGACCGGGCGCTGGAGATCGACCCGGAGTACGCGTGGGCCCGGCAGCAGCGGGAACGGCTCGCGGGGGACCGGGGACACCGTCCGGACGGGCCCTGACGAGAGGCCCCGGAAACCGGTGCCGGGCCGCGGACCCGCCGGGCAACCCGCCTTCCCATCCACTTGCCCAACAAGGTATCTTGCAACGCATGCAACCAGGTGATTCGGCCAAGCAGGCTCGGGCAGCCGCCCAACTGCGCAAGGGAGTCCTGGAGTACTGCGTACTCGCCCTGATGCGGGACCGCCCCCGCTACGGGGTGGAACTCCTCCACGCCCTGGAGGACTCCGGCGCCCTCGCCACCAGCCAGGGCACGGTCTACCCGCTGCTCTCGCGGCTCCGCCGCGACGACCTGGTCACCACCACCTGGCAGGAATCGGTCTCCGGGCCGCCCCGCCGCTACTACGCGCTCACCGACAGCGGGCGGGCCGCGCTCGACGAGTTCACCCGCGTCTGGCCCGGCTTCCGCAACGCCGTCGATGCCTTCCTGACCACCCCACACACCCCCACCGGAGACCTCGCATGAAGACCTCTGCCGACCCCGTGCGCGACTACCTCTCGGCCGTCGAGCGCGAGGGTTCCGCGCTCCCGGCCGACCGTCGCCAGGAACTCGTCGCCGACCTCACCGAACACATCGAGGTGACGCGCACCGAACGCCCCGGCACCGCGATCGCCGAGATACTCGCGGAGCTGGGCGACCCCCGCACGATCGCGGCGACGGCGCTGGCCGAGGCGGGCGACGGGACCGCCGGGGCCCCGGCCCGGAGCGGTGCCGGCGCACCCGCCCGGCGCGGCAAGGTGCACCCCCTGGTCCCGCTCCTGATGCTCACCCTCTCGCTGCCCTTCATGATGGTCTTCCCCGACCTCCCAGGGCCGCTGTTCGGCGTCCTGTTCCGCGTCACCGGCGCGGTGCTCCTGTGCACCTCGGTACACTGGGTCGCCGTCCAGAAGACCACCGGCGTCCTGCTGACCGCCGTCCTGCCGAGCGCCGTCTTCGCGACCTGGAACCTGACGGACGGCCCGTCCGGCACCCCCGCCGTCGTGGGCAACCTGGTGACGCTCGCCCTGCTGGCCGGCACGTCGGTGTGGCTCTGGCGGGTCCGCCGCGCCTGAGAAGCCGTTTCCCGTCCGAGGACCGTGAGGATCCGGGGCTCCCACGGCTATGGCAAGAGGCTCCCTCAGCCGAACCGCTCGTGGGAAATCCCCGGAGAATGCCGCGCAAAACTGAACCGAACCCCCACTTCGTACATACGGTTCCGCCCCCTTGGGCGCGTGGTCGTTCGATTACAGTGCTGCGCAGTTACCGCACAGTCACCGCGCGGTCGCACATGCGCGGGCCGAGGGGGAGGGGCACGGTGAGCACAGGGACCACAGCTGTCTGGGGCCGTGCCGAACAGCAGGACTTCCGCAGCCGGGTACGCGGCGCGCTGCTGGGCGGCGCCATCGGTGACGCGCTCGGCGCGGGCGTCAGCGGGCTCTCGCTGGAGGAGATCCGCGAGGCCCACGGCGCCGACGCCGTCACCGACTTCGTCCCCGCCCACGGCGGACGCGGCTGTGTCACCGCCGTCACCCAGCTCAACCTGTTCACCGTGGACGGACTGATCCGCGCCCAGGTCCGCCGCGACACCGGCGCCTGGCACCCGCCCACCGACGTGCACCGGGCACATCTGCGGTGGGCCGCCACCCAGCACGACTGGGGACCCGACGAACGCCGCAAGGACAACGGCTGGCTCGCCGGGCAGGAATGGCTCTACACCCGCCGCGCCCCCACCCGGGAATGCCTGAACGGCTTCGGCGACACCACCATGGGCACCCTCGACCGGCCCAAGAACCCCGACGCACACGACTCGGCCGCACTCACCCGCTCCGCGCCCTTCGGGCTGCTGGTCGGCTGGGAGCCCCAACTCGTCCTCCAGCTGGCCGTCGAGTGCGCCGCCCAGACCCACGGCCACCCCACCGCACTGCTCTCCTCGGGCGCCCTCGCCGTGATGGTGCACGGGCTGGCGCGGGGCGAGACGCTGGACGGCTCCGTGCAGCACGCCCTCGCCCTGCTCGCCGGGCGTCCGGGCCACGAACCCGTCACCGAGGCGCTCCAGCAGGCTCTCGGCACCGTCCGGCAGGGGATACCCGGGCCCGCCCTCATCGAGTCCCTGGGCGCCACGGACTCGGCCGAGGAGGTGCTCGCGGTGGCCGTGTACTGCGCGCTGGTGGGCGAGGACGTCCGGCACGGCTTGCGGCTGGCCGTGAACCACGGCGGGCCGTCCTCGGCGACCGGGGCCCTGTGCGGGGCGCTGCTCGGCGCGCTGCACGGCGAGACCGCGCTGCCGCCGGCCTGGCTCGCCGAACTGGAGGGCCGGGCGACACTGCTCGAACTCTCCGACGACTTCGCCATGGAGATGACCCAGGGCCCCGCCCTGCACAGCCCGGCGGCCGTCGCGGCGGGCTGGCTGGCGCGCTACCCGCGCGGCTGAACCCCCGGGAGCCCGCCGGAGTCCGGCCGCGTACGCCGGTCACGCGGTGGGGGCGGGTCACGGGACGCCGCAGCATCCCGTAACCCGCCCCCACCGCCATCCGTTCCGTACAGCGGCGGGCGTCAGTCGGTCGCGCCCTTCGCGCCCTCGGCTTCCTTCGCGCCCTCGGTGAACTCCACGTCCCCGGGGCCGCCCTGCGCCGGCACGGTCGCGCCGATGCCGGGCCCGTCACCGTCCGAGTTGATCTGCTCGATGATCGCGTCGCGCTCCGGGGTGTCCTCCGGCTTGATGAAGCCGATGACGATGTAGAGCACCAGCGAGATCGCCAGCGGCAGTGCCACCTGGTACTGGAGCGCCACGTCCGTCTTCACCGAACCGTCGAAGTTGTAGTTGGTGAAGTAGAACGCCAGCAGACCGGCCGCCCAGCTGGTGAGCGCCGCGGTCGGTCCCGACTTACGGAAGCGGCGCAGCAGGCCCAGCATGAACGGGATCGCGATCGGACCCATCAGACCGGCGACCCACTTGATGACGACGGAGATGATGTCCTTGAACGTCGGCGAGTTGATCTGCGTCGCCAGTGCCATCGACAGACCCAGGAAGCCGAGCGTGGAGAGCCGCGCGGCCAGCAGCCCGGCCCGGCTGCTCCAGTTGCGGGCCGCCTTGGAGAAGACCGGGGCGATGTCGCGGGTGAAGACCGCCGAGATGGCGTTGGCGTCCGAGGAGCACATGGCCATCGTGTGCGAGAAGAAGCCGACGACGACCAGGCCCAGCAGGCCGTGCGGCAGCAGCTGTTCGGTCATCAGCGCGTAGCTGTCGGAGGCGTCCGGCTTCTGCGCGTGGACCAGCAGCGGTGCGCACCACATCGGGAAGAACAGGACCGTCGGCCAGACCAGCCACAGGACGGCGGAGAGCCGGGCCGAGCGGGTCGCGGAGGCTGCGGAGTCCGTGGCCATGTAGCGCTGGGCCTGGTTCCACATGCCGCCGTTGTACTCGAAGGTCTTGATGAACAGGTACGCCAGCAGGAAGGTCACGGTGTACGGACCGGCCGTCGGGTCCGTGTGGCCCTCGGGCAGCTTGTCCCAGACCGTCCACAGCGTGCTGAAGCCGTCCAGCTTGCTCATCACGGTGACCAGCATCGCCACCCCGGCGAACAGCTGGATGATGAACTGCCCCAGCTCGGTGAGCGCGTCGGCCCACAGACCGCCGACCGTGCAGTAAATGGCCGTGATGATGCCGGTGATGAAGATGCCCTGGGTCAGGCTGATGCCGGTGAAGACGGAGAGCAGGGTCGCGATGGCGGCCCACTTGGCGCCGACGTCCACGATCTTCAGCAGCAGACCGGACCAGGCGAGCGCCTGCTGGGTCTGGATGTTGTAGCGGTTCTTCAGGTATTCGAGCGGCGAGGCGACGTGCAGCCGCGAGCGCAGCCGGTTGAGCCGGGGGGCGAAGAGCTTGGCGCCGAGCCCGACGCCGATGGCGATCGGCAGCGACCACGTCACGAAGGACGTGACTCCGTACTGGTAGGCGATACCGGCGTAGCCGGTGAACATCACGGCGCTGTAGCCGGACATGTGGTGCGAGATGCCGGACAGCCACCACGGCATCCTGCCGCCGGCCGTGAAGAAGTCGCTGACGTTGTCGACACGCTTGTGGGACCAGAGCCCGATCGCGATCATCACGCCGAAGTAGCCGATGAGCACGACCCAGTCGAGACTGTTCATGTGTCCCCTCCTGGGGTCCGCCTTGTGAACGGGTACGCACTTCGCCAGTACGGCCGCTCAGCGGGGCCCCCGTGCGGGAGCGGGGACATCGGGGATTGAACCGCCTGTGCGGTCCCTCGGTCAAGGTCCCCTGCGGTCAGGAATGTGAACGCTGATCAGTAAGTCGAACGATTTTACGTGTTCTTGAATCACGAGGGCGTTGTCGTCAACGTGACGGCGGCCACACCATGAGCAGGCACTTCGTCAGGCTGTGCAGAGAACGACGGAACGACGGATCGAGAACACCGAGGACACGTCCAGGAGCGCCGAAGAGCACAGAATGACCGCACGGGATGCGGGTCCCGTGCGGCCGAGAAGGAGGAGAACTGACTCTGCCCGACCGTCTGTTGGGCTCCGCGTGCGTTTCGCTTCCGGGCGGGACGGTGTCTCAGCGCATCAGCTCGCCGGCGTTGACCAGCAGGGACTGCCCGGTGATCGCCCGCGCCCGGTCGGAGGCCAGGAACACCACGGCCTCCGCCACGTCGCCGTCCGTGGCCAGCTCCGGAAGCGCCATGCGCTCGGAGAGCCTGCCCAGCACCTCGGCCTCGGGTACCCCCTCGGTGTGGGCCGTGAACTGTACGTAGGCCTGCACCGGCGGTCCCCACATCCAGCCCGGCAGCACCGTGTTCACCCGGATCCGGTCCGGCCCGAACTCCCGGGCCATGGAGTACATCGCGGAGGTGAGCGCGCCCTTGGAGGCCGCGTACGCCGCCTGCCGCACCTGGGACGGCGCGGCCACCGCGGACTGCGTGCCGATGACGACGACCGATCCGCCCCGCTCCTTCAGGGCGGGCAGGCAGGCGCGCGTCATCCGCAGGGTGCCGAGCAGGTTGACGTCGATGACCGACTTCCAGGTGTCGAGGTCGGCATCCTCGACGCCCCCGAAGTAGCTGTCCCAGGCGGCGACATGGACCACCGCGTCGATCCGCCCGAACCGCTCGACGGCCAGCGCGGCGAGCGCCTCGCACTGCGCCTCGTCGGTGATGTCGGTGGGCAGGTGCGCGGTGTGGAGCCCCTCGGGGTCGATCTCGGCGGCCGACTTGGCGAGATTGGCCGCGGTGCGCGCCCCGAGGACCGCGTTGCCGCCGTCCCGCACGACGGTGGACGCGATCCGGTGCCCGAGCCCGGCACCCACTCCGGAAACGATGACGGTCTTCCCCGCGAGCAACATCGGCGCCTCCCGGCTCTGGCAGTTCTTCTGACGGGGCGTCAGAGTAGGTGCCTCCGGCGGAGTACGGAAGGGGAACGGCATGAGCGAGGAAACCCGGGACGAGGCGGCACGGGGCGAGGCGGCGCGGGGCAGCGGGACGCGGAGCGACACCTACGCCGAACTGGCCGCGCTGGGACCGTACGGGGTCCGCCCCGGCCACGCGCTGATCACCATGGTGGAACCGCACCCGGGCCATGAGTACGCGTACAACCGCTGGTACGAGGACGACCACTACTACGCGGGCGCGATGGCGATGCCCTGGATGGCGGCGGGGCGGCGCTGGGTGGCCACCCGGGAACTCCAGGGGCTGCGGTACCCGGAGAAGTCCGCGATCGCGACGCCGGTCGGCGCCGGCTGCTACCTGTCCACGTACTGGGTGACGGAGGGGCGCTACGACGACCACATGAAGTGGACCGTCGGGATCAACAAGCGGCTGAACCGGGACGGCCGGGTCTATCAGGACCGCACCCACGTCTTCACGGCGTTCCAGGACCACGAGGTGACGGTCTACCGGGACGGCGCCGCGGGGCCCCGTGACTTCCACGCCCTCGACCATCCCTACCGCGGGCTGGTCCTGGAGGTGATCGACGCCGAAGGGCCCGAGCAGCGGGCCGAGTTGCTGGAGTGGCTGCGCTCACGGCACCTGCCGGGGCGGCTGAGCGGGTCGCCCGCGGCGATGGTGACGGTGTTCCGTCCCACCCCGCTGCCGGGCGACCGGATGACGTACGTGAAGCAGGTCGAGGGCGTCGACACCCGGCTGACCCTGCTCTGGTTCCTCCAGGAGGATCCGAGGGAGTGCTGGGACGAGCATTTCACCGGGCTCGACGTGTCGGTCGCGGAATCGGGCCTGGGGCGGGTGGAGCTGGTGGCGCCGTTCATTCCGACCGTGCCGGGCACGGACCGTTACGTGGATCAGCTGCGCTGACGTCGCTGCCGATCGCGGGTGAGGCCGATGCTCCCACTGGGCCCCCGGTCTCGCGGGGAGCCCCCTCGGCCAGGACGGCGAACCGGGCGAGAGGGCTTCCGGCAGCACCTGAATCGGTGCGGCGACAATGCGTGGGAATTCATCGGTCAGGCGTCGACGGCGCCCTTGGCGACATCGCGCACGAACGTGTTCCAGGCACCCGGGACGAAACCGATCGAAGGACCTTCGGGGACCTTCGAGTCACGTACGGCAATCGCCTGCACGAGAGGGGACCTGACTTCGACGCAGGCGCCGTTGCCCCCGGAATACGACGACTTCGTCCACTTGTCCGTAGCACCCTGACGAATGGCCATGTTCACTCCGGTTCAGAGAGTTGTGTGAGTGGCGCCAACGATGTGTTGTTGGCGTGATCGACGCTACTCGCCAAGCTCCCCGAGTGAAGGGGCCGTTCACTCGACCGGATGGCATATACCATGCGGGTCTTCCATTACGAGGTGGCGACGGTGTACCGTGCCGCCGCCCCACCCGTAACATCGCTTCTTTTCTCGCATTCCGGACTTCGCGGGCTGGCTGGTTCAAGTGCCCGTCCGGCCACGTCTCACGCAGGCTTCAGACGGGTGTACTCCTTCGCGATCCCGTCGATGAAATGCCGGCTCTGCTCCACATTCAGGGCCTGCGCCCGCAGATGCTCGTACATGACGCTGTACCGCTGCACGTCATTCGCCTTCTCCAGATAGAGGTCGCTGGTGACTCCCTCGATGTAGACGACGCTGGAATCCGCGGCATCCGGGAATTCCAGGACGGCGTACTGCCCGTTGATTCCCGGGTGGGCACCCATCTCGAAGGGCAGCACCTGGACGGTCACGTGCGGCAGGTGCGACAGCTCCACCAGGCGCTCCAGCTGCTCGATCATCACCTGCTTGCCGCCGACCATCCGGCGCAGCGCGGCCTCGTCGATCACGGCCCACAGCCGCAGCGGGTGCTCCGGGGCGTTGATCCGGTCCTGGCGGCGCGAACGGACGCTCACGCGCTTGTCGATGTCGGTCTGCGGCGCCTCCGGCAGCGCGCCGTTGATCAGCGCCTCGGCGTACTGCCGGGTCTGCAGCAGGCCAGGGATCACCTGGGGCTCGTACACCCGCAGTGACTCGGCGTCGGTCTCCAGACCGATGTAGACGCTGTACGGGATGTCGCCGAAGGCATGCCACCAGCCCTGCTGGCGGGAGTCCTTGGCCATCTGCATGAGCGAGTCGACGATCCGGTGGTCCTCGACCTCGTACACCCCGCAGAGATCGCGGACATCGCGTTGGCTGATGGAGCGGCGGCCGTTCTCCAGGCGGCTGATCTTCGACTGCGAGACCAGCAGGCGCTCTGCCACCTCCTCGGCCGTCATGCCCTTGATCTCGCGCAGTCGGCGCAATTCCTGACCCAACCGTCGTCGTCTGACGGTGGGATTGACGTTGGGCGGCACGGAAACGGCACCTCCGGCTATGTAGCTGTGCGTATCTACTGCTCAGCAGATTGCCACCCGCGCCCCCGGCCGCGCTGGGAAATGGCCACACGCAGCGGCGCGGGGCAGCCGGTGGTACCGGCTGCCCCGCGCTTGGTGCGGCTCCCGAACCGGGTCTTTGGGGACGTCGGTGCGGCGGTATTCGGTTGTTGCCGTGGTGCGTTGTCGCTGTGGTGCGGTGTGTGGATGGTGCGGGTGATGTCTCGGCGTCCGTGCCGCCCTAGTGGGCCGCGGTGTGCGCCATGCTGTCGCGGCGTGACTGCGACTGCGCTTGCGGTTGCAACGGCACGCCGGCCGCCTGATTGCGGCGCGGTTGTGCGACCGCCCCGTTCTGGACGTCCATCACGGCGTGCGCCACGAGACCGCCCATCGGGTCGTGTCTGATCAGGTCCCGGAGCCGGGAGCGCGAAGAGCGCCCCTCGTTCCCGGGGTACAGGTGCTTGCCGAGTCCGACCGCGTGGGCCAGTGCGGCGAGCGCCGCGGTCCGCGGGTCCGGCGGTACGCCGGTGCGGATCGCACTGTCCAGCCGGGCCTTGATGTCCCGGCTGATTGCCGTGTCCGTCGCCTGGTAGCGAGTCGTCGGCAGCACTCCGCACATCTGGCCCGCCACGGCATGCACCATGCCGCACCGCTCCAGATGAGCGAGGTAGATCTGGCGAAGCCCCAGTCGGGGTCCGCCTATCCAGTGGACGGCCCGGACCGGGCTGCCGCGTCTGCGCAGCAGTTCCAGTGCGGAGTCCAGAGTCGGATCTCCTGTCGGCCGTGGCATCACCACGGCGATACGATCCCCGTCAGGGGCTATCCGTCCTGCCAGGGCCAGCTCTACAAGCTGGGCTCCGGCGAGGCCGAGGTCGAGCGACTGCGGCTGCGCTGTGGTACCCGTGGTCGGGTCCAGAGCGAGCAACAGAAGCTCCTCCGGAATTGTTCTGCGGCTCCTGCCCATCCATGCCTCCCCGCGTGGATGAGTGACAGGGTGACCCCTCTCACATCTGTCTGTCGAGGGTGCCTGGTTGCTTTGTACTGGAACCAGTAGGTATGTCGTTCTCGTCTAGCGGCTCAGCCGAGGGTTCACACGGGACACTGGTAGATGGTTCGGACAGCGCGGGGATGTCCCCGTGCCGCATGGAGGAGGCATCGGTGGCGGGCGAGTCCCCCGACAAGTCGGAGCAGCAGAAGTCGTCGGGAACGGCTCGGAGCGAGCACGATCCGCGGCTCGCGGTGTTCCGCGAACCCGACTCCCCGGCGGAGTCCGGCGGCAGGGCGGACACGGCGACGGCCGTTTTCAGTACGCGGCGGTCCGAGTCGGCGGCCGAAAGCGAGCCTGCGGCCGTGAAGGGCGAGCCTGTGGCCGCGAAGGAGACCCCTGAAGGCCCTGAGAGCTCGGTGGGGGCCCCTGGGGCCGAGCCGGGTGCCACGGAGGCGGCCGGGGAGCCCGAGGCGCCTGCGGAGGGCGTCGAGCCCGCTGGGGCGACCGGCACGGCCCAGGCCGATGCGGCGGACGTGCCGGAGAGCGCGGCTCCCGACCCCGGGGCGGGGGATGCGCGGCTGCGTGCGGCGGTCGCCGCCTGGGTGACGACGGACGGTGACGCGCAGGAGGGCGGGGCCGGGGACGGCCAGGTTGCCGACGAGCGGTCCGGCGATGCCCCCTCCGGCGATGCCCCCTCCGGCGACGAGCCGGTGCCGGAGCCTGTGGCGGAAGCCGAGGAGCCGGCCGGGCGCTCGGACGCGACTGCGGCGAGCGGGGCCCGCGTGCCCCGCACCCGCGAGGAATCCGGCGCGGATTCCGGTCCGGTGCCCAACGACGACTCCGAGCGGCGGGCAGAAGAGAAGCCCGGCGAGGAGTCTGGCGAGAAGCCCGAAGGGAAGCCCGGCGAGAAGCCCGAAGAGGAATCCGGCGAGAAGTCCTCTGACGAGAAGTCCGACGGAAAGTCGAAGTCCGACGGAAAATCCGAGCGGCAGCCTGACGAGAAGGTCGACGAGGAGTCCGGCAAGCGGTCTGACGACGAGGCCGACGAGAAGGCCCCCGTCGGCGAAGGTGCGCAGGTCACCGGCGCGGAGCGCGGGATCGACCAGGCGACCGCCGTCTTCAAGGCGCCCCGGCTGCCCCGCGTCGACCAGCCGACGACCGCGCTGAAGATCACACCGCCGTCCACCGGGAAGCCGAAGCCCGGGTCCGGGCCGGATTCCGCCCGGAAGTCCGAGCCCGAGTCCCCCGCCGAGCGGACCAGCAAGTTCGTACCGCTGCGCTCCGACGACGTACGGCCGGCCCCCGCGCCGCGCAGCCCCGGGGCCCCCGCGCCGGAGCCCGGCTCCGACCGGTCCGGGCCGGCGTCCGGTCCCTCGTGGGCCGCCCAGCTGCCGCCCGACGCGTCGCTCAGCGGCGCCGAGCGGACCCGGCAGCAGCCGATGCCGCCCAGACCGCCGCTCGACCTGCTGGCCGAGCTGACGAACACCCCGCCGCCGCCGGAGACCCCGGTACGCACCGCCGTGCGGAGGGTCAAGATCTGGACGCCGCTGGTCCTTCTGCTGCTGATCGCGTTTGCGATCGCGCAGATGGTGCGGCCGCTGCCCGATCCCGCGCTCGTGATGTCGGCGAAGTCGACGTACACCTTCAAGGGCGCCGGCCTGAAGCTCGACTGGCCCGCGCAGGGGCAGTCGGCGGTCAGCGTGGACGGTGTCGGTTCGCTCGGTTCGGCGGGAGCGCAGAAGCCGGCGCCGATCGCCAGTGTCGCCAAGATCATGACGGCGTACGTGATCCTCCAGGGGCACCCTCTCGCCGGCAAGGAGCAGGGCGAGAAGATCACTGTCGACCAGCAGGCCGAGGACGAGTCCAAGGCCGAGGACGAGTCCAAGGTGCCGATCACCGAGGGGCAGCAGTTCACGGAGCGGCAGATGCTTCAGCTCCTGATGATCCCCTCGGGCAACAACGTGGCCCGGCTCCTCGCCCGCTGGGACGCCTCCTCCGAGGCCGCCTTCGTCTCGAAGATGAATGACGCGGCCAAGAAGCTCGGCATGAGCCACACCACGTACACGGACCCGAGCGGTTTGAAGAAGACGACCGTCTCCACCGCCGACGACCAGCTCAAGCTGGCCGCCGCCGTCATGAAGAACGAGGTGTTCCAGGGGATCGTCGACACCCCGCAGATCAAGATCGACGGCATCGACACCACGATCTACAACAACAACACCATCCTGCTCGAGCCGGGTGTGAGCGGTATCAAGACCGGTTCCTCCACCCCGGCCGGCGGCAATCTGGTCTGGTCGGCCAACACCGTCGTGGACGGTAAGAAGCTGTGGATCTACGGCGCCGTCATGGGGCAGCAGGCAGGCACGGGGCAGCCGTACGACAGCCTTGTGATGTCGCTGACCAACAGCCTCAAGCTGATCAAGGGCGCGCAGGAGGCGGTGACGTCCGCCAAGGTGGTCCGCAAGGGTGATGTCGTCGGGTACGTGGATGACGGATTCGGTGGCCACACGCCGTTGGTCGCGACCGCCGACCTGAAGGCGAAGGGCTGGCCGGGCCTGGATGTGGAGCTCTCCGTGGCGGGGAACGGCAAGGAGATCTCGCGCACCATGACGGCCGGCACCAAGGTCGGGGTGGTGACCGTGGGAACGGGCAGCGCCAAGGTCAGTGCTCCCGTTGCCCTTCAGCAGGATCTGGCGGAACCGGGCCTCGGCCAGAAGCTGACCCGTATCAGCTGATCCGTACCGCCGACCCGCGTCAGCCGACCCGCATCAGCCGATGCGGGTCGGCTTGCGTCCGAACCGCCGAACCGCCGAACCCACAACCGACCGAACCGCCGAATGTCCGAATGCCGGAAGCAAGGTGCTCATGGCGCCCCCGAGGCCCTTTTCGGACGGCGTCAGAAGCTGCGTGCTAGCGTCCCAGAAGCAACGCGTGTATCCCCCGGAACGCGTTTTCTGGCAATTGACGCCCACGCTGCGAGCGAGTCGGCGGATTCACCGCGTCCGGGGAGGGACGGGGAGAGTCGCAGTGACCACTGCTGAGCCGACACGGGCGAAGCGCGACGGGGACGGGGCACGGGGCTCGGGCGGCGAATCCGCACCGGACGGCGCCGGCCGGCTCGACGCGTTCAAGCGGGGCTGCGTTCGACATCCGGTCCTGCTGACGACCGCGGTGGCCGCGGCGGTCCACGTTCTCTGGTTCTTCTTCTTCGCGAACAGCGGCGGCGACATCGCGGCCCAGGACGCCTGGGCCGAGTTCGTGGGCCGGCACCCCGGTACCGCGTACAACCTGGCCTGGTACGGGGGCATGCACCCCGTCTCGTACAGCGTCGTGTCGCCGTATCTGATGTCGGTGCTCGGTGTCCGTACGACGATGATGATCGCCGGTACGGTCTCGGCGGGCCTGACCGCGCTGATCCTGGTCAGGGTGCGGGCCGTCCGCAATCCGATCGCCTGCTCGATGGCCGGGGTCTTCGCGTACCTGTGCAACGCGCTGTCGGGCCGGGTGACGTTCGGGCTCGGCATGATGTTCGCGCTCGGTGCGGTGGCGGCGGTGTTCTGCTGGCCGCACCGCTGGCGGTACAAGCGGTGGGCGAAGGCGGTCGTGGCCGCGCCCCTCGCCGGACTCGCGACGGCCGGCAGTCCCGTGGCGGGGCTCTTCCTCGGTGTGGTCGCCGCCGCCCTGTTCCTGAACAAGCGCCGCCCCGGGGCGTACGCGCTGGGGCTGGCTCCGGTCGTGGTGGTGGCGCTGTCCGCGTGGCTGTTCCCGTTCTCCGGCACCCAGCCGATGTCGATCGCGACGCTGTCCCTGCCGTTCCTCTTCGCGGCCCTGGTCTTCCTCCTCGTGCCGCGCGACTGGAGGACGGTACGGACCGCGGCCGCGGTGTACGGCATCGGGACGCTGCTGACGTATGTGGTGGACTCGCAGATCGGCTCGAACGTGTCGCGGATGGCGATGCTGTTCGCCGGCGTGGTGCTGCTGGCCGCACTGCCGTACGCGGAGCCCCGCTCCCGGCGGTGGTACGCGCTGGTCCTCGCGTTCGTCGGGCTGAACTTCTGGATCGGGTTCAAGGGCGTCGACGACATCGTCCGGACCGCGCCCACCGCGTCCTGGACGCGCGAGCTGGCTCCGCTGGTCAACCAGCTCCAGAAGGTCGGTGCCGAGCGGGGCCGGGTCGAGGTGGTCCCCCCGAGCAGCCACCGGGAGGCGTCCGCGCTGGCTCCGCTGGTGAATCTGGCCCGCGGCTGGAACCGGCAGGCCGACATGGAGCGCAACCCGATCTTCTACGACGACACCCTGGATTCCGTCAACTACCGGCAGTGGCTCGACCGCTGGGCCGTGCACTACGTGGTACTGCCGCAGGGCTCACCCGACTCCAGCGGCGCGGTGCAGGAGGCGGAGCTGGTCAGCAAGGGGCAGCCGTACCTGAAGCCGATCTGGTCCGACAGCAACTGGCGGCTCTACTCCGTGGACAGCCCGGTGCCACTGGCCGATCCGCCGGCGACGGTGGACGAGGCCGGTGCCGGTGAGCTGACCATCGATGTGAAGAAGGCGGGCCGGGTGCTGATCCGCATCCCGTACTCGCGCTGGCTCGCGGTGGTCGACGAGGAGGGCCGGGCCGTGGAGCGGCCCCAGGAGACCGAGGAGTCCAAGCAACGTGAGGACAAGGACCTCCCCAAGGACTTCGTCAACAAGAACGGCTGCCTGATCAAGCTGGACGAGGACCAGTACGGCGACGAGTGGACGGAACTGCTGGCACCGCGCGCCGGCGTGTACCGGCTCGGTGCGCCCTACCATCTTCCGCCGGGGACGCCGTGCCCGGACGAACTGCGCTGACGCCGTAGAGGGGCGGGGCACCGGCGTCGACAGCGCGTCGACACCACGATGGCATCCAATGCGGCAAGTACTTTCCACACTGGAAAGTCAATGCCATGATGGGAGCTGCCGGCGACCGTTACCGTCGGGCTGCTCGTGTGCTCGCAGGAAGGATTCGGTGTGCTCATGCCGTCGCAGGAGAACAAGTCCGCGCCCCTGGAGGGTGAGGACGGGCCGGCGGCGCACGCCGAGGACGCGCTGAAGGGCGTGGAGACGGCCAGGGAGCGGGCCCGTCTCACGTCCGGGCTGGTTCCGGCGTGGTACGGCCCGGCCGTGGCGGTGACCCTGGTTCTGCCGAGCGCGGTGCAGGCCTGGAGCCGGGGCCGGGGCGGCTGGACGGCGGCGGCGGCGCTTCTCGTGTCGCTCCTGGGACTCGCCGCCGTGTTCGCGCTCGTTCGGGCCGCCCGGCGGGGAACGGGGGTACGGGTCACGCGGCCCTTGTCCGCGCGCCTGCGCCGGAGCCGGATCGCGCTTCCCGCTGTCCTGGCGGCGGGGCTGCTGGCGGGAGGGTGCTGCTGGGTGTCGGGGGCCGGGGAGGCCACCACCCGGATCACGGCGTTCGCCGTATGGGGGCTCGGCGTGTGGGGTGTGTGCATCACCCGTAACGTGGCGATCGATCGGGCGCTACGGGAACTCGCGTGAGAGGCGATCCGCCAGGACGGGAGCGGGCCGCCCTGGACGAGACCATCCACCATCCGACCCGGCTGGCCTTGGTCGCCTTTCTCTCCGCGTGCGACGAGGCGGAGTTCGCCACCGTTCGTGACGGCTGCCAGGTGTCCGACTCGGTTCTCAGCAAGACCGCGTCGGCGCTGGAGGCCGCCGGCTACCTGTCCGTCCGCAAGGGGCACGTGGGCAAGCGTCCTCGGACCTGGCTGTCTCTGACGCCCGCCGGCCAACAGGCCCTGGCCGGGCACATCGCGGCGCTCCAGGACATCGTGGCCACGGCCCGGAGCGCGGGCGCGGGGGCCGGGGCAGCGGCCGCCCGGACAGCCACCGACGCGCCGGACCGCCCGGCGCCGCTGAGGTGAGCGACTACGCCTTCACGGCCTCCGGTGCTGCCGCCCGGAACCGCGTCGAGGCAGGCACCGGGTCAGAGGCCGGGTCAGGCACCAGGTCAGGGGCGGGTCAGGTACCAGGTCAGAGGCCGGGTCAGGCACCAGGTCAGGTGCCAGATCAGGCGCCCGGGTCAGGGGCTGGGGATCTCCTCGACGCGTTGGCGGTTGAGCAGGCACAGGGGCAGGTGCGACTGGACGGGATCGATGGGGAACCCGTAGTCGAAGGCGAGGCTCGCAATCGCCAGCGGTCCCAGGGCCACTTGGGCACGCGGCGCCGTCGACTCGCCCCAATAGAGGCCGTGTTCCGTCACGGCTTCGCCGAG
The DNA here is from genome assembly GCF_040655445.1 of Streptomyces sp. NPDC050423. Classification (NCBI taxonomy): domain Bacteria; kingdom Bacillati; phylum Actinomycetota; class Actinomycetes; order Kitasatosporales; family Streptomycetaceae; genus Streptomyces; species Streptomyces sp. NPDC050423. Next base: position 110,445 of record NZ_JBFAJY010000009.1, read on the forward strand.
TGTCTTGGCGAACGTGTCGTGGTCCCGTGCGATGAGACGGTGGAAGAGCGCGATCGGCTGGTAGTCGATGGAGTTCACGAACTCCATCGGCGCGCGGGTCACGGCGTCGGGTCCGGACGCCTCCATGGTGGCGACGAGTTTCTCCACCACCCCGTCCATGGAGACGCTTTCGGAGAAGTAGGCCTGCAGGGTGTCGATCCAGTGCGGCACGTACGCGTCGACGGAGTCGTCCTGCCGCAGCGTCTCCAGCGGTACCTGGCAGAGCCGGTGGATCCGGTCCCCCTCTCGGCACACGATCGCCAGGTAGAGGGCGTCGAGCCAGGCACGGGCGTCCGCGGGCGGTGCGGCGGGTGTGGCCGGCACCTGCGGGACGAGATCCGCGCCGAGTCGGCAGTCCTGCGGCCGCCCGCCGGTGAACAGGGCGGAGCCGAGCTGTACGGCGGTGGCCCAGGCGTCCCACGTACCGATCCGATCCGCCTCGGGATCGGTGGCGCACCGGACGTGTGCGTGCGCGACGGCGGAGGCGAAGGCGTCGCCCAGGCCGCCGCTTCCCGGGTCCTGGGAGAGACCCGCTATCGACTCGGCCGTGGCGCGGGCGAGCCCGTCGAGGCCGGGAGCGGGCGCCTGGGCGGCGGCACGGGTGGCGAGCCGGCCGGCACGGTCGAGGCGGACCAGGCCCTTCATCAGGCCGAGCAGCGGAGGCGGCGGCTGGATGGACAGGGAACGGGTTTCCTCGTCGAGCACCGTGAGCGGTTTCAGGCTGCCCCGGTGCCACCAGTAGACCCGCGGTGACAGGGCGCCCGGCCCGTCCTCGAAAGCGCCCAGCGCGTAGCTGGCGAGGGTGTTGACGGCGTCGGCCACCGTGCCGTCGGCGATCGGGTGGTACACCAGGTTGTGGCGGCTCGGCATGACGACAAGGGCCCCGGCGGGCGGAAGCGACTCACCGGTGACCCGTCCGACCGCCGCCGACAGGAACAGGGCCTGACTGCCGACGAAGTGCGAGTCCCCGTAGAAGGAGTGCAGGATCGTCCCCTCGACGGAGATCTCCTCGTGCGTGACGGGGACACGCATCAGGTTCCCGTACGCCGCCTGTCCCAGCTCCTGAAGGCCGACTCGCTCCACGTCCCGGTCGGTGAGGAGCCGTACGTCGGTGGGCCGGTCGAGGGCGTAGACGAAGACGAGGTCGTCGGCCACCAGCCGCGCATAGCGTAGATCGCCGGTGACCTCAGGGGGGATCGAGGCGGTGGGCAGCAGCCGTGCGTAGGTACCGCGCAGCAGTTCGCCGGTGTCGGGAGTGTGTTCCGTGTTCATCGCCCCGACTCTACGAAAACGGCGCGCGGCCGGGTGACGCGGCCCGCCCTCCGATTCAGCCCCGCCGGGAACCCAAGTGGACGCGCGGGTACGCCCCTTGGGCCCTTGGGCCCTTGGGCCAGGAAGATCCTCGGCATGTAAACGTCCGCACATTCACAGGTGAGCTGAAAATGGGCAATGGCTATCTACTGGTACCGAACGGGTTGGGAGCCGTCTGACGCCGAGGTACTCGTGCGGTCCCTTGCCTTCGTGATCGACCGGCTGGGCACAGCCGAGGACGTTGACTGGGACGCGGTCGTCACCCTTGGAGCAGCCAAACTGGACGGTTGGCCGGGCACCCTCGCGCTGCGACCTGAAGCCGTGGCACGAATCCCGGAACTTTCCGGGGCGGAGCACCGGAAAGAACTGCCGCTTCACGTCTTTGGACGGTCTTTGAACGACCCGCCTTCTCCGCCCGACGGGGCCAAGCCGTCGCGACCCAGCGGCTCTCCGGACCGGGGTCGTTCCTTCGGCGAGTCCGCGGCGCGACGGAATCACCGCCTGCGGCAGCCGCAGCCTCCGTCGCACCAGCACGCCGGCTCCCGCGAGGACCACGCAGCCGACGACCACGCTGACAACTACGACACCGACGCTTGTCTTCGGTCCGGAGCCGGCCTCGTCGGGCACCGGCCCGAACAGGTCGAAGGTACGCGTGTTGTTCGTGGCGTCGGGATCGGCGTGGTCCATCTCGGCGTCGCCGGGCTTGAGTGCGGCCTTCGCCTCTCCGCTCCCCATGCCCTCGCCCTTGACCCCCGGATCCCGTACGACAGGCCCGTTACGCCCGAGCCCTCGCCGCGGTGCGGCACGAATACGGCGGCCGTATCGCGCCGATCGGCGAACGGGAGGCGGCCGCCTCCCTCGCCATCCACAAGACGCTCAAGGCCACCGGCGCCAGCATCGATCCGCCGGACGCACTGATCGCCGCCACCGCCCTGGCCAACGGCTGGACGGTCGACGGTCGCCACCCGCAACATCAAACACATGGCCCGAACCGGGGCTCTGGTCGTCAATCCGTGGGAACAGCAAATGTGAGTGGGCAGTAGCGGTCAGCGTTCCTGAAAAATTCCCCAGAAGACGACAGACTGATCCGCTTTCGTTTCGTCGACAGCACCGGATTGCCCACAGAGCGAGCGGGCGGGGAACAGAACTACCGGCTGACTCACTGTACGAAGCTTCGTGCCGGACAGTCCGCTCATGCATCGCGCACGCACGGTGCCAGTGCCCTGAAGGCGGTGCGTGCGTTTCGCCGACTTGGCCGACGACGCTGTGCAGGACACCGGGGCAGGCGGAGTCCAGGAGGCCGGAGCGCACGGCCCCGGGGGTGGTTGTCCGCTGTCATCCATCGAGGCGCTTGGCAGCGAACCCAGTCACTCGGCTTCTGTGACAGGTGACCGGCTCGCGACGCTGCCCGTGTTGATCCACCTGCCGCAGCAGCAGGAGTTTTCCAGGCCGCGGGTGCCGCCGCTGTGGCGCAGGGCATTGATGACGAGCTCCGAGACAACAAGGGCTCCGAGACAACAAGGGCCACTGTGTCGGCTTGCCTCAACCGCGCTGGCCGGCGGCTGTGGTGTTCGCGGCATCGAGCTGGCGTAACGGCCCTGGTCAGCGGGGGCGAGCCGGCTGGAGCGGGACCACCGCGCACCCGGTCGGTGGCCAAGACCGACTATCTCTCAACCTGACCCACGGAAATCTATGTTGGCCAGAGTAGACATTGGGTGGTGGTGTGGCTATGGTTTCTCTCGTAGCCCAGAGAGACAGCAGGCGCGGCAGAGACGAACTGCCGGGCAGCAGTAACCGCCAGGACGGTGCGGTGGTGGAGTTTCGAAGCCAGGGTTGTTGCAGGACGGCGACGGGACTGACGACCGGACCGGGTGGCCCGCAGTGATCAGGGGCTGCCGTCAGCAGGACCGCAGTTCACGCAGTAGTAGTTCGGCAAGTGCAGTACCCAGCAGTGAAGTCAGTGAGCGGTACCTCGGTGAAGGCGTCGGCTGCGGGCGCGCGTACCGGGAAGTTCGGCAGTGGGGTTCCAAGCCAGAGCAGACGCAGGACGGGCAACGGGGCTGGCTGCCGAAGGGTGGCGCTGTCGCAGGCCACAGAGCAGTTCGCATCACCAGCAGTACCAAGGAAAGCAGTACCAGCAGCAGGCAAGTGATTGATCCCAGAGGGAAGAAACGGAGGACCAGGCGCCATCAGGATCGCCCGGACGGAAGTCTTGAGTCCGGGTACCGCAGGACATCGATAGTGAGGTGGTCTCCGGTCAAGCAATCGCGATCCCCGCAATCCCGACGCCTTCCAGGTCGGGTCAGCGGAAACAGAACGCCGGCGCAGCATCAAGGCCGGCAGATGGTGTAGCAGTTCCTTCGGGGCCCGGGTGCCATACGGCACCCGGGCCCCTCCACGCGTTCCACAGAGAGGTGCAAATGACAGCAGACGACTCGTTCGGCCGTCTCGACGACGACGACTACCCCGCCTACACCATGGGCCGGGCAGCCGACATGCTCGGCACCACCCAGGGCTTCCTCCGCGCCATCGGCGAAGCCCGCCTCATCACCCCGCTGCGATCCGAAGGCGGCCACCGCCGCTACTCCCGCTACCAGCTGCGCATCGCAGCCCGCGCCCGGGAACTCGTCGACCAGGGCACCCCCATCGAAGCCGCCTGCCGCATCGTCATCCTGGAAGACCAGCTCGAAGAAGCACAGCGCATCAACGCCCAATACCGCCGCGCCGCCGAATCAGAGAACCAGGCGACCGCGAGTTGAGGTGGCGCGTGCCCGCCGGGTACCGCACACACCTGGCGGCGCCCCGGGCCAACACATCACCCCGCCTGACCTACCCGCCCCCGCTCCAACTGGCTCGCACGAACAGTGGGCGTCGACCTTCAGTTGATGGTGCTGGGAGCACAAGTGACAGGGCCGCTCAGCAGCAGTGCTGCGCGGCCCTGATCTGCGTCGGGACCGATATACGGGCTGGCTGACGCGGGCGTCGCAAGTCGATGCCGCCGCAGTAGTCGTGCCCTCCGGGCCGCAAACAGCGACTGCTCCTGGTCCAAGCGGTGACGTCGGCGATCGCCACGCGGTACATCCCGCCCGTCTCCGGGATCCCCACCGTGCCCTGCAGAAGCCGCCCCCGTCCGCTCACGCGAACGGCCCCGGACGGGAAGTCCGAGGCCGAGTAAGACCCTTACCTGGGAGAGAAACCCCAGGTCAGAGCGGTAACGCGTTGTGCCCCCGGCAGGATTCGAACCTGCGACACCCGCTTTAGGAGAGCGGTGCTCTATCCCCTGAGCTACGAAGGCGGAGTGAGACAAACGCCCTGGTCATGCGACCTTGCGGCGGTGTCGGGATAGGAGTCCGGAGGGACACTTTCCCGAGCAGGCGCACAGAAGGTCGGCCGACCGCTGACAGCCTAGCGGATGGAGCTCGCGGAGGTCGCCCCCGTTATCGCTATGCGTCGTCGCGGGTTCATGGCATGCCTTCTGAACTGCGAGTTCTCCTTGAGGCATGCGGGGGCTGGATCCGGTGCGATCAAGGTGTCGGGCGCATGCGGGCAGCGCAGGATGTCCGTTCCGGTGCGTACGCGGGCACGGTTGTGGCGCGGGAGGTGGGGCGGCGTCTTCGGACAGTCCGTGCAGGGATTCGGCCATGTTCGTGGATGGGCGTACGCCCCCTCGCCTCGTGACACTACTCAGGGCGTTTGCCTGACTACTGTTCCCCAGGGGTGGAGGGCGCTTCAGTGCGCAGGGATGACATCGTGTCGATCCTGATCGACACGAAGAACGAGATGAAGACGTCGATCGCAGGCCTCGACGGCCGTGTGAGTGAGCTGGACCGGGAACTCCGGGGGGTGTTTGCCGGTGAGATCGGCGAGCTGCAGGACAACGGCACGAGGAGCGTCTTCACGGCGTAGTCGTGCTGCCCGCGAGTCGGCGCGATCAGAGGCAGTGCGGCTGCGGCCCTGCGGCCCTGCGGCCCATGTGGTGACGGACGGCCGCGCGCGGGTTGCGCCGCTGACTCGTTGAGGTCAGGAGGCCGGCTGTGGACCTCTTGGACTTCGTCACGGGAGTGAGGGCCGCCATGGGCAGGCAGACGATGGACGGGTAGTCGCGTGGGCAGCCGACCATGTGAGGTGCGGCAGCAGTTCCGCCACTTCGTACAGCAGTGGATAGTGCAGGCAGTCCTGGCCTTGTCCTCGGTCAGCACGCGGATGCCGTCGTAGGCGTGGACGGGCAGGACGATGTCCCGGCTCGGGGCCTGGTCACTCAGGCCGAGCTCGCGCAGGGTGCGGGAGGCTGCCCGCACAACGTTCGGCGCACTGAACGAGTGGAGAAGGCGGACTCGTGACGGCCAGGGCCCAGGTGATCAGGGTTCCCGTGTAGCCCCGGCTGCCGCTGCCGCTGCCGCTGCCGCTGCCGCCGCCGACGACCGCGTCGGTCTTTACGGACCGCGAGTCGATGACCGCGGCCGTCGGCTCTGCTTCCCGTCCGGCCTGCTCGCGGACCTTCGCGCAAGCGCTCCTGGAGCTCGCAGATCAGTCCGCCCTCGACCGCGTACAACATAGACAACAGGGCCTCCTGGCGTGCTCGGTGTCTCAGCAAGTCCGAACTGCACCAGAGGCCCTGTCCTCATGCACGAACACAGCAGGTTCACCCGCCCCGGCCGCCGCTTTCGATCACACCGCACTCAAGATCGACAGGACAACGGCTTCTGACTCGAGACGGAATGAGCCGTTGGTGTGTCAGGCGTGGCTCGACGCCTGACACACACCCGTCCGATCAGCTGAGGGACTGGAAATCCTTCCATCCGCCAGTTCCAACGGTTGTACCGCTTCCCGCGAGGTTGGAGTAGTAGAGGAGTTGCCCGTCGGTGTTAGTGGCCCAGATATCGGCCTTGTTGTCACCGTTTGCGTCGGGTACTGCCGTGATCAGCGGCCGGTTGGCGGGGGTCCAGCCGGTGCCGATAACGGAGGATGTTGCAGCGGTGCCGAGTCCCTGGCCGTCGGGGCCGGTTCCTGCGTAGAGGCGCAGTTCGCCATTGGTCCTGTTCCTGGCGATGAGGTCCACGTGTCCGTTGGCTGTGCGGTCGCCGGGTGCGGCGAGGTCGTAGCTGGCCCAGCCTCCGGTTCCAACGAGGACGGGAGCGCGGCTTTCGTCGAGGTAGAGGGACTGCGAACCGTAGTAGAGCCAGAGGAGTTGGCCTTCCTTGACCAGGAGGTCAGGGAAGCCTGGGACGTCGGTGATGCCGTCGCCGTCGGTGTCGAGGGGCCCGTCGACGTCGCCTATGGCGAGAATCTGGTCTGCGTTGGCCCAGTGGTTGTTAGCTGGGTCGTACACGTCGAGTGCTTGTTGGTCGTCTGTGCAGGCCTTGGATGCTCCGTCCGCTTGTTCGTCTCGTGCGGTGCAGGCGAAGCCGAGTCCGTTGTTGGGGAAGAGGCTGAGGTTCTTGCCTGTGCTGCTGGGGATGGCGGCGATGAGGTCCTCGTTGCCGTCCTGGTTCCAGTCCCCGCGGTGAGTGACGGTTGCGCCGGTGAAGTCGGCGTTGCTCGCAATGGTGTACGTGCCGACGTAGCCGTTGTTCTGGCCGGGGTAGAGCCAGAGCTCACCATTCGAGCGGACACCGTACATGTCCGCGTTGCCGTCTCGGTTCAGGTCTCCGTCCTTGGCCGGAGCGGTGGGGCTGTCGGCGTAGAAGAGGTACTGGGTTCGGTCTGATCGGTTACCGGCGCCGTCAATACTGACCACGTACAGGCTGTGTGATCCGGCCCCCGGAGGTCGCAGGGGGAGTGTGACGGGTCCGCCTGCTCGGGCCGCTGTCTTGGTGCGGACGGTGGGGTCCCAGTCGGTCCAGTACTCGTACTTGACCACGTCGGGGATCTCGGTGGTTTCGCCGCTCTTCACGGTGAAGTCACCTGTGGTGAAGGCTTGGCCGGTGACGGCCGGCCAGCCGTCGTCGCCGTTCGGGAAGGTGGCGGAGCTGATGGCCGGCGGGTTGCTCGGGCGGTTGGGGTCGAAGACGAAGCGGCATCCGGGAAGCCCGGTCTTGGGTACCCAGGCAGAGCTGGATGTGGCGTCCTTGGCCTGGGCCTTCCAGGAGAAGTTGCCGTTGGACATGGAGATGTACTTCTTCAAGGTTTCCTTGGAGACCTTCAGCTTGGCGACCGACCCGGAAGGTGCCGATGCGGTTGTGCTGACGATCATGACGCCGTTCGGGTCGTCATTGGGGTGGTGCCCCGTGGGCCACAGATTGAACTGGGCCTTGACGTTGCCGCCCTCGGCATCCTTGACCTGTGCGGTCAGGTAGATGTCGGTGTTGCCGATCGTCTCGAAGGGTGAGGCGGTGCGGCAGCCCCCGCTGCTGGGGATGGTGTCCAGCTTCGCGGGCGTGTTGGGGATGGTGTTGTACGTGGTGGACATGACGGCGCTGTTGGCGTCGAACTTCTTCCACGCGTACTCGTCACCCTCATTCACGGCCCTGAGCCCCAGGGTGACGTTGGACCAGTCTCCGGCTGCGGCCTTGACGGCGGCAGTCTTGACGTCGAACGCGATCTTCCCGGCAGGGCAGTCGGATCCCCAGCCTCGCGTGTCGTCGGTCTCGTCGAGTTTGCTGTCCCAGAACGTGTTGTTGTTCGAGGAGTTCCAGGTGGTGGCTTTCGAGATTCCGCCGGTCAGCCAGATGCCGATCTTGCGCTTGTTGCAGGACCAGGACCAGGTGTTCTTGATCCTGAACGTTGAGGACAGGACCTGCTTGTTCGTGTTCCACAGGTTCGTGGTATTCAGTTGGAAGATCGACCGGCCGAGCCCGTTCGTCTCGTTCTCGTAGCCGACGCGTGCCGTGGACGTCGACGAGCCGCTCCCACCCCAGCCGGCTCCGTTGTAGTAGCCGGTGTTCGGTGTTTTCTTGTACGCAATGGTCCACGCCTTGAGGCCGCCGTCGACCGCAGGGTCGATGTACACGGGGTAGGCCGTGTCGTTGCCGGTGAGCAGTGACTGGTCGGGCGCCACCGTGACGTGCCCGGAAGCGACATCGATGGGCATCGGCGTTTCCTGTGCACCGTTCCCGGGCTCGAATTCGTCCCCGGGAGGAGACCCGGCGTCTAGTGGCCCACCGGCGGCCCGCAGCGCTGCAGGCGAGGCCGTGGCGCTGCGGCTGTCCCACATCCGGGGTGTCGGGGCGGTGAAGACTTCCTGGCCGGCGGGGTTCACCGCCTTGAGGTTGCCATGCTCATCCACGGAGACTTCGATGCCGTCGGTGTCCAGTTTGAAGGCGATGGCCTTCAGCGCCGGGTTGGCTGCCGCCTCAGCGGACTTGACGACCAGGACCTCACTGAAGCCAGTCGTGCTCGCCTTGACCTTGAGGTCGACACCGGGCAGCACCTCGCTGTAGGTGGCGGTGTCGTCTGCTAGCTCGGGTGCCGGCAGAGTGCCGGGCCACGTCAGCGACATGCTTCGGCCGTCGCGTGTGACGGTGGCCAGGGGGCCTGCTCCGCCACCGGAGAACGACAGGTCCACCGAGGTGGCTTCCGGGCTGATCCGGCCACCAGGCTCGCTCTTCAGCGCGGTGTCGATCTTTACCAAACGGTTGTCCTGCCGTGTCCACTGAGGAGTGGCGTAGGTGTCCACGGTCATCGTCCCGGACGGGTTGGCGAACACCTGAGAAGTCTCAGTGCGCTGCGCCACGACCTCGACGGCCTCACCGCTGTCAGCCGCTTCCGACAATGCAACGGCTTCCGCCGGCGTGTGCAGACCAGGGTCTCCTGCCGAGGATTCAGATGGCTCGGCATGCGCAATTGTCAGTGGAGTTAGGGCAGTTGGGATGGACAGTGCCGCGGCCACGGCCAATGTTGTGAGTCTTCGGCGAACTGGCGGACGCGGGGCGCCCCGTCTGTCTGTACGCATGGAGCTCCCTTTTCAGAACCTACAAATTTCTACCTCATGATGGTGAGATTTTCCGCCGCGAACAACGGGCTCAAGAAAACTGAGGCTCTTGAAATAATTGATTCCATTGCGGCGGTGTTGTCTGTTATGCGCTTACTGCTGTGATTTACGTGCCCATGTGGTGTATGCGTGAAGCGTTGCCGCAGGTCAGCGTTCCAGGGTTGTTGAGATGCGTGGTGTCTTAAATTGCACAGAATGCGCCATGAGTCGAAGTGGTCAAATCGATTAAAAGGTATCGAATGGGCATGAAATTTATGTTCCCTGTCGGCCTTCCCTGGCATCTTTCTGGTGGATAAAGTCGGCAGGATCTTCAAAATGTGAACATCCTGTGGGGGAGTTTTTCGTGGTGCGGTCAGTGAAGTGGCGATCAGGTCGGTCGCTCACCAGACGTCGCAGAACGCTGAGAGCCGTGGCTTTCGGGCTGGCTGCGTTCTTGTTTACGGGGCTGCTGAGCGGGCCTGTGGCCGCTGCGGCCGAACTGCATCTGCTCAAGCTCGGCAAACCTGATCCCGTGCCCACGACAGAGGTGAAGCAGCGGAAGGTCTCGCTGGGGGACGAGGCGTCTGAGCACGCCTGGAAGACACCTCCCAAGGTGTCCTGGCCCGCTCCGCAGACCGTGACCGTGGATATGCCGGCCACGGGGCGCTCCCGAGCAGGGGCACTGCCCATCGAGGTGGGCCGATCCGCCTCCAGCGACAAGGCGAAGGCTGCAACCGGCCCCGGGCGCGTGCAGGTGCAGGTGCTGGAACGCAAGGCCGCCGAGACCTTGGGCGTAGACGGCGTCCTTTTCGCTGTCCGCCCCGTGGAAGGCAGTAAGGGCCAGGCCGAGGTCAGTGTCGACTACTCAGGCTTCCAGTACGCCTACGGTGGCGACTGGGCCTCGCGGCTGACGCTGCGGCAGCTTCCTGCCTGCGCGCTGACCACCCCCCACGCAAAGGGGTGCGCGGCTGGAACCACCCTGAAGACCGCCAATGATGCCAAGTCGGGAACCCTCTCGGCGGCAGTGACCATGCCGTCGGGCCCGGCGACCGGCACCGCCGCACCGGTGTCCAAGGCGGCAGACACCAGCTCGTCCGCCACGGGACTGGCTGCCGCCTCCGGCACCGTTCTGCTGGCCGCGACAGCTGAAGCCTCCGGGTCGGCCGGCACATTCAATGCCACCTCGCTGGCGCCTTCGGGGTCGTGGACGGGCGGCGGTTCGAGCGGTTCCTTCACCTGGCAGTACCCCATAGCGGTCCCCGATGTTCCCGGAGGAACGTCACCCGACCTGAAGCTGGCCTACTCGTCTCAGTCCATCGACGGCCGCACCGCGGCGACGAACAACCAGGCCAACAGCATCGGCGACGGCTGGTCGATGGAGCCGGGATACATCGAGCGCCAGTACGTCTCCTGCGCCGACGACACCACGAACAGCAACACGACCGCCAAGGTCGGCGATCTGTGCTGGAAGAAGGACAACGCCGTCATCAACCTCGGCGGCCAGTCCAACGTCCTGGTCAAGGACACCGCCTCCGGCAAGTGGCACCTGGAGAGCGACGACGGCACCACGGTGGAGAAGCTCACCGACACCACCCGCGGCAACAAGGACAACGACGGCGAGTACTGGGTGGTCACCACCCCGGACGGAACCAAGTACCACTTCGGCTACAACCGACTGCCCGGCTGGACGACAGGCAAGGCCGAAACCAACTCCACCTGGACCGTACCGGTGTTCGGGAACCAGACGGGCGAGCCGTGCCACGCGACCGCGTTCGCGGACTCCATGTGCGACCAGGCATGGCGGTGGAACCTCGACTACGTCGAAGACCCGCACGGCGACGCAATGGCGTACTTCTGGAACAAAGAAGTCAACTACTACGGCCGCAACGTCAACCCGAACACCGGCGCATCCACCGCAACCGAATACACCCGCGGCGGATCCCTCGCACGCATCGAGTACGGCCTGCGCTTCAACACGGTCTACACGGTCAAGGCCGCCGGCAAGATTGACTTCACCAACACCGAGCGGTGCCTCAGCACCTGCACCACCTTCGACAAGAACAACGCCAAGTACTGGCCCGACGTCCCCTTCGACCGATACTGCGCCAAGGGCACCGAATGCAAGGACCGCTACTCCCCGTCGTTCTGGACCCGCACCCGCGTCACGAAGATCGAAACATCCCTGCTGACCGGCGGTGTCTACAAGCCCGTTGACACCTGGGCGCTGGCTCACCAGTTCCCCAACACCAACGACGGCCGCGGGGCCCCCGCACTGTGGCTGTCATCCATCACACGCACCGGCCACACGGGAAGCAGCGCCGTCACCCCCCTCGTGATCAACTTCAAGGGAACGACGCTCGCCAACCGCGTAGAAGGTGCCACCACGGGTGGAAACGCCGATCCGGTGTCGGCGTTCTGGCGCTTCCGAGTGAACGGCATCGTCAACGAGAGCGGCGGCACCATCGGCGTCACCTATACCGAGCCCGACTGCAAGGCCGGAGACATTCCCACCCCAACCTCGAACAACCGGCGCTGCTACCCCGTGAAGTGGTCACCGCCCGACGCCCCCGGTGCGAACTACGAGCCGTACCTGGACTGGTTCCACACCTACGTCGTCACCCAGGTCCTGGAGGCGGACAACGACGCCCAGGGCAAGGCTCCGGTCAAGCAGAGCGACTACACGTACCTGGACGGCATGGGCTGGGCCAAGTCCAAGGACGACGAGTTCACCCAGGCCAAGTACCTCACCTACGGGGACCGCAAGGGCTACGGCCGCGTACAGGTCCGTACCGGTTCCGCCCCTGAGCACAGGACGCTGGAGGAGTACCGCTACTTCCGCGGTATCGACGGCGCCCAGGTCAAGAACTCGGCAGGCGTAGCGGTCACCGACAAGGAAGCTTTCGCCGGCATGGCCCGTGAAGAGTCCGTCTACAACGGCGACGGTGGCAAACTCGAAACAGCCACCAGCTACGTGCCGTGGCTCTCTGCCGCTACTGCTACGGAAACCCGGGCTGAGAGCCTCCCCGCGGTCAAGGCATACGCCACCGCCGTCCAGAGCGATGAAACACGCACCGCGGTCGGATCCGCCTGGCGCACCACTCGTATCGCACGGACCTTCGACGGCGTCGGTCAAACCCTCACCGAGTCCGCTCTGGGAGACACGGCCAAGACAGGCGACGAGGAATGCACGACCACCGCGTACGTCAAGAACGCGGCCAAGAACATCCTGAGCCTCGTCTCCCAGACTCAGACCGTGGCAAAAGCCTGCGGGACAAGCGCCCAACTGCCCCAGGACCTGATCTCCACGACGCGCTACTACTACGACGGCGCCACCAGCCTGACAACCGCCCCGGCCAAGGGCGATATCACCCGCCGCGATGAGCAGGACAAGAACGGCACCGGCTACCTCACCACCGCCACCTACACCTACGACCAGTACGGCCGCGCCAAGACGTCCACGGACGCACTGAAGAACACCACCAAGACGGACTACGTTCCGGCCATCAACGAGGCCCCGACCTCGACACTCGTGACCAACGCGCTCGGCCACACAGCCACCACCACCTATGAGCCGGCCCGCGGCGTCGCCACCGCCCAGGTGGACGCGAACGGCAAGCGCACCGACGCCGTCTACGACGCACTCGGACGGGTCACGAAGGTCTGGCAGCCAGGGTGGACGAAGGCCGACCACGCCGACAAACCGTCCACGGAGTACGCCTACACGATCTCCCGGACCGCGGCCAACGCCATCACCACCAAGACCCTCAAGCAAAACGGCGACTACCGCACCACCTACGCGCTGTTCGACGGACTACTGCGCGAACGCCAGACACAGGCACCGGCCACCGGCACCCAAGACCGGATCATGACCGAAACCCTGTACGACAGCCACGGCTGGCCGGCGACGTCCTATTCCGCCTACTACGCCACCGGTGCGCCCGCGGCCACGATCCAGAGCGCGGCCATCAACACCGTTCCCGCCGCCACGCAGAACAAGTACGACGGCATGGGCCGCATCACCGACGTCCTCTCCGTCAAGGACGGGGACGAGCAGTGGCGCACCACGACGGCCTACGCAGGTGACCGCACCACCGTCATCCCGCCACAGGGAGGCACCGCCTCGACCACCGTCACAGACGCACTCGGGCGGACCACCGAACTGCTTCAGTACACCGACGCGGCACGCACGGCCTCACAGAAGACCTCGTACACGTACGGTAAGTACGACGAACCCGCCACCGTCACCGACCCGGCCGGCAACACCTGGACCTCCACCTTCGACTTCCGAGGCCAGAGGACCCGAGCCGAAGACCCCGACAGCGGAACCACCAACACCGCATACGACGATCTCGGCCGCGCCACCACCGTCACTGACGCCCGCAACATAGCCATGACCACCACCTACGATGCCCTCGGCCGTAGGACCGAGACCAGGCAGGGCACCGAGCTGCTGGCGAAGTGGACCTACGACACCCTGGCCAAGGGGCAGCTGACGAGCAGCACCCGCTACGTCGACGGTGCTGCCTACACCACCGCAGCAGGCGGCTACAACGACCGCAACCAGCCGACCTCCAGCACCCTCACCGTCCCGGCCGCCGCGGGAGGACTCGCAGGCACCTACGCCTGGACCTACGGGTACAACACGGAGACCGGTGCCCTGGAATGGACCCTCGAACCTGCCGTCGGAAACGTCCCTTCCGAACATGTCACGACCCTCTACAACAGCGATGACCAGCCCATCCGCACCACCGGGCAACGCGGCGCACTGGTCAACAACACCCTCTACGACGTCTTCAACCGCCCGACTCGCACAGAGTTCGGCAACGCCCTGGGGCAGAAGGTCTACCAACAGCAGGTCTACGACGAGCACACCGGCCGTATGACCCGCCAGACCACGGACCGGGACATCGCCCCGCAGCGCATCGACGACACCAACTACGCCTACGACCCCGCCGGCAACGTCACCGGACTGAAGACCGTGAGCGGGCAGGACGCCCAGCAGACCACCGACACCCAGTGCTTCACTACCGACCCCCTGGGCCGCCTCACCGAAGCCTGGACAGCCAAGAACACCTGCACCACCACCCCGGCCAAGGACACCGTCGGAGGCCCCGACGCCTACTGGCAGACCTTCGCCTACGACAAGCTCGGCAACCGCACCAAACAAACCGAACACAGCACCACTACCGGCACGGACGCAACCACCACCTACACACACCCCACCCCCGGCGCCGACCGACCCCACGCCGTCCAGCAGGCAACCGTCGCAGGCGGTGCCGACAACGGCCGCACCAGTACCTTCACCTATGACGGCGTCGGCAACACCACCAAGCGCACCATCGGCACGACCACCCAGGACCTGGACTGGGACGCCGAAGGCCACCTCGCCACCCTCACCCAGGCCGGCAGGACAACCAGCTACACCTACGACGCGGACGGCAACCGCATCATCGCCAAGAACGCCGACGGCTCCAGCACCCTCACACTCCCCGGCGGCAACGAACTCACCGTCGCCGCTGACGGCACCAAGACCGGCACCCGCTACTACACCCACAACGGCGAAACCGTCGCCATGCGTACCGGCGGAACCATCTCCTACCTCATCAGCGACCACCAAGGCACCGCGATGAGCGCCGTCACCGCTGTCACTCTCGCCCTGACCCGCCGCAAGCAACTACCCTTCGGGCAACTCCGGACCGAACAATCCACCGCCTTCGGCACTCGCGGTTACGTCGGCGGCACCAACGACCCCACCGGCCTCACCCACCTCGGCGCCCGCGAATACGACCCCACCCTCGGCCGCTTCCTCAGCGTCGACCCCATCATCGACATCAACCAACCCGCCCAGATGAACGCCTACAGCTACGCCCACAACAACCCCCTCACTCTCTCCGACCCCGACGGCCTCTGCCCCGCAGACCTCTGCGGCAACGGATACCCCATCGGCGGCACGGGCCAGGTCAAGGGCGACAAAACCCGCTACACCAAAAACGCCTCCACGGGAAGCCGGTGGCAACTCGGCCCCTACGTCAGTAAAAGCGGGAAAGCCGTCACCTTCCCGGGCAAGAAGACCAGTCAGCAAGCTGCTGCGCTGCGCAGAGCGAAGACTGCGATAAATCATGCCCAGGCGGCGAAGCGTGCAGCCGAACAAAAGGCGGCGGAGGGTCGCGAGATGGGCATCAAAGAGGCTCTCTCGGAGATGACCGTCGGAAACCTGAAGAAGTTGTGGAATAGCTACACTGCGGGAGATTCTGCGGGGCGTTGCCTTAGCGGTTCGGCGGGATTCATAGTCGGGGGGACTGGGCAAGTCTGCTTGGTTACAACCAAGCGTCCCGACGGAAAAACCGACTACGGCCTGTCTGTCAACTACGGCGCGGAGTTCATGTCTTTCGGGGGCGGCGTACAGTACGAGATGTACGGCAGCAACGCTGACGACTTCGAGCAGTTGCGAGGAGACAGTACTGGAGCCAATGCATCCCTGGGGCTAGGCGTGCAAGTCTCCGGAAGTCATGAATACGCCATAAATCGATCGGGAGACTCGGTCGGTGTAGTGCGAAATAGTCGCGGAGAGCCGGTCACGACCACTTCTTTGGCCGTAGGGGCTGGGGTTGGGGTCGAATTGGGCGTACAGAGCTCATATGGCACTAGGATAGGGCACCTCTTCACCTGGTAACTCTTGAGATTATCTGAGGCGCACGGGCCGGCCGGCTCGTGCGCCTCCGGAGGTAATAATGTACGAAATGATCCTTGCGGCTCGAACCTCGCATTCCGTGAACTACGGAGAACTCGTTATCGGGGCAGTTGTCGCTATTTTGGGATCCGTGCTGGCATTGAACATTCGAGGCTGGGCCGAGGTGGCTGCCGACTTCTTGGGGGATAAGGTATTTTCGGCCCTCTATCACAATGAAATCTTCTTGAGAATTCCGGCCGCATTCTTTGCTATATTGGGGTTTGTCTTCGCTTTGATAAACGTCAAAATCCTATTTTTTGGCTTCTAGCGCCAGCACCATTAGTGTCTCAATCTTTCATGGCTCCTCGTCGGTTTGTCGGTGGGGGCGGTAGCTGGCTTTCGGTCGCCCGAGTTTAGGCAATTCGGATTCAGGAGACCGGGCGCTTCTGGTTGCCGACCAGGTACTACGCACCGCGATGAGTGACGCTGTTCTGCACCGGCCGCGCCTCGTCCACCAGCACTGAATACGGCACGTGATCAGATGATCCGGGCCGCAGGCATCATCCCCACCCAGACTGAATCGTTCCGTGTTCGGTATCGCCATACTCAATGGCTTCCCACCTGCCCGCCGAGACCGGTTCCGTCCTGCGTGAAGAAGCGATCCCTCAGTACCTGTGCTCGCGGTTCACCCGGCAGGATCGGCGGCGGCGCACCTCGCCGCCCTGTTGTCGGCCGCGCTCGCCTGTGGCCTTGTCGCCGCCGTCCTCCATCGGAACCGGTGCACGACGAGTTGATGACGCGTCATGGGTACTTGAGGTGTGACTCGGTCGCTGGAATCTGTGAGGGTGGGCGGGCAGGGGGCCGGGGCAGGGGGCCGGGCCGGGATCTCTTGACGGGGTCGGGGCGCGGGCATAGCGTCGCGAAAGCCCTGAGCAAGCGCTTAGAGAGGTCGTTCGTGCCGCACACCGATCCGACGCCGGCCACACCCGCTCCCGAGCCCACGGCCGACTCCACCGCCGAGGCGGCTGCCCGGGTGGAGGCCGCGTTGACCGGGCCAGGGGGTCCGTTCGCCGTTGTACGTGCCGAGGACGGGCCGCAGGCGGGCTCGCTCGTGTACGCGGACGGGCCCAGGACCCTCCGTGAGTTCGTGGAGACCACCTGGGCGTTCGGCGACCAGCCGTTCCTGATCGCGGGGGATCGCAGCTGTTCGTACGGGGAGTTCTTCGCCGCGGCCTCCGCGCTGGCGTGCCGGCTGAGCGAGACGTACGGGCTCCGGCCGGGTGACCGGGCCGTGGTGGCGATGCGTAATCACCCGGAGTGGCAGATCGCGTTCTGGGCCGTCCAGTTGGCCGGGCTGGTCGCCGTCCCGCTGAACGCCTGGTGGACCGAGGCCGAGTTCACGTACGCGCTCGACGACTGCGGACCGCGGGTGCTCCTGGTCGACGGGGAGCGGCTGCCGCGGGTAGCCGCCTGGGCCCGTGGGTCCGGGGCGCGCCTGATCGTCTTTCACGACGACGAGCGTGACGAGCGCGAGTCGGGTGGGGCGGAGGCGTCGGGCGGGGTCGAGTGGTACGAGGATCTGCCCGCCGCCGATCCGTTCGCCGCGCCGCCGGAGGTCGAGATCCGGCCCGAGGACGACGCGACGATCATCTACACCTCCGGTACCACCGGCAGGCCCAAGGGCGCCGTCGCCACTCATCTCGCCCAGGCGGGTGCCGCGCGCAACCCCCGGTTCCACGCGGCGGCCTCCGCGCTCGGCCGGGGCGTCATCCCGGGGCAGGGACCGGCCCCCGTTTCGCTGCTGACGTTCCCGTTCTTCCACGTCGCCGCGTTCACCAGCTTCTACGCCGCGATGTCGGCGGGTGGCGCCCTCGTCCTGATGCGGAAGTGGGACGCGGAGGAGGCGCTGCGGCTGATCCATGAGCACGGGGTGACGCACTACGCCGGGGTGCCGGCCACCGCGCTCGAACTGCTCGCCGCGGCCACCCGGGAGGGGGACGCGCTGGAGAGCCTCCAGATGCTCAACACGGGCGGGGCCGCCGCCCCGCCGGATCTGGTCGCTCGGCTGACCGCCCGCTACGGCGAGCGGATCGAGCCGCGCAACGGGTACGGGCTGACCGAGACCAGCGGTGGTGTCCTGGCGAATTTCGGCGCCGACTACCGGCTGCACCCGGGCAGCGTCGGCCGTCCGACCCCCACCACGGAGGTGCGTATCGCCGGTCCGGCGGGGGAGGCGCTTCCCGAGGGGGAGGTCGGCGAGCTGTGGCTGCGCGGGCAGGCGCTGGTCCGGGGCTACTGGCGGGACGAGGCGGCGACGGCGCAGGCGTTCACCGATGGCTGGTTCCGCACCGGAGACCTGGCGGTGGTCCACGAGGGGCGGATCAGCGTCGTCGACCGGATCAAGGACATGGTGATCCGCGGCGGTGAGAACGTGTACTGCGTCGAGGTCGAGGCCGTGCTGCACGACCACCCGGACGTCGAGGACGCGGCGGTCCTGGGAGTGGCCCACCCGGTGCTGGGTGAGGAGGTCGCCGCCGTCGTCCGGCTCCGCCCGGGTGCCGCCGCCACGGCCGAGGACCTGCGGGCGCATGTGAGGCGGAGCCTGGCCGCGTTCAAGGTCCCTGCCCATGTGGTGGTGTCCGGGGAGGCGCTGCCCCGCAACGCCACCGGGAAGATCCTCAAGCGGGAGCTGCGCGGGCCGGTGGAGCGGCAGGTAAGGGAAGCGCGGGAAGTCAGGGGCGGGTGATCCTTACCCGGTAGTCCCCCTTGGCGTCCTTGTCGACCACCGATATGCGTATCCCGGTGGCCCGGTCGGTGAAGGTCTGGCCGGGCTGGAACGGGGCGTCGGAGAGTTCGGCGTGCACATTGGGCAGCCGGGTGCAGCCGCTGCTGTCCTTGGTGCTGTCCGCGACGGAGATGGGCCCCTGGCCGGTGTCGACGTCCGAGCTGACCTTGTAGATCAGTACGCCGGGCCGGCAGACCGCGTGGTCGTTGCCCGCCTGGGTCCGTACCTCCACCGCGTAGCCGGACTCCGCGGTCAGCGGCACGAACGCCAGCTTCGTGCCGCCGCGGGTGGCCAGTGGTTCCAGGACGTGGTCGCTGGTGCCGGTCTGCGACGCGCAGCTGATCTGGCTGTTGTCCAGCCAGCCGAGCTTCCACTTGTGCCAGCCGAGCATGTCGTTGTTGGCGCCCCAGTCCTCGGACATGATGTCCCAGTGCCCGACGGAGCCGCCGCCCTCCATCGTGTAGAGGTCGGGCAGGCCGAAGACGTGGCCGTTCTCGTGCGGCAGGACGCGGTACCCGGTCTGGGCGTACGACCCCGAGCCGTCGTCCTGCCGGCTGTAGACGAACGACGTGTTGGCGAGCGGTACGCCGTCCGCGTACGGGGCGTCGTCGTTGCCCGAGAAGGTCACGGACAGCACGGTGTCCAGGGCGGAGGGTCCGGCGGTCGGGCTGACGAGAATGTTGACCAGGTCGTACGCGCTGAAGTCCACCTTCGGATCGGCGGTTGCGACGATGTCCTGGACGAGGTGGCGGTAGCCCGGTTCGTACGGTGACCCGCGCTCGATCCCGTATCCGGAGAACGGCAGCGGCATCCGCAGCCAGGACTTCACCGGGGCCTCCGGCACGTAGGTGAGCCGTCCGTACGAGCTGGTGCGGAACCAGTCGGTGGTCTGCGGGAAGAATTCGGCGAGCCGGTCCATGGCCGGCTCCTTCCCCGGCGCGTCCGGGAAGTCGACCATCAGGTTGAGCGCGTGGATCTGACCGGTGGAGCGGGCGTAGCCCGGCTGCGTCGGCATGCCCTCCGACATCTGTACGCCCATGGTCGCCGATATCCGGCACGGGCCGAGCCCGGCCGATCCGGTGCTGGAGACCGGGCCGGCGGAGGCCCGGCTGGGAAGGGGGAGCGTGTTGCTGGCCGAGGCCAGAGCCGAGATGGCCAGGGCTGTTGCCGCGCCAAGGGCGACCGGGTGGCGGTGCTTGCGTATCCGGTGGCGGGGCTGCTGCATGGAGGCGCCTTCGGGGCCGCGGCAGCCGGCCGACCCTGGCTGCGCTCTGCGGATCAGCCTGTGTCGGGTGGTGCGGCGCCGCGCGTTGGGTGCGCCGAAGGGGTGGGATTTTCCCGCTCGAGGGTGATGTGACTCAGGTCACATCGGGTGGCGAAATAACCGGGGACCACTTCCCCGTTTGCACCGGTGTCCCTGCGAAACGGGGAGGCGCTCCCCGGTTACGTGGAGGGGTCGCCCGAGTTGCGCAGGTGCGAACAGCACGGACTGATACCGGCCGGAAGGCCAGGGAGAGAAGGGGCGCCGTCGTGGACACCGTCACCCGTACCGCCGCCGGAACGGCGCAGCCGCATACGCCCCGCCCGCGGGCCGACGCACTGCGCAACCGGGAGCGGATCGTGACGGCGGCGCGCGAGATGTTCGTCGAGTTCGGGCCCGATGTGCCGCTCGACGAGGTCGCCCGTCGCGCGGGCGTCGGCAACGCCACGCTCTACCGGAACTTCCCCGACCGTGCCGCGCTGACCCGCGAGGTCGTCCTCGCGGTCACCTCCCGCACCACCGATCGCGCCGAGGAAGCCGCGAACGAAGGGGGAGACCCCTTCGTCGCGCTCAGCCGCTTCGTGCACGCGGCGGCCGACGAGCGGATCGGGGCGCTGTGCCCGATGCTGTCCGGCGGCTTCGACAAGGATCACCCCGAACTGCTCGCCGAGCGGCGGCGCCTCGAAGAGGCCGTCGAAGGACTCGTCGGGCGTGCCATGTCCGCGGGGCGCCTGCGTGCCGACATCGCCGTCGGTGACGTACTGGTCGCCCTCTCCCAGCTCACCCGGCCGCTGCCAGGCATCGCCTGTATGAACATCGACCGGTTCACCCACCGTCACATCCAGCTGTTCCTGGACGGACTGGAGGCCCCGGCCCGGTCCCGACTGCCCGGAACGGCGGCGACCTTGGAGGATCTGCGGCGCCGGACATGACCATCGCGCCGGGCTCCTGAGACAGCCGCCCGGCCGCGCGTCCGCCACGCCTCGACCACCCCTTTCTTCCCGACCCGCGTCCCACCCTCGCACTTACCGAGCCTTCTCCGCATTCGCGGTTCCGTACCGCTTCCACGGCTCACGACCGCTTTCACGGTTCACGACTTTGCGCGCCCGAGCGCGCCCTTAGGTGGCTACTCCCATGTCAAAAACAGCCGATATCCGACTCCCTGATCCGAGTCGCTGGAAAGCGCTGGCGTTCATCGCGCTGGCTCAGCTGATGGTCGTGCTCGATGCCACGATCGTGAACATCGCCCTGCCGCACGCCCAGACGGACCTGGGCATCACGGATGCCAACAAGCAGTGGGTCATCACGGCCTACGCCCTCGCCTTCGGCGGGCTGCTGCTCTTCGGAGGCCGGATCGCCGACCTCTGGGGCCGCAAGCGCACCTTCGTCGTCGGTCTGATCGGCTTCGCACTGGCCTCCGCGCTCGGCGGAGCGGCCCAGAACCAGGGCATGCTCTTCGGCTCGCGCGCACTCCAGGGTGTGTTCGGCGCGCTGCTCGCCCCCGCGGCCCTCTCGCTGCTCGCGGTGATGTTCACCGACGCCAAGGAGCGCGCCAAGGCGTTCGGCATCTACGGTGCGATCGCCGGTGGCGGTGGCGCCGTCGGTCTGATCCTCGGCGGCTTCCTCACCCAGACGCTGAACTGGCGCTGGACGTTCTTCGTCAACATCCCGTTCGCGATCGTCGCGGCCCTGGGCGCGTACTTCGTGATCCGCGAGCCGGCCGGCAGCCGTAACCGTTCGTCGCTCGACATCCCGGGCGTCGTCCTGTCCGCGCTGGGTCTGGTCTCGCTGGTGTACGGATTCACCCGCGCCGAGTCCAGCGGCTGGTCGGACCCGATGACCATCGGTACGTTCGTCGCCGCGGGCGTGCTGCTGCTCGCCTTCGTCCTGACCGAGTCCAAGGTCAAGTCGCCGCTGCTCCCGCTGCGCGTCCTGATGGACCGCAACCGCGGCGGCGTCTACCTCTCGCTGGGCCTCGGCGTCATCGCGATGTTCGGCCTCTTCCTCTTCCTGACGTACTACTTGCAGGTCGTACAGGGCTTCTCGCCGATCAAGACGGGCTTCGCCTTCCTCCCGATGATCGCGGGAATGATCACCGGTTCGACGCAGATCGGTGCCCGGCTGATGACCCGGGTTCCGGCCCGGATGCTGATGGGCCCCGGCTTCCTGACCGCCGCCGTCGGCATGCTGGTACTCACGCAGCTGCAGGTCGACTCGTCCTACGCGGCGGTCATCCTGCCGGGTCAGCTCCTGATGGGCCTGGGCATGGGTACGGCGTTCATGCCCGCCATGTCGCTGGCCACGCACGGTATCGAGCCGCGTGACGCGGGTGTCGCCTCCGCGATGATCAACACCTCGCAGCAGGTCGGCGGTGCGATCGGTACGGCGCTGCTCAACACCATCGCCGCCTCGGCCGCCACGGCGTACGCCACCTCGCACGCCGCGCTCGGTGCCACCGACCCGGAGCTGCTGAAGCTCCAGTCGATGGTGCACGGCTTCACCGGCGCCATCTGGTGGGCCGTCGGCATCCTGGTGGTGGCCTCCGCGATCGCGGTGACCTTCATCAACGCCGGCCGTCCCTCGTCGGTCACGACGTCCGGTGGTACCGGTTCCGGTTCGGGTTCCGCCGACGGCGTCGAGGACGAGCTCAGGATCCCGGTCGTCGCTCACTGACCCTTCTCGCGCGCTCCTCTGCCCCGGTTCCGTCCGACGGAACCGGGGCAGAGGCGCGTGCGGTGGGTGGCGTGTGCGCCGGGTCAGCGGAGCCAGGGGAGGTCGGCGTTCGGGCCCTCCGGCTGCAGTCCGGCCGCCATGACCCGCATGATCTCGCCGAGCGAGCGCACCTGTTCGGGGGTGAGCCGGTCGAACATGGCCTGGCGTACGGCGCTGACGTGGCCCGGTGCCGAGCGGTGGAGCATCTCGTGGCCCTCGTCGGTGAGGACCGCGTTCTGGCCGCGCTTGTCGGACGGGCAGTCCTCGCGGCGCACCCAGCCGCTCTTCTCCAGCCGGGCGACGGCGTGCGAGAGCCGGGAGCGGGTGATCTTGGCGTCCTTGGCCAGCTCGGTCATCCGCTTCTGGCGGCGGGGCGCCTGGGAGAGCTGGACGAGCAGCCCGTAATAGATGTGCGGCATGCCGGCATCGCGCTGCAACTGGCGGTCGAGGTGATCCTCCAGGAGCGTGGTGGCGTGGAGGTACGCCCGCCACACACTCTGTTCGTCGTCGGTGAGCCAGCGCGGCGCACCGGTGGATGCCGTGGTCATGTACTCCACTGTACGACCTTTTCTTGAAAGTTGAACTAGATAGAGCTAAGGTCTCCGAACATAGGAACTTGAAGGTTAAAGAAGTGTTCCTTCTGAAGGCCCAGTAGAAGACTTACCTTGAGCAACAGCGGATGGGGAGTGCAATGACAGACACCACGGAGCGCATGCCCGCCCTCTATCTCTCCCACGGCGCCCCGCCGCTGGCCGACGACCCGGTCTGGCCCGGCGAGCTGGCCGCCTGGTCCGCCGGTCTGCCGCGGCCCACCGCCGTCCTGATGGTCTCGGCCCACTGGGAGGAGGCCCCACTCGCTCTCGGCGCCACCGAGACGATTCCGCTCGTCTACGACTTCTGGGGCTTCCCCGAGCACTACTACCAGGTGCGGTACGCCGCGCCGGGTGCCCCGCGACTGGCCGAGAGCGTCCGCAAGCTGCTGCGCGGAGCCGGTACGCCGGTGCAGGACATCCCGGACCGCGGACTCGACCACGGGGCGTACGTACCGCTGGTGGAGATGTTCCCGGAGGCCGACATCCCGGTGCTGCAGATCTCCATGCCGACGCTGGACCCGCAGAAGCTGATGGACATCGGACGCAAGCTCGCCCCGCTGCGCGACGAGGGCGTCCTGATCGTCGGCAGCGGCTTCTTCACCCACAACCTGGCCGCTCTGCGGCATCCGGGCGGCGGCACCCCCGGCTGGTCGGCGGAGTTCGACGACTGGGGGAGCCGCGCACTCCGGGCGCAGGACATCGACGCGCTGCTGGACTTCGAGAACAAGTCCCCGGCGGGCCGGCTCGCCCATCCGCGCACCGAGCACTTCGCCCCGCTCTTCGTGACGCTCGGCGCCGCCGAGCAGGAGCTCGACCAGGGGCGCAGCGTGATCGACGGGTTCTGGATGGGACTGGCCAAGCGCTCGCTGCAATACGGCTAGGACGGCCCCGGGACAGCCCGGGGAAGCGTCCGCGGCCCGCTGCCGTACCGGCCGCCGGGGCCTGTCGGGCCGGCCGCTCGCTCGCTCGCCGGCCCGACAGGCCCCGGTTCATGGCAGGGAATCAGAGCACCGGAGGGTTCAGCTCGATCGAGCGGAGCGCGGCGGCCAGCGCGGTCGGGCCGCCGACGTCCAGCGCGGTGTCGGTGAACTTGATGGTGTGGTCGTCACCGTGCGCGGCCGCCCGCGCGAAGATCTCCTCGGGAGTCAGGCCGTCGGGCGCGTCCGGGCAGTCGGCCGGCCGCGCCGGGGAGTACGCGGCGGTGACCGCCGCGCCGGCCGCCCACGCGGCATCCAGGCTCGGCGCCCACAGGTCCCGGGGGAGCGCCGGCAGCGTACGCAGTACGGCGTTGGGCGCGGTGGCGGCGTGCACCAGCATGACCGGCGAGCCGTGCGCGTATGACGCGTAGCGGTGGGTCGCGGCCCGTACGAGCTCCTCCAGGCGGGCTCGGGCGACGTCGGGGTCCGTCACGGGCTGCCGCGGCCACAGCGGGAACGCGGTGAGCTGTCCCAGCCGTTCCCGGATGCCGCCGCTCTGGTCCGGCACCCGGTCGACCGCGTCCAGCGCGGCAGCGGCGCCGGCTGCGGGGGCGAGTGAGGCCAGTGGCGGCAACGGCTGGTGGCGGGCGGCCCAGTAGCCGAGGCCGTGGGCGAGTTCCGCGACGCGGGGCGCGTTCTCCCCGGAGGTCAGCAGGGTGCGTACGCAGTGGCCGACCCGGATCACCGGGTGCGTGGCGCCGGCCGAGATGCCGGGGAGCAGCCGGGGCCACCACTCGGCGAGGACCTCGCGCCACGGCCGGTCGGCCGTCTCCCGTTCGAAGTGCGCCGTCCAGTCGGCGATGCGGCGCGGGTCGCCCAGGGCCTCGCGCCAGTTCGCCGGGGTCACCTCGGTGAACCGGTCCGGCATGTCCTCCAGCTTCGCGCGGTAGTGGTCCAGCCATCGGTGCACACCGGGTGCCTGGCCGTGGTGCACCAGCGCCTCCACGGCCATCGGGGCGTGATTGCTCAGCCAGCCCTCGCGTTCGGGGCCGAAGGAGTGAAGCCGTTCCAGCGCTTCGTCGAGCGTTCCGGAGGTGTCGGGCGTCCTGCGTGTCGTGTCGTCCATGCGGCATCACGCTAGGCACCGCACCGGCGCTCCGTAACGGGCTGTGGTCCTAGGGAGGCAACGGGCTGTGGACCTAGGGAGAGGACGGGCTGTGGTCCTAGGGAGAGGACGGGCTGTGGTCCTAGGGAACGCAGCGACCGGGACTGGGGCGTGTCCGCGGAGTCCGCCCGGCCCGGCCTCGCGGGCGCGGGATCCGGGGAACCGGTCCCTCGACAATCGGGGTCCGGGGAACCGGTCCCTCGACAATACGGACATCCTGAGCAACCAGGAGCCGGTGCGGGCCGTCTTCAGGGGTGGAGCGGGAGGCGCGGCCGGGGCGGGTGCCGGTCCGGGGTGGAGGGAATCGTGGCGCATGTGAGGGCGGTCTCACGTACGTAATGGCCGTAGATGTCCGCCAGGGCCTCCGATTCGCTCTTGATACCCCGTCTGACCTGCGCTTCCGTCCCGAACTGCACCATGTGTCCTCCGTCGGTGACGCGACAGGGTACTGCATGATCGCGAAAATGAATGCCAGGCATGGGAATTCTGTCCGGATTCCAGTCGTTGTTTCCATCGGAAGCTGGGCATCCGAAAGGGTGTCGCGACCTACTCAGCAAGGAGCACGCATGGCAACCCGTGCCGTCGCCCGTCGTTCGTCCGCCACCGGTGGGACCAACCGGGCAAGCAGTGTTCGCGCCGCGGGCGGGGAGATCGCCGATCGCGACCTGGTCGGCATGTACCTCGACGAGATCGCGCGCACGCCGCTGCTCGATGCCGCCAAGGAGGTCGAGCTGTCGCAGATCGTCGAAGCGGGCGTTTTCGCGCAGCGGATACTCGACGGCGTGGTGGAGAGCGATGCCGGCGGGGCCTCGCGCGAGGAGCTCGAGGCGCTGGTCGCCGAGGGCGAGCGCGCCAAGGACGTATTCATCCGGTCCAACCTCCGACTCGTGGTGGCCGTCGCCCGCCGGTATCCGCGGGCCGGGCTGCCCCTCCTCGACCTGATCCAGGAGGGCAACGCGGGCCTGGTGCGTGCGGTCGAGAAGTTCGACTACGCCAAGGGCTTCAAGTTCTCCACGTATGCGACGTGGTGGATCCGGCAGGCCATCACCCGCTCCATTGCCGACCAGTCGCGCACGATCCGGCTCCCCGTCCACCTGGTGGAGGAGCTCGGCCGGATCCGCCGGGTGCAGCGCGAGTTCAACCGCGAGCACGGGCGCGACCCGGAGCACGCGGAGATCGCCGCCGAGCTGGACTCCACGACGTCGCGGGTGGGTGACGTGCTGGACTGGGCGCGTGACCCGGTCAGCCTGAACATGTCGGTGGACGACGACGGCGACACGCAGTTCGGCGACCTCCTGGAGGACACCTCGGCGGTGTCTCCCGAGCAGTCGGTGATGACGCTGCTGCGCAGCGAGGAGCTGGAGGAGCTGATCGGCAGGCTCGACAACCGCACCGCCTCCATCATCCGGATGCGGTACGGCATCGAGGACGGCCGTGAGCGGACGCTGACCGAGGTGGGCAAGCAGCATGGGCTGACCCGGGAGCGAATCCGCCAGATCGAGAAGCACGCACTGCTCGAACTGAAGCGAATGGCTCACGACACGGGCTTTGACGCTGCGGCGTGAGCCGAAGTCCAGTAACCTCCGAATTGGGCCGCTTCACATCGGCCCCCTGAGCTGAGTCCCGGCGCCCACCCCCCCCTGGCGCCGGGGCTCATCCTTTTTCTTTCCGCGGTCCGGCCTTGCGCCAGAGCCCGGCCTTGTGCCGGTGCTCAGCCTTTCGGGGCCGCCGAGGACGCCGCACGGGTGAGCCTGCCGCCCAGGTCGTTCAGATGCGCCACCAGCTGCGGCGGCCGGTGCACGGTGAACTCGCAGTCCGCCAGCGCCAGCCGCACCGCCACCCACTCCAGCGAGTCCGCCAGCACCGTACGCAGCAGGCAGCTGTGCTCGCCGGTTGGCTCCAGCGGTCCGAGCGCGGCCGGCAGCCGCGCGGCGACGAAATCCGCCGGGCCCGCGAAGCTCACCTCGACCTCCACCCGCGGCTGGATGCGCGACATGGAACGGCTCAGGAACTCCGCCGCGTCGCCGGTGGGCAGCTCACGGGGTGCGAAGCGGGCCCCGGTCGCGAGCGGATCGCTCACCCGGTCGACCCGGAAGGTGCGCCAGTCCTCCCGCTCCAGGTCGTACGCGACCAGATACCAGCGCCACCCGGTGCTGACCAGGCGATACGGCTCGACCTGCCGCCGCGTCTCGGCGCCGTCCCCCGCGCGGTACGCGAACCGCAGCCGCTCCCGGCCGGTGACCGCCGACGCCATCGCGGTCAGCGTCTGCGGGTCGATCGTGGCACCGTCACCGCGGGTCAGCGGCACCGTCGCGTTCTGGAGGGTGGAGACGCGGTGGCGCAGCCGCGACGGCAGTACCTGCTCCAGTTTGGCCAGCGCCCTGACGGAGGCCTCGTCGACGCCCTCGATGGCGTGACCGGCCCCGGCACGCAGCCCCACCGCGATGGCCACCGCCTCCTCGTCGTCCAGCAGCAGCGGCGGCATGGCCGTGCCGGCGACGAGCCGGTAGCCGCCGACCGAACCGCGCGACGCCTCGACCGGGTACCCCAGATCGCGGAGGCGGTCGATGTCCCGGCGGATGGTGCGCGGGCTGACGTCGAGCCGGTCGGCGAGTTCACTGCCCGGCCACTCGCGTGGCGTCTGGAGCAGTGACAGCAGATTCAGCAGTCGTGCCGGGGTGTCGGTCATGTCACCCAGGATGCCCGCCCAATGGGTCACGACCTGACCTAATAGGCCCTTAACTTCTTCATATGACTTCTTCCGCACCTCAGCCGTCCGGGGCGGCCGCCCCCGCGGTGTCCTCGGACGCCTCGGACCGCCGCCGGTGGTTCGCGCTGGCCATCGTGATGACCGCGGCCTTCATGGACCTGGTCGACGTCACGATCGTCAACATCGCCATCCCGAGCATCCAGCGGGACACCGGCGCCACGTTCAGCTCGATCCAGTGGATCACCGCCGGATACGCCCTGGCCTTCGCGGCCGGGCTGATCACCGGCGGCCGGCTCGGTGACATCTACGGCCGCAAGCGGCTGTTCCTCATCGGGATCGGCGGCTTCACCGTGGCCTCCGCGCTCTGCGGCTTCGCCGCCAACCCGGAGATGCTGGTCGTCTCCCGCATCCTCCAGGGTGCCACGGCCGCGCTGATGGTCCCGCAGGTGCTGTCGATCGTGCACGCCACCTTCCCGGCGCACGAGCGCGGCAAGGTCTTCGGCCTCTTCGGTGCGATCGTCGGCCTGGGCGCGGTCTCTGGTCCGCTGCTGGGCGCGCTGCTCACCGAGTGGAACATCGCCGGTCTCGAATGGCGCCCGATCTTCCTGATCAACCTGCCGGTCGGCATCGCGGGCCTGATCCTGGGCCGCAAGTTCATCACCGAGTCCAAGGCACCGAAGGCGCTGCGCCTCGACCTGATCGGGGTGGCGCTGGTGACGGCGGGGATGCTCATGCTGATCTACCCGCTGACCCGCGGCGAGGAGCTGGGCTGGCCGCTCTGGGGTTACCTCTCGATGGCCGGCAGCCTCGTGGTGTTCGTGGTCCTGGTGCTCTTCGAGCGGTCGAAGGCGAGCCGGGACGGTTCGCCGCTGGTCGAACTGTCGCTGTTCCGGGTCAAGAGCTTCGCCGCGGGCATCGCCGTGCAGCTGACCTTCGGTGTCGGACTCGGCATCTTCTTCCTGGTCTGGACGCTGTACATGCAGCAGGGACTCGGCTGGAGCGCGCTGCGGGCCGGTACGACCGGCATCCCGTTCTCGGTCGCCGTCTCGTTCGCCGCCGGGATCTCCGTACAGAAGCTGGTGCCGCGCTTCGGCCGCAAGGTCCTCCAGGCGGGGGCGCTGCTGATGGCGGCCGGGCTGCTGCTCTACATCTGGGAGTCCGACCGCTACGGCATGGGGATCACGCCCTGGCAGATGGCGTTGCCGCTGGTGGTCATGGGCATCGGCATGGGGCTGATCGTGGCCCCGCTGGCCGACGCGGTGCTGTCCGAGGTGCCCAAGGAGCACTCCGGCTCCGCCTCCGGGCTGTTCAACACCGTGCAGCAGATGGGCAACGCGCTGGGGCTCGCGCTCGTCTCGGTCATCTTCTTCGGGGCGATCGGTGACAGGCTCACGCCCGCACAGGTGGGTCCGGCGTTCGCCGACGCCTTCGAGCACTCGCTGTGGTGGGTGGCCGGAGTGCTCGCGGCCATCTTCCTGCTGATGTTCGCGCTCCCGGCCCGGCAGAAGCAGCACGTGGAGGGTGGCGAGGCGGCCGACGGCTCCACCGCGGAACCCGCCGCCGAGCCCGCCCACGAGCCCGCCCACGAGCCCGCCGACGAGCCCGTGCTCACGCACTGAGCGGACGGAGAACCTGACGGTGCCCGCACCCCTGGGGTGCGGGCACTGTCACGTCCGGTCCCACGGCACCGGACGGTGCTTCCGCCGCGCCGTCGTGCCCTGCGGGGCGGTCAGCAGATGCGCGTACGGCTCTCCATCGCGCCGCGCGCGGTCTCCTCGTCGCCGTACACCTCGCACATGTGGCGGCCGTCGGGCGTCGCCGTGTGCTCGACCTCCCACAGGCTCGTCTCGCTGCCGTCCAGGAGCAGGAAGGCGTGTTCGTACAGCGTGAAGCCCGCGTCCCGCCCGTCCACGTGGCACTGCCGGCCGAAGATCTGCGTGATGTGGTGGGCGAAGGCGGCCCGCAGCAGGTGGGCGGTCTCCTCGCCCGGGACGTCCCCGTTCTCCGCGCGGCGCAGCACGCGGCGGGCGTGGTCCGCGGAGTTGTCCGGGGCGTACATCCGGGGGAGCGGTGCCGGGGGCGCGGCCATCAGGGCCGTGAGGATCTCCAGGTCGGCCTGCGGCCCGTCGTCCCCGAAGACCGGGGCGTCGCAGAACCCGCCGGTGAGCCGGGCCGCGGCGATGTGCACGTCGGCCTCGTCGTCGTACAGCTCGTGCTGCCGGGCACCGGGCTGCGAGCCGTGGCGGGGGTCCCCGGTGTCGCGCTGACCGCAGTGCACCAGCTCCCAGAGGGCGAACGGGCTGCCGTCGGCCAGCAGATACGTATGCCGGTACGTTTCGCGGTGCAGCGCCGAACTGTGGTGCGAGGAGTGCAGGGAGCTGCTGTGGGCGAGGGCTGTGCCGAGCCGTTCCACCGTGCTGTCGGTCAGGTCGAACGAGTTGAGAGCCCGTCGCAGGAGTCGCTCGAGGTGCTGCTCGGTTGTCTCGTACGGATCACTCAAGGTGCTTCTCCAGGCCGTCGCCGCGTGTTACCCGATGCGTGCTTAACGTAGTCCCTGGGTCTGACATTGCGACCGGGCTTCCCGGAAAACGTACGACGCACGCAGAAGGTTCCCGGCGTTTTGCCCGAACTTCCTTACGCGGAGGCCGAGTCGGTCGCGGGGCCGCTGCCGTCCGCCGGCCGCCGCGGATGGTGCCGCGTGCCGTAGAGATCGCTGTACGAGAGATATGTGGCGCCGCCCTCGCGGCCGTTGACGCCCGCCGCCGCCCGCACGGCCTTCACGATGGCGCGGGCCACGGCCTCCGCACCCCCTGCCAGCAGGTCGTTCAGTGCGATCGGGTCAGCCGGGTCCAGCGCCCGTCCGCCGGTGGCCAGTGCGAAAACGGTGTCCCCGTCGGTCAGTAGATGCACGGGCCGGATGGCGCGCGCCAGCCCGTCGTGCGCCGTGCCCGCGAGCTTCTGCGCCTGCGCCGGGCTGAGATCGGCGTCCGTGGCGACGACTGCGAGCGTGGTGTTGAGCGGGGGGCGCGCGTTCGCGTCGTGCGCCTGCGCCAGGCGCTGTTGCGCCGCCCGGTGGATCTCCGGCGCGGGGGCGACGGCCGGTTCGGCTGCGCCGTACTCCCCGTACAGCACTCCGGTGCGGGGGTCGAGCACCGAGCCCGCCGCGTTCACCACGGCCAGCGCGCCCACCGTGACCCCGGACGGCAGCAGGACGCTCGCCGTCCCCACCCCGCCCTTCAGCTGCCCCGCGACCGCGCCAGTGCCCGCACCGACGCACCCCTCCTCGACCGCCGCCCCCGGCTCCGTGCGCGCGGCGTCCTCCACGGCGGCCCGGCCGGTCGACGCGTCCGGGCGGGCCCGCCAGTCGCCGCCCCGGCCCAGGTCGAAGAGACACGCAGCCGGGACCACCGGAACGACCTGTGCCGGATCGGCGCCGACCCGTACGCCGCGCCCCTGCTCCTCCAGCCAGGCCATCACGCCGGACGCCGCGTCCAGCCCGTACGCGCTGCCGCCGGTGAGGACCACGGCGTCGATGCGCTGCACCAGATTGCGCGGGTCGAGCGCGTCCGTCTCCCGGGTGCCGGGGCCGCCGCCGCGCACATCGACGGCGGCGACCGCGCCGCCCTCGGGGGCGAGGACCACGGTGGTACCGCTGAGCGCCCCCTCATCCGCGAGCCGCGCATGACCGACCCGCACTCCGGCGACATCGGTCAGCGCGTCCAGCCGGCGGCGCGTCGGTTGTGGCGACTGCGAAGGGCGGTTCAGCGGGTCCGCGCTGTCCTGGCCGGTCATCCGGGTGCTCCTCGTGTTCAGGCAGTGTTCAGGGCCGTGCTCAGGGCCGCGCTCGGGATTTCCGGGGGCGTGATCCCGATCGTGGTGATGGCCGTGGTGGTGACTGTGGCGGTGATCGGGCAGCCGGCCGCTGGGCAGTGCAAGGCGAACGTACCTGCTGGAGGGCGGCCGTACCCTGGGGGTATGAGTACCGCCCCCGCCCCCGGACCGCGTGATCCGAAGCCGGATCCGTCGGACCGGCCCGAGCCCAAGCCCAAACCGGCGCTGATCTTCGACGATCCGCTGGACCAGCAGTCGGCGGACGACACGGACCGGGGATGGGGAGAGCGGGGCCCCTCCGGCGGCAGCGCCGCCGACCTGGCCCGGTTCCTCGACGAGAAGCCGCCGCACCACATCTGACCCCGCGCCCACCTTCCGTGCCGGCGTCAGGTGACATGATGGTTCGTCGGTACGAATCAGCACAGAATCACCGCAAGTCCGGCCGAAACTCCCGCGCCCGCCAGCGCCGTTGCCGTCGCTCGCGGCACGGACAGCACGATGAGCGCCCCGTTCTCCATCGAGCCCTCGGTGGACGGCTGCGGCACCTGGGCCACTCGCGCGCTCTTCGCCAGTACCCGGGCCTCGGTCCCGGATCCCGCGGACGCGATCACATCGACGCGGTCTCCCGGCCGTAACAGTCGCACGGTCGCCGCATCCGCGATCCGCACCGGCGCCGATACCAGCCGGGCCGGTGGCGATGCCCGCTCCCGCGCCGTCCCGGCCGTGCTTGCCGCGCCCACTGCCGTACCGGCCGCTTCATGTCCCGTGTCTCCGTCCCCGCTCCCGCCCCCTCCGAGCCCAGAGGCGGCCAGCGCGGCGGCTGTCAGCGCCAGCCCGGCAGCCATCGCCCGCCGCCGGCGCCACGCGGCCCGCCACATCCGGTGCCCGCCGCCCCCGCGCACCCGCAGCGGCGGGAACGCGGGCACCCCGCAGGGTGCGGGCGCGGGCGCACACGGCAACGGAGCGCCGGACGGGGAAGCGGACTGCGGAGACACGGGTGAGCTGGGCGAGCGGGTCGATAGGGGTGAACCGGGAGAGCGCATGTCGAACACCGCCTGGGATGAGGGAGTCGGGAACCGAGTGGCTCCGGATGAACAGACCTCACGATCCGGCATCCGAGAGATTCCCGCTGCGCCCTGTGGACGCCCCAGCCGATGTGGAGAACTCCCTCACCCTCCCTCACCCACTGCCCCGCCTCGCCTCTCCCCGTACGCCCTACGGCAGCTCGATCCCCGTATCGATCCCGTCCAGCGCATGCGCGCAAGGGCAGTCGCGGTCAGCCTCCGCGGGCAGCGCGGCCACCGCGTCGAAGAGGACCGAGCGCAGCCGGTCGACGTTGGCCGCGAACACCTTGAGCACTTCGCCGTGGGAGACGCCCTCGCCGGTCTCCGCGCCCGCGTCCAAGTCCGTCACCAGCGTCATCGTCGTGTAGCAGAGCCCCAGTTCGCGGGCGAGGACGGCCTCCGGGTGCCCGGTCATGCCGACCACCGACCAGCCCATCGCCGCGTGCCAGCGCGATTCCGCCCGGGTCGAGAAGCGCGGTCCCTCGACGACCACCAGCGTCCCGCCGTCCACGGGCTCCCAGTCCCTGCCCCGGGCCGCCGCCAGCGCGGTCTTGCGTCCCTTGGGGCAGTAGGGGTCGGCGAACCCCAGGTGAACCACGTTCGGCGCCACGCCGTCCGCGCGGGTCTCCCCGTCGTAGAAGGTCTGGACGCGGGTCTTCGTACGGTCCACCAGCTGGTCCGGCACGAGCAGCGTCCCCGGCCCGTAGTCCGGCCGAAGCCCGCCGACCGCGCACGGGCCGAGCACCTGGCGCACCCCGACCGAGCGCAGCGCCCACAGGTTGGCGCGGTAGTTGATGCGGTGCGGCGGCACGTGGTGGCCGCGTCCGTGCCGGGGGAGGAAGGCGACCCGGCGGCCGCCGATCTCGCCGAGGAAGACGGAGTCGCTGGGCTCTCCGTAAGGGGTCTCCACGCGAACCTCGGTGACGTCCTCCAGGAAGGAGTACAGCCCCGAGCCGCCGATCACACCGATCTCTGCGTTCACCATGCGGTCACACTAGCGGGGCCGCAAACGCCGGTACCCCGCCGAGTGGATCAGCGGGGTACCGGCCGAAGCAGGAGGGGCGGCGGCTCAGGCGGCCGACGTACCGCTCGACGAGGACGAGGACGAAGTGGACGACGAAGACGACGAGGAACCCGAAGAGGAGGACGTCGACGAGGACGACGAGGCCGCGGACTTGGTGTCCGACCCCGTCGAGGACGACGATCCGGAATCGGAGGCCTTCGCGGCGGCCGGCGCAGGCGTGCTGCTCGACGACGAGCCGCGGCTGTCGTTCCGGTAGAAGCCGGAGCCCTTGAAGACAATGCCGACCGCCGAGAACACCTTCTTCAGGCGTCCTTCGCAGCTCGGGCACACCGTCAGGGCGTCATCGGTGAACTTCTGCACCGCTTCGAGGCCCTCGCCACACTCGGTGCACTGGTACTGATAGGTCGGCACTTATTCCTCCTGGCACTCTGACTCAATGAGTGCTAACGACGCTCCATAGTGACGTATTCCGCTGGATCAGTCCACCGTGACCGGCCCGCGGTGACCGATGCCACGTGCCACGGTCCGTCCCGACGTGCTCGGAACGAGCCTGGAACGCAGGGCCAGCAGGGTCGCCAGCGCCAGCGCCGTACCCACCAGCGGCACCAGGAATCCGGTGCTCGCGCCGTAGGCGTCGGCGAGCTG
The DNA here is from genome assembly GCF_040655445.1 of Streptomyces sp. NPDC050423. Classification (NCBI taxonomy): domain Bacteria; kingdom Bacillati; phylum Actinomycetota; class Actinomycetes; order Kitasatosporales; family Streptomycetaceae; genus Streptomyces; species Streptomyces sp. NPDC050423. The sequence continues at coordinate 145,081 of NZ_JBFAJY010000009.1, forward strand.
GCCCGCGACCGTGACGGCCGCCGCCTGCCCGAGCGCGACCGCACCCGTCAGCCAGGTGAACGCCTCGGTCCGGGCGGACGCCGGGACCAGCGCCTCGACCAGCGTGTAGCCGCTGATCAGCGCGGGGGCGATGCAGAGACCGACCAGCAGGCCGAGCCCGGCCAGCAGGGGCACGGAGTGCACCGCCCACAGGCCCGATGCGGTCAGGGTCAGTGCCGCGTATCCGGCGATCAGCCGGCGCCGCGGCCCGGTCTTCCAGGCGATGGCGCCACAGGCGATCCCGGCCAGCATGTTGCCGGCCGCGAAGATTCCGTACAGCATCCCGTTCGAGCCGGGGCTGCCGATCTCCTCGGCGAAGGCGGTCAGCGAGACCTGCATGCCGCCGAAGACCGCGCCGATCCCCAGGAAGGCGACCGCGAGCACACGTACGCCGGGTACCGACAGGGCGGAGGCGTGGCGTGGGGAGCCGGCGGGTCCGGCACCGCGCACGGCCGGCTGGGTGGCGCGCTGCGCGGCGAAGAACAGCCCGCCGGTCAGTGTCAGTGCGGCTTCCGCGATGAGCCCGGCCGCCGGATGCACCCCGGTGCACAGGGCGGTGGCGATGACCGGACCGATGACGAAGGTGAACTCGTCCGTCACCGACTCGAAGGCGGCGGCGGTGGACATCAGGGGTGAGGCCTCACGTCCTGGCGCCGCCCCGAGCACGGCCGCCCAGCGGGCCCGCACCATGGGGCCGACCTGCGGGATGGAGGCACCCGTCGGCACGGCCGCCAGGAACAGGGCCCAGATCGGCGCGTCCGAGAGCGCGAGGACCGTCAGGACCGACACGGAGGCCGCGTGCACCAGGACACCGGGCAGCAGTACGGCCCGCTGTCCGATGCGGTCGGCGAGCTTGCCGGTCTGCGGCGCGAACAGGGCCATGGAGACGCCGCTCACGGCCGCGACGGCGCCCGCGCTGCCGTAGGAGCCGGTGGTGTGCTGGACCAGCAGGACGATGCCGATGGTCAGCATGGCGAAGGGCTGCCGTGCGGCGAAGCCCGGCAGGAGGAAGGTCCACGCACCCGGAGTGCGCAGCAACTGCCCGTATCCGGGGCGGTCGGAGACCGTGGACGCCACGGTCCATGCCTTTCTGCCGCCTGGTGGCCGTGCTCCTTCGGGTCGGTCGCGCACCTGGGTGCGGGCCCGGTCAGGAGCTGCCGAGAGCTGTCCTCTTCGCGCGGGACTGCGGTAGATGCCGGGCGCTCACAGCAGAGGCGGAGGACGCCACGACCGCCATACGGTCGCGCCAGCTCTGCGTCAGGCAGAGTTGGTCGATCAAGATCGTTGAGTATCGGTGACGATAAATTCGGGTGGATCAGTCACTGCCGGTCACGTGTCGCACGGCGATGCGGCACCGGAGTGCGTCACAGCCGTGCGGAGCATGGGCAGGTTTCCTTCATGGTACAGGCAGGGTTCCAGCCGTACCTGCGATTGTGTGCCAGTCACCCTCCGTGACCTGAGAACGCGTGTGTGTTCTCACTGGTGTGCCTTCGCTTCACGGGCTTTCTCTTCACGGGTCCTGGCTTCGCGGGCCTTTGCCTCACGGGTCTTCATCTCCCGGGGCGTCGTCTCGTGCGCCTTCGTCTCGTCCGGCATCCGGCCCAGCTTCTTCACGGCCTTGAGCGCATTGGAGACATGCGGTCCGGTGAAGGGTTCCGTGCCGGGGTTTCCGTCGGTGCCCAGCCAGCCGGCCAGCTTGCCGCCCTCGCCGACCGCGCGCAGCCGCGCCTCGGTCGCGTCGCGCACCGGATCGGTCGTGATCACCAGCAGTTCGTCGCCGCGGCGCAGCACGGTCGCCGGGTTGGGGACGAAGCTCGTGTCGTCCCGTACGACGAGGGTGACCGCGGCCCCCGAGGGCAGCCGCAGTTCGCCGACCTCGACGCCGTGCATCTTCGACTTGGCGGGGATGGCCACCGACAGCAGATGTCCGCGCAGCCGCTCCAGGGGCGCCGACTCGATGCCCAGGTCGGCCGCCTCGGACGGGTCGTCGGCGATCTTGAGGGCCTTCGCGAGCCAGGGCAGTGTCGGGCCCTGGATGAGGGTGTAGACGATGACGAGCACGAAGACGATGTTGAAGACCCGGGTGGAACCCTCGATACCGGACACCATCGGGATGGTCGCCAGGATGATGGGCACGGCGCCGCGCAGCCCCGCCCAGGACATCAGGGCCTTCTCCTGCCACGGCAATCGGAACGGCGCCAGGGAGAGGAAGACCTCCAGCGGCCGGGCCACCATGGTGAGCACCAGGCCCACGACGACGGCGGGCCAGAAGTCGTCGAGCAGATCGTGCGGGGTGACCAGCAGGCCGAGCAGTACGAACATGCCGATCTGGGCGAGCCAGCCGAGTCCGTCGGCGAAGCCGCGGGTGGCGGGCCAGTGCGGCAGCTTGGCGTTGCCGAGGATCATCGCCGCGAGGTAGACGGCGAGGAAGCCACTGCCGTGGACCATGGCGCCCGCCGCGTAGGCGGTCACCGCGATGGCCATCACGGCGATCGGGTAGAGGCCCGAGGCGGGCAGTGCCACATGCCGCAGACCGAACGAGCCGAGCCAGCCGACCGCGATGCCGATGGCAGCGCCGATCGCCAGCTCCAGTGCTATCTCGCCGACCAGTACGTACCAGTGGTCCACCGGACCGACGGTCGAGAAGGCCACCACCAGGATTACCACGGGGGCGTCGTTGAAGCCGGACTCGGCCTCCAGGACACCGGTGATCCGAGCGGGCAGCGGCACCTTGCGCAGGACGGAGAAGACGGCGGCGGCGTCCGTGGAGGAGACCACCGCGCCGATGATCAGTGCCTGCCGCCAGTCCAGGCCGACCAGGTAGTGCGCTCCGGCTGCGGTCACGCCCACGCTCACCGCGACGCCGACGGTGGAGAGCAGCGCCGCCGCGGGCAGCGCGGGTCTGACCTCTTTCCACTTCGTGCCGAGGCCGCCCTCGGCGAGGATCACGACCAGGGCCGCGTACCCGATGACCTGCGTCAGTTCCGCGTTGTCGAACTTGACGTCGAAGAGCCCGTCCTGCCCCATGACGACCCCGATGCCGAGGTACAGGAGCAGGCTGGGAAGCCCGCTGCGCGACGAGATCCGTACCGCCGCCACCGCGACGAGCAGGACAAGTGAGCAGACGAGCAGGAGCTCGTTGAGCGCGTGGACAGTCAGTGGCCGGTCCTTCCCTGTGAGCGCCTGCCGGATCGTGTTCCGGCGGCCGGTACTTCGTTACCTTACCTAATCTTTAACGCTTTCTTGATGCGTTCGAGTACTCGTGCGACCGCTACGCAATTCGAACCATCCCGATACCGCGTCAGAGGGGCTCCGGCGCTGCGCCTATGGTTGCTCCTGCACTCCCAGGACCACCCTGCCCCTCGAAGGACAGCGATGCCCGCCAACACAACCGCCTCTTCCGGCTCCACCGGTTCCGCCGGTGGCAGGCCGCGCAAGAAGAAGGGGCGACGCGCCCGCCTGATCGTGATCGTCCTGGTGCTGGCGCTTGTCGCGGGTATCGGATACGGCACGTACTGGTCCGTATCCACCGTGCGGGCCTCGTACCCGCAGACCAACGGGACCGCCGAGCTCGCCGGCCTCGACAGCAATGTCGAGGTGAAGCGCGACAGCTACGGGATTCCGCAGATCTACGCGGACTCCGATGCCGACCTGTTCCGCGCCCAGGGATTCGTCCAGGCGCAGGACCGCTTCTGGGAGATGGACGTCCGCCGTCACATGACGGCCGGCCGGCTCTCCGAGATGTTCGGGTCCGGACAGGTCGAGACGGACTCCTTCCTGCGCACGCTGGGCTGGCGCAAGGTCGCACAGGAGGAGTACGACCACGTCCTGTCCGCCGAGACCAAGAAGAACCTCCAGTCGTACGCGGACGGGGTGAACGCCTACCTCAAGGGCCGCGACGGCAAGGACATCTCCGTCGAGTACGCGGCGCTGGGCCTCACCAACGACTACAAGCCGACGAAGTGGACCCCTGTCGACTCGGTCGCCTGGCTGAAGGCCATGGCCTGGGACCTCCGCGGCAACATGCAGGACGAGATCGACCGCTCGCTGATGACCAGCAGGCTGGACGCGAAGCAGATCGAGGACCTGTACCCGCCGTACCCGTACGACAAGCACAAGCCGATCGTCGCCGAGGGCGCGATCTCCTCGGACACCGGGAAGTTCGACCCGCAGGCGACGCCGTCCGACGGCCTCGGCTCGTCCACCGCGCAGGGCGCCACGGCGGGGCTGAACACCCAGCTCGGCGCGCTCTCCGACACCCTCGACAAGATCCCTTCCCTGCTGGGCCCGAACGGCACCGGCATCGGGTCGAACTCCTGGGTGGTCTCGGGCAAGTACACGACGACCGACAAGCCGCTGCTCGCCAACGACCCGCACCTGGCGCCGCAGCTGCCCTCGCTCTGGTACCAGATGGGGCTGCACTGCCGCAGTGTCTCGGCGACCTGTAAGTACGACGCCGCCGGCTACACGTTCTCCGGGATGCCGGGCGTGATCATCGGCCACAACCAGGACGTCGCCTGGGGCTTCACCAACCTGGGCGCGGACGTCACCGACCTCTTCCTGGAGAAGGTCTCGTCGGACGGCTACCAGTACGACGGCAAGATGAAGCCCTTCACCACCCGTGAGGAGACCATCAAGGTCGCGGGCGGCGGGGACCGGCACATCACCGTCCGTGAGACCAACAACGGTCCGCTGGTCTCCGACCGCAGCAGCGAACTGGAGAAGGTCGGCCAGAAGGCGCCGGTCACCAACGCCGCCCCGGACCGTGCGGACGGCTACGGGGTGGCGCTGAAGTGGACCGCGCTGGAGCCCGGCAAGTCGATGGACGCGGTCTTCGAGCTCAACCGCGCCAAGGACTTCACGTCCTTCCGCGCGGCGGCCGAGCACTTCGAGGTCCCCTCGCAGAACCTGATCTACGCCGACACAAAGGGCCACATCGGCTACCAGGCGCCGGGGAAGATCCCGGTCCGCAAGTCCGGCGACGGCACGATGCCCAGCCCCGGCTGGTCCTCGGCCTACGGCTGGAAGAAGGACCCGATCCCGTTCGACGAGCTGCCGTACGAGTACGACCCGAAGCGCGGGTACATCGTCACCGCCAACCAGGCGGTCATAGACGAGGACAAGTACCCGTACATGCTCACCAAGGACTGGGGCTACGGCACCCGCAGCCAGCGGATCAACGACCTCATCCAGTCGAAGATCAAGGGCGGCGGGAAGATCTCGACCGATGACATGCAGAAGATGCAGATGGACAACACCAGCGAGATCGCCACGCTGCTGGTGCCCGAGCTGATGAAGATCAACATCTCGGACAAGGACGTCCGGGAGGCGCAGAAGCTGCTGGAGGGATGGGACTACACCCAGGAGTCCGACTCGGCGGCCGCCGCGTACTTCAACGCGGTCTGGCGCAACATCCTCAAGCTGGCCTTCGGCGACAAGCTGCCCAAGGAGATGCGGGTCAAGGGTGAGTGCCTGAACGTGCCCCCGGCCAAGAGCTCCGGCCCGGTCGACGAGCAGGACAGGCTGGTACGCGAATGCGGCCAGCGCGCCCCCGACTCGGCGCAGCCGGACGGCGGTGACCGCTGGTACCAGGTCGTCGAGAGCCTCATGGACAAGCCGGACAGTGACTGGTGGAAGGCGCCGGCGAACCGCAAGGACAAGGCGACCAGCAACCGCGAGGAGCTCTTCGCCCGCGCCATGAAGGACGCCCGCTGGGAGCTGACGGCCAAGCTCGGCAAGGACATCACCACCTGGAACTGGGGCCGGCTGCACCAGCTGACCCTGAAGAACCAGACCCTCGGTACGGAGGGGCCCGGACTGCTCCAGCGGGCGCTCAACCGGGGACCGTGGAACCTCGGCGGCGGCGAGGCCGCGGTGGACGCCACCGGCTGGAACGCGGCCGGCGGCTACGAGGTCGTCTGGGTTCCGTCGATGCGGATGGTCGTCAACGTGGGGGACTGGGACAAGTCCCGCTGGATCAACCTCACCGGCGCCTCCGGGCACGCGTTCAGCGCGCACTACACCGACCAGACGGACAAGTGGGTCAACGGCGAGCTGCTCGACTGGTCCTACGGGACGAACGCCGTGGCCGGGTCGACGAGGGACACGCTGACCCTGAAGCCGTAGGGGGCGCGCCGCCCCTGAAGCCGTAGGTACGGGCCCGCTCCTGGAGTGTCAGGGGCGGGCCCGTGGTTCTTCAGCCACCGCTGAAGCGCCGAGAGCCCGCCGGTGTCACCACCGCGTCCACGGGGTGGTCGTGCGGTTCCTCCGGGACCCGCGCGGCCACCTCGTCGTCGTACAGCAGGACGATCAGCGCCGGGTGCGCCCCGGCCGCCGAGAGCCGGGCCAGCACCCGGTCGTAGCTGCCGCCGCCGCGGCCTAGCCGCATCCCGCGCCCGTCCACGGCGAGGCCGGGCAGCAGCACCGCGTCGGCGTCCAGGACGGCGTCGGGCCCGAGCCGCTCCCCGTCCGGCTCCAGTAGTCCGCGACCGGCCTTCGCGAGGCTCCCGGCGCCCTCGTACGGCGCCCAGTCCAGGTCGTTGTCCGGCAGGAGCACCGGCAGCAGCACCCGGACGCCCCGCGCGCGCAGCGCGTCGAGCAGGGCGCGGGTGCCCGGTTCGCGTCCCACCGAGACGTACGCGGCGACGGTGCGGGCCCCGGAGAGCTCGGGGAGAGCGAGTGCGTGACGGGCCAGAACCGCGGCGGCCCGTTCGACGTCCTCCCCGGTCAGGAGGCGTCGTGCGGCGAGCAGTTCACGCCGCAGCAGCGCCTTTGCGGACATGTCGTCGTTCAACGGGGCACCCACGGATCTCTCGTACTGGCATATATGAGTACAAAGTTAACCGGAGACTCATCTTCCGCCCATGTGCGCCGGTTAAGGTTCTGCGCATGACTCAGTCGAACCCCAGGATCAGCAAGGCTGTCATTCCGGCGGCGGGCCTCGGCACCCGCTTCCTGCCGGCCACCAAAGCCACTCCCAAAGAGATGCTGCCTGTCGTCGACAAGCCTGCCATCCAGTACGTCGTCGAGGAGGCGGTGGCAGCCGGGCTCTCCGACGTACTGATGATCACCGGTCGCAACAAGCGTCCCCTGGAGGACCACTTCGACCGCAATTACGAGCTGGAGTCCGCGCTCACCCGCAAGGGTGACGCCGAACGGCTGCGCAGGGTCCAGGAGTCGAGCGACCTCGCCACCATGCACTACGTCCGCCAGGGCGACCCGCGCGGCCTCGGGCACGCGGTCCTGTGTGCGGCGCCGCACGTCGGTGACCAGCCGTTCGCCGTGCTCCTGGGCGACGACCTGATCGACCCGCGCGACCCGCTGCTGGCCCGCATGGTGGACATCCAGGAGCGCGAGGGCGGCAGCGTCGTCGCGCTGATGGAGGTCCCGCGCGAGCTGATTCACCAGTACGGCTGCGTGGCCGTCGAGCCCACCGCGGAGAACGACGTGATGCGGATCACCGGCCTGGTCGAGAAGCCGGAGCCGGCCGACGCGCCCAGCAACCTCGCCATCATCGGCCGCTACGTCCTGGACCCCGCGGTCTTCGAGATACTGCGCCGGACCGAGCCCGGCCGCGGCGACGAGATCCAGCTGACCGACGCCTTGCAACTGCTGGCCGAGGACGAGAAGACCGGCGGTCCGGTGCACGGCGTCGTCTTCAAGGGCCGCCGCTATGACACCGGTGACCGGAGCGACTACCTCCGTGCCATTGTCAGACTCGCGTGCGAACGTGAAGATCTGGGCCCGGAGTTCCGGACCTGGCTCCGCAGTTACGTCACCGAGGAGATGTAAGACCTTGAGCAGCACGATCTGGTCGGTGGACGAGCACCTGGAAGACATTCTCGCCGCGGTGAAGCCGCTCGAACCCATCGAGCTGCAACTGCACGACGCACAGGGCTGCGTCCTGGTCGAGGACGTCGTGGTGGAGATCGCCCTGCCCCCCTTCGACAACAGCTCGATGGACGGTTACGCGGTCCGCGTCGCCGATGTGGAGGGTGCCACCGAGGAGTTCCCCGCGGTCCTCACCGTCATCGGTGACGTCGCGGCGGGCGACGCCGGACTCCTCGGCGACCAGCGGGTGGGGCCGGGCGAGGCCGCCCGCATCATGACCGGCGCCCCGCTGCCGGCCGGTGCGGAGGCCGTGGTCCCGGTCGAGTGGACCGACGGCGGCACGGGCGAGGGCCCCGCCGCCGCGATGCGCGCCCACAGCGACGCCCCGGAGGGCGCGGGCGGCGAGGTCCGCGTCCACCGCCCGGTGGAGGCCCGCGCCCATGTGAGGGACCGCGGCAGCGACGTCCGGCCGGGCGATCTGGCCCTGCGGGCCGGTTCGGTGGTCGGACCGCCGCAGATCGGGCTGCTCGCGGCGATCGGCCGCTCGACGGTGAAGGTGCGGCCCCGGCCGCGCGTCGTCGTCATCTCCACCGGCAGCGAACTGGTCCAGCCCGGCGAGGAACTGACCGGCGGCCAGATCTACGACTCCAACAGCTTCGCGCTGACGGCCGCCGCGCGCGACGCCGGAGCCATCGCCTACCGGGTCGGTGCCGTCACCGACGACGCCGAGACGCTGCGCGCCACGATCGAGGACCAGCTGATCCGCGCCGACATCGTCGTCACCACCGGTGGCGTCAGCGTCGGCGCGTACGACGTGGTCAAGGAGGCCCTGTCCTCGGTGGGCGACGAGGACGAGCCGGGGAGCGGCATCGACTTCCGGCGGCTCGCCATGCAGCCCGGCAAGCCGCAGGGCTTCGGCTCGATCGGCCCCGACCACACCCCGCTGCTGGCGCTGCCCGGAAACCCGGTCTCCAGTTACGTCTCCTTCGAGCTGTTCGTACGGCCCGCGATCCGCACCCTGATGGGCCTTCAGGACGTGAACCGACCCACCGCCAGAGCCACCCTGGCCTGCGACAAGGCACTGTCCTCGCCCGCCGGCAGACGGCAGTTCCTGCGCGGGAGGTACGACGCCGAGGCGGGCACCGTCACGCCCGTGGGCGGCTCCGGATCGCATCTGATCGCCGCTCTCGCCCAGGCGGACGCGCTGATCGTGCTGCCCGAGGACGTCACCTCCGCCGAGCCCGGCACGGACGCCGAGGTGATCCTGATCCGCTGACGGGCGCCGGGTGGCGGTACGGTATCTGCCGCTGTGCCTTCCGGGGGACACCCCCCGGACCCCGGGCCCGCACCCCGGTGCGGCCCAGGGGCAACCGGCGCCCTACCGCTAGGCGGAGTTAGTTGAGTACGCAGAACAGGCTGACGCATATCGACGAGGCGGGCGCCGCCCGCATGGTCGACGTCTCCGAGAAGGACGTCACCGCGCGCGTCGCCCGTGCCAGCGGCCGGGTCCTCGTCTCGCCGCGTGTCATCGAACTGCTCCGGGGTGAAGGGGTCCCCAAGGGCGACGCCCTCGCCACCGCGCGCATCGCCGGGATCATGGGGGCCAAGCGCACCCCCGACCTGATCCCCCTCTGTCACCCGCTCGCAGTCTCCGGCGTCAAGGTCGACCTGAGCGTGGCCGACGACGCGGTGGAGATCCGCGCCACGGTGCGGACCACGGACCGCACGGGCGTGGAGATGGAGGCCCTGACCGCGGTGTCGGTCGCCGCGCTCACCGTCGTCGACATGATCAAGGCGGTCGACAAGGCCGCGGTCATCACCGACATCAGGGTCGAGGCGAAGTCGGGCGGCAAGTCCGGCGACTACCGGCGCACCGCGCCCGGCGGAGCGGACGCATGACGACGCCGGGAACCTCACCGTCCGGGTACCGCGCCCTCGTGGTGACCGCGTCCAACCGCGCCGCCGCCGGGGTCTACGCCGACAAGGGCGGCCCGCTGATCGCCGAGGCGCTGACCGGGCTCGGCTTCACGGTCGACGGACCGCGGGTCGTCCCCGACGGCGACCCGGTCGAGCAGGCGCTGCGGGCCGGCGTGGCCGCCGCGTACGACGTCATCGTGACCACCGGCGGTACGGGCGTCTCGCCCACCGACCGCACCCCCGAGGCGACCGGCCGTGTCCTGGACCGGGAGATTCCCGGTATCCCCGAGGCGATCCGTGCCGAGGGCCGGGACAAGGTCCCCACGGCCGCGCTCTCGCGCGGTCTGGCGGGCGTGGCCGGCCGCACCCTCGTCGTCAATCTGCCCGGTTCCACCGGCGGGGTGCGCGACGGGCTGGCGGTCCTGACCCGACTCCTGGTGCACGCCGTCGACCAGCTCCGCGGCGGCGATCACCCCCGACCCGGGAGCCCGAGCTGAACGTCCCGACCTGGCCGGTGACCCTGGTGGACGGCGACGTCACCCTCCGGCCGATAAAGCTGCGCGACCAGGCCATGTGGCGCGAGGTCAACCGGCGCAACCGGGACTGGCTGCGCCCCTGGGAGGCGACCGTGCCGCCGCCCGCCCCCGGTGGCCCGGTGGCCCAGCGCCCCACGTACCGGCAGATGATCCGCCATCTGCGGGCCGAGGCCAACGCGGGCCGGATGCTGCCCTTCGCCATCGAGTACCGGGGCCGGCTGGTCGGCCAGCTGACCGTCGCCGGGATCACCTGGGGCTCGATGTGCTCGGGCCACGTCGGCTACTGGGTCGACCAGGAGGTGGCGGGCCGCGGGGTGATGCCGACCGCGGTCGCCCTCGCCGTCGACCATTGTTTCCGCTCGGTCGGACTGCACCGGATCGAGGTGTGCATTCGCCCGGAGAACGCGCCCAGCCGGCGGGTGGTGGCGAAACTCGGATTCCGCGAGGAGGGGATCCGGCCCCGCTATCTGCACATCGACGGGGCCTGGCGGGACCATCTGATCTACGCGCTCACCGCCGAGGAGGTGCCCGACGGGCTGCTCCGGAGGTGGCAGCGGGCCCGGCCGGAACGCCCTGAACATCACACTAAATGAAATATATGTTCGAAATTGACCGCTGTTTGACTGCTAACGAACACCAAACGCCGACTGCTGGTTCGAACAATCACAAAAAAAGTCCGTGATATCAGCCGGATCGTGCGACACACCGCGCCAATTGGCGGATGCCTCCATGCAAACCCCTCTACGGTGTGAGATGTGAGCAGCAGCGGCCTCATCTACGCAGTCATCGTCGGGGCCTGGGCCGCCTATTTGGTGCCGATGTGGCTCCGCAGGCAGGACGAGCTCAACGAAGCCCGTCCGACGGAACGCTTCAGCACCGCCATCCGGCTGCTGTCCGGACGGGCGGCGATGGAGCGCCGGTATGCCAAGGGCCTGCAGGAGCGCACCGACGATGAGGCGGCGCCCGACGCCGAGCCGGACGTGAGCACGGATCGAATGGATTCCGTCGACGTCCGGAACTTCTCCGCGCCTCCGGCGCACACCGAGGCCCGGGTGTACGACCCGGCTCGTATGCCGGAGCGCGCACCGAAGGAGCACCCGGCCCGGGAACGGCCGGCATCCCCCTCCGCCCCCGCGCCCGCCCGGCGCCCGCGTTCGCGCCCCGGCGGTATCGACGCCGAACGAGCCCGGCGTGCGCAGCGCACGCAGGTCCTCGCACGCCGTCGGCGTACCACCGTCGTCCTCTTCCTCGCCTTCACGCTCGGCGCGGTCGTCGCGGCGGTCGGCGGCCTCGGCTTCCTCTGGGCCCCCGCGGTTCCGGCGGTGCTGCTGAGCACGTACATCGTGCATCTGCGCGCCCAGGAGCGGCGCAGGTTCGCCTTCACCATGGACCGGCGACGGGCCGAGGTGGCGGCACAGCGGCTCCGCGAGAACCGCCCGCGCAGGCACCAGCCCGCCGCGTCGGCCCCCGCGGAGTCCGACGAGGACCCCGAAGCGCGCCACCCCGTCCCCGAGCCCACCCCCACGGTCTCCCCGCAGGAGGCCGGCCGCCGCGCCCTGGTCGAGCAGACGGACCACGCGGAGTGGGTGGACCAGCAGCGCGAACGCGGCCGGGTCCAGGGCGACAGCTGGGAGCCGGTCCCGGTCCCGCTGCCGACCTACGTCACCGCCCCGGTCGCCCCGCGCGCCACGGGCGGCGTCGAGGTCGGCAACCCGGAGACCTGGAGCGCGGCCCGCTCCAGCACCGCCGAGCCCACCCAGCCGGCCGCCCCGCACCCCGCGGCGCCCCCCGTGGACCCGGCGCCACGCCAGCGCACCAACCAGTCCCGCCGCTCCCGCGACCGGGGCCGCACCCCCCTCTTCGACCAGTACGACGAGGACGACCGCCCCCGTGCGGCCAACGAGTGAGACCTCCGCCCGCACCACGACACCGACTCGGCTGACCCGCGCGGAACGGATTTCCGAGCACCCCGGTGAGGGTGCTAAAGTTTCACTCGTTGCAAGGGCCTGTGGCGCAGTCTGGTAGCGCACCTCGTTCGCATCGAGGGGGTCTGGGGTTCAAATCCCCACAGGTCCACCGCAAGGCCGTTCACGAGTTAGCTCGTAAGCGGTTCACGAAATCCCGTCCGATCACTTCGATCGGACGGGATTTCGTCGTTTCTGGGCTCGTCGGGAGGTCTGGGTGCGTGCGTCGGGGTGGTTCGGTGGCCGCCGTACTGCTGCCTGCCCTGTGCGGGCATGGGTGTGCACGCCGACCTGCGGGGCGATCGGCGTGCGTGGATCGTCTGGGGTTGTCGTACGAGTCCGGCGTCAGCGGAGGCGCGGAGGCGGATGTCGCCCGGAACCTTGGGTCGGCGGTGTGATCGCCGGGGTACTGAGCGGGGGCAGCGGGCCGGTGGTGTCGAAGTCGGCGTCGGTGAGCTCGCCGGGTCCGTCCCGTTCGGTGAGCCAGGTCTCGAGGGTTCTCAGGTTCGCGACGGTAAGCATCAGGGCGAGGAAGAGGGCCTGAGTGACCTGGCCCGGGGCGGGTCGGTGCTTGCGGTTGCCGATGTCGAGGGTCCCGCTCTTGAAGCGGCCGTTGGCGCCTTCGTTGTGGCTGCGGATGGGTTTGTACGCGTTCAGCCAGGGGGTGCGGAGGTAGGGGACGTCCTGGCGGTACTTGGCCAGACGCCAGTCGGCCCCCTCGGCGTCGGCGGGCACGGTGACCGAGCCTGCCACGCACACCGCGGGCAGGGCTTCCTTCGGTGGTGGCGCGAGGCGTTCGGCGTAGGAGATGTGGATAGTGGGGTGGGTCGCCGCGTGGGTGGTACGGAATTGCGGGGCATCGAGGTCGATCACTCGGGCCGGCATTTTGGTGGAGGCGCGGGGATGCAGCTGGTCGTGGCGTGCGCAGTTGACCGACGGGCAGGAGCCGCCGGCGGGGCACTGGACACGGATCGAGCCGCGGGCGTCCGGGCCCTGCTTGAGCTTGAGGTGAAAGGGGCCGCGGGCCTCGATCTTCTTGCCGAGGACGTCGCCGGGTGCGCGGACGGTGTCGTCGTCGGCGCCGGTGGTGGCGTGGACGAGGGGGCCGGCGTGAGCGGGCACAGCAGGGAGCCGTCGACAAGTGGAGCTGCTTGCCAACTGCCCTGCAGGCCTCGCTCTTTGACCTTGTAGTCCAGGGCGAGCCGGTAGCCGAGGCGGCGGACGGGTGTCTGGAAAGTGGGTGGGCTGCAGCCGGTGTGGGCGCGGTCGGCAGCCAGGATGCCGGTGGGCAGGCCGAGTTCGGTGAGCTGGGTGAGGACCGTGACGGCGTTGGGGCCGGTGCGGACGGTGGGGGTGTCGAGTTCGAAGCCCAGGCACAGCTGGGGGTACGCCTTGGGCGGGTTGTTGTCCGCGTCGCGGTGGTGGGCGGCGATGGCCAGGGTCGCGCTGTAGCCGAAGACTTTATCGCCGGTGCCGCCCTTGAAGTGCCAGCCTGCGGTGATGTCGGTCGAGGCGGTACCGCGCCGGGGGCTGTGAGGGTGGGTGTTCACGGTGATGTCGGTGGCGTCCACGCCGACGTCGCCGTTCCAGCCGCGCAGGTATCCGCGCTGGTGAGCCATGCGGACGGAGGTCAGCACCAGGCGGTTGGTCAGGGCCTGCAGCCGGGCGGCGGCCTGCTGGCCCTCTGGGCTGTCCCAGATCGCGGCGTGGAAATCGGCCAGGCGCAGGGGCAGACGGGAACGGCGGTCGTGGCGGGCCGGGTCCAGGGCAGCGGTGATCGTGTCCAGGCCCCGGTAGAGGCGCTTGCTGGAGGCGATACGCGCCCAGGGATCACGTGGGGGCAGGTCCGGGATGCCCAGCCAGCCGCGTGCTCTGGGCCTGAGACTGTAGTGCAGGATGCGCCAGGCGTCGGCGACGGTGGCGCGGTCGTTGTAGTACACGGCCAGCAGCAGTCCGGCCAGTACCACTCGCGGGCGCATGCCCTTGGGGCCGGGACGGCTCTTGAGGAGTTCTTCGAGTTCCTGGGGAATAGCCGGAGCGGTCGATCAGGGTCAGCAACTGGCCGACCTTGGAGTCAGGGATCTCCGCAGGTCCGCTCAGCGGCGGTTTGGGCCGCAGCTGTCGGATATGAGCGGCCGGAGCGGCGGGGTCTTCCGGCCGGTGCATCATCGGTTCTGCCCACGCAGCAGTTCGGCGGCCTGCTCGGGCGCGAGCGGCGGCACCCAGTGGAAGTAGGGGCCCAGGGAAGCAGCCGAGGTCATGCCCGCAGCCCGCCGTCAGGGTCATCATCGCCAGCCCGTCCAGCCGGGCCCGCCCCGGCAGCAACTCGGCCCACCTACTCAACGCAACAACTCACCATGTTCATATGGTGGTTGAGGTCGCCGATTGGCGGAGATCCGGACCGCAGGAGCCTCCCCGCGCTCCACCCACACCAGTGCCTCACGGGTGCGCCGCAGCCAGGTGCGGAAGGTCTGCCGACTGCTTCCCACTCGTCCGGTCGGCCCACGCAGGATGAACAGATCAATCGTCTCGGTCCGCAGCCACAGCCCAGGATCGCGTGACAGTCCGCAGCTGTCGGCCCAGACGGCGAGGCGGCCGACTACATGGAGCAAGTGTCCGGCCTCGTAACAGGTGGCCGGGGCGGCGGCTGCGACCGTGGCCCGCACCTGATCGGCCACCGGCCCCCACCGCTCCGGCGGCAGTCGGGGACGGTAGCGGCGGATACGGGCGGAGACCTGCGGGTTCAGTGTCACAGACCCATCCCACCGGCTGGTCAAGCAGCCACGAAGGGATCGGCGACGATCTTCACGTAAAGGAGTGCAACACAATGGTCGGTGGCATGAACCGGCGAACCCCGCCGCGCGAGCTTGCCCGCGATCCGGAAGTCTGGCCCCACGCGGACCTCGCTGACCCCGGCGCCGTCGCTGTCCAACACATCGCAAGGATTCTCACCGCCACCATGACTGAGCGGCGGTTCAGCATGCGTGGCCTCGCGGAGGCATCCGGGGTGAACCGGCAGGCCATCGCCGATCTCCTGGCCGGGCGTTCCTGGCCTGACGTGGCCACGGTGGCCCGCCTCGGAACCGCCACGGGCACAGCCCTGTGGCCCCAAGCAGTCGCATGTGAAAGGGAGATCGGGCATGAAGCCTCACTTCGTGTCCGAACTCGCTCACTTCGCGATCGGACATGACGCTTTCGTGGCTCCGCCCGCCGAGCGCAGCGCGTCTCGCCTACGCTCGGACACCCGGGAGCCACCTGCAGGGTGCTCACGTGCCGGCACCGCCGACGCTTTCCACGGCTTGACGGCGGTGCCGGACCTCCCCGTGCCACCAGTGAAACGTGGGACGGGAGTCTGGGTTCAGGCGGCCCTGGGCGCCCCCTCGTCGGCAGTAGCCGTGTTGTCGGTGGTCGCGATGGCGAGCCGGGAGGCGGAGTCCTCGATGACGAGCCCTTCCTTCACCAAGTTCTTCAGCCGGGCCCGGGTCGTTTCCACCCGCGCCGGGGTGGACACGTCCTCGCCGATGGCGGCGGCGACCGCCTTCGCCTTCATCCCCCGCTCCGGCCCGGCTGTCGTCAGCACCGACAGCATCCGGCATCTGCCCTCCTCCCACTCGAGAGACGGCTTCGAGCCAGCAGACCCGGTGTCGACTCCGGGCAAAGAGTCGTCGACCGCGTCGGAATCCTGCGCGGTGCCGGAGCCTGTGTCCGCTTCGCCCGCGTCCTGACCGTCTGGCTCGCCCGTCGGTGTAGCAGAGCCACCCGGATCCTCGGCATCATCCGGAGGCAGCGAATCGAGCGTCTTCTGGGTCAGTGCCAAATCGCGCAGCAGTTCCTCGGCTGCCGCGATCTGCCGGCGGATCGTCCCGATATCCTCGTGCAGCGAGGCCGCACTGGCGCGGACGGTGGCCACTTCCCGCTTCAGACGGTCGTACACCGACGTCACAACCAGCCCCCGGTCCTGGGCGACATCCCTGAAGCCCCCAGCGCTTCCGCCGGAGCCTTCGCCACACCGTATGAGCCAAAGCCGCAAGATCGCAGGAGCTGTTCGCTGAAGACCGCAAACGACAACGCGCGTTCACCCAATGCCACTTGCTGCACGAGGCGGGGGCAGTTGTAGACGGATCAGGGGCGGAACAGGTCAGTCCCTCTGGGCTGATCGCGCCAGTGTTCCCGAGTTCCGCCGTCAGAGGGGCGCGGTTCAAGCGACGCCGACATGCGTGTTCGCTGAACTCCAGGACCGGCAGCTCGCCTTCTTCTTGGCCCGGCCGGAGTGCAGCCAATCGCCGTCGTTCAGCCTCGTACGACAGAAAGCAGCAGGGGGGTGCGCACGCCGAGGTGGGATGCGGAGTCGGCGATCGTCGCGGCCAGCCAGCCGACTGCGTCGCAGGACCACTCGGCGAGTTCACCTCGTAGGGTCATGCCGTGCAGGGGTGGGCCGTTCCAGAATCCGTCGGCGAACGGCGGTGGCAGAGTCTCGTCCTCGTCGGCTCTTCCCGACTTGCCCGGGATGAATGCGTCTTGCTGCAAGTGCCCGATGAGCCTGACGAGTTGCTGCGCGATGGCAGGGATGGAGGGGGTGCGCCCGCTGTCAATGGTGACCTTCACCGGTGTCTGGGCCTGCGGGGCGTGCTCACCGAACCAGTCGCAGGTCTCCATGGAGGGCACGAGCGCGTTGCGCGGGCGGGAGGCGGGGTCGATCCCTTGAAGGGGCAGTAGGAGCTGTACCGCGGACAGATGTGCCGTGCCGATGCGCGCGGTGGTGTCCTCGGCGCAGCGCAGGAACGGTTGCACGGGCAACGGCCGGTCGTTCGCCGGCATACTGCACTCGACCTGGAACCGGGCGAAGGGCTCGGCAGCGGCATGGCGGGTACTGCAGAAGGCGTTGTTCATGGCCCACAGGCCCGGAGCCTTGGACGCGCGTTCGTCCCGTGCGGCGCTCGATTGCTCGTCCAGCCAGCCCATCGCAATCGACCGCTGGTGGAACAGCTGGTACGCGTCATGCTCGGACTCGGGGTCGCGCCACGGGTGCGGGACCAGCTCGCCATGAAACGCGGCGAACATGGGGCCTGCCGTGGACAAGCCCGCGGGGTCGATCCCTGGCTGGACGACGTCGTGTTGCTCGGACAACTGATCCCCTCGGTCCTGCTGCGGCTGTTCATTGACCGGCCCTCACGTCACGGAGGGGTGGCGACTTCCGTTACTGCGCTCGGCATGCGGCTTTGGCCTGGTTCATCGGCTTCTCCCCGGTGTCGAGCTCGCCGATAACGTCGACTTCCACGTGGTTGCGCCACGACGTCTGCTGGAACGTGCGGCAGTTGATGCGGGCCACCGTACGGTTCGAGCTGCCACCACCCGGCTTGAGTTCCTTGGTGGGCGAGCACGCCTGCTGCCGCCAACTGTGATCCGTGAAGTATTCGTAGATGCAATTGAATACTTTGGCACGACTATTGGAGCAGTCCCCCTTCTTCCACCACCCGTGCCCGGACATGTCGATCTTGTTCTCGGAGACGTGAGGGTTGTCCCTCCCGCTGATCGGTGTGCAGTGGAGCCCGCCCACCTTCGAGGATTTGGGGGATTTCGAGGTCGCGCCCGCGCTCGGGGACATGTCCAGGACCTGCCCTGCCTGGCCCAGGTAGACGGCTGTGTTGCCGGGGTCGGGTGGAGCGATACCCGGCTCGGCCGCTGACGCGGTAACCCGAGAGATGGGGTCACCTTGAAGATGCTTCTCGTGACCGGAGGCGCCGGTTGTGGACGCGGACGCGCCTCCCACCGCGAGGACGGTGAGTACGGCGATGGCAGTGCGGCGGAGTCCCCGGTTCGACATGTACTTCCTGTTCCGTGAGTACGTGCGTGGCCGCATCTTGTAGTTGCTGCGGGCCGAGCCAGTTTCTGATCCGGTGCTTCCGTTCAGCCACAAACGAGAGGGAGGGTCCACCTAAAGGGTGAGCACACGCCTCGCATGGAGTACGCATGCCCTTGCGGTCGTCCTTGTCTGTAGCGACATAGTCGGGGAACGATCACTGACCTGTCGGGGAGAGGGCCACAAAGTGGCGAATCAGGCTGATCAGAGGTACTCGTGAACTCCCCACCGCAAGGCCGTTCACGAGTTAGCTCGTAAGCGGTTCACGAAATCCCGTCCGATCGCTTCGATCGGACGGGATTTCGTCGTTTCTGGGCTCGTCGGGAGGTCTGGGTGCGTGCGTCGGGGTGGTTCGGTGGGCGCCGTACCGGCGTCTGCCTGTGTGTGGGCATGGGTGTGCACGCCGGTCTGTGGGGTGATCGGCGTGCGTGGGTGGGCTGGAGTTGTCGTACGGGGCTGGTTTCAGCGAGAGCGTGGGGGCGGGTGGCGCCCTCTGCTTGTCCTCGGCAGCGTGATGGCCGGGGTACTGAGCGGGGGCAGCGGGCCGGTGGTGTCGAAGTCGGCGTCGGTGAGCTCGCCGGGTCCGTCCCGTTCGGTGAGTCAGGTCTCGAGGGTTCTCAGGTTCGCGACGGTAAGCATCAGGGCGAGGAAGAGGGCCTGAGTGACCTGGCCCGGGGCGGGTCGGTGCTTGCGGTTGCCGATGTCGAGGGTCCCGCTCTTGAAGCGGCCGTTGGCGCCTTCGTTGTGGCTGCGGATGGGTTTGTAGGTGTTCAGCCAGGGGGTGTGGAGGTAGGGGACGTCCTGGCGGTACTTGGCCTGACGCCAGTCGGCCCCCTTGGCGTCGGCGGGCACGGTGACCGAGCCTGCCACGCACACCGCGGGCAGGGCTTCCTTCGGTGGTGGCGCGAGGCGTTCGGCGGGAGGAGAAGTCGACGGGCCGCGTCACGACATCATGTCCCTCGCCCCGCAGCGTCTCGGCGACGGCGTTCAGCGCTCTGTTGTACCAGCTCCTGACGGGCAACGCCGCTGCCTCCGGGGAGTGAGCCACCGCGCTCGTCGGCATCCTGCTCGCAGGACTACGCACCTGAAGGACCGCCCCGGCCGCCGCCGCGCCCAAGGCCGGAAGTCGCCCGTCCGGTCAGCTCGTAGTGCCCGAAAGTACCTGGCGTCAGCAGTCCGCGCGGTGTACCTGGGAAGAGCCGATGAACCCACGCCACCAGAGGTGCTCCCTTACACAGTCACGAGAACGCCAAAGCAGACGAGGCCAAGAGGGTCAAGCCCTCGTCCCACAGGCCCGGACCGGCCCTCCCCGGACACCTGCAGAGCCTGCTCGGCCTGCAGGCCACGGCCGGCAACGCCTCGGTCGTGCAGATGCTCCGGCGGGCCGGGCCCCCTGGGCCCAGCCCGAGCAGCACCAGCACACCGGCGGCTGCGGGTACCAGCCGGAGACACCCGCCGTGCAGCGCTCCACAGTCCACGATGTGCTGCGCACCAGTGGCCGCCCCCTGGACCAGGGGACCCTCAGCGACATGGAGCTACGCCTGGGCGCGGACTTCTCCGACATACGGGTCCATACGAACGCCGCGGCAAAGGCTTCCGCAGCCGAGGTCGGCGCCCGCGCCTACACGTCCGGTAACCACGTCGTGATCGGCGAGGGCGGTACGGACAGCCATACCCTCGCCCATGAGCTGACCCATGTGATCCAGCAACGCCGGGGGCCTGTCGCCGGCAGTGACAACGGGTCGGGACTGAAGGTATCCGACCCGTCCGACCGGTTCGAACGCGAAGCTGAGGCCAACGCCGTCCGCGCGATGTCCATCGAACGACCCGAGGGCCGGGAGGTGACCGGCCCGGCCGCCGCCCCAGCGAACCCCTCGGGGCAGCGAACGCTCAAGGTCGGTCTCCAGGAGTACACGAACTTGCCGGACCTGAAGGCAGGCATCGGCACTTCCGCCTATGACCTTCTCTTCACCCTCAGCAAGGACAAGAAGAAGGAGCTCTACAAGCAAAGGGTAAATGAGAAGGACTACAGGCAGGATCTGGAGGAGACCCTGAACTACCTCCTGACCGCAGAGGGCGATCAATTCTCAACGACCACGGCCAATCCGAAGGATTTCCTGAGGCAGAAGCGAGGCGAACGACAGGCACTTAACGCATCGTCGGCGCGCATGACTGCTTCGACACCTGTGGATGCAGACGCCCTTTCTGGGCACGCGGACATTCGGGCCAACGTCAAAACCCTGCAGGAAAGTGAACGCGCCTTTCCGATGGCGGAGGTCGACGCCGTGGCAGCCAAGGCAGTGGGAAAGCGTCCGGGAGGGTTCGCCTACGAGCTGGAGCTCGGGGCCGAGGCCATCAGGAAAGACCCCACCTGCTGGGTTCAGTACGGAGCACTGAGCACACTTGACATTGACGATGCGCTTCCGGGAGGAATCGCCGCGTACCAGAAGAAGAAGGACGGGAAGATCGGCGCCGACCTGGTGTTCTGGGTCCCGATCCCTCAAGCCGAGCAGAACAGCTCCAGCCCGGAGCAGTCGGACTATGTCGGTGAATTCTCCCAGCTCAAGCAGACCAATTTGACCAATCTCAAGGAGATGATGAAATCGGCCGCCAGCCAGCCAGCCAGCCAGCCAGCCAGCCAGCCAGCCAGCCAGCTGGCTGGACTGAACGGAAGTGGTAAAGGAACTTCGCCTACCAATCCGGAAGTCGCCCTGCGCAGCCCCGAGGGAACAGCGGGGAGCAATCACACTGGAAGCATCTACGTAGCCCTCACCCAAGAAGTCGGAGGCGCCACCACTACCGTGAATAGACAAATCACTGAAGTCCTGGGTCATAAGAATGTCGACAAAATCGTCCTGGACGGCGTCATGGGAGACAGGGCCGAGTACACGCTGGAGGGCACGACCCTCAAAAGCGTGGTGATCCGGACCAGCCGCTAAGCTAAGAGCTCGTAAAAAAACAACGCGTTGCTTCCCTGTAAGCCCTTGGGGCCTGTTGCGACAGTGCTGGTCAAAGCCACTCGTTGCCGGGAACCCGATCTACGTTGCGGGGCTCAGCTGGGCCAGCTGCTGATTCCCTGAGCACGTCTTCAGCACCGTATGCGGTTGCTTTCTGCCCCCCCCCCCCCCCCCCCCCCCCCCGACGAGGCGGCGGGCGGGGGCGGGGGCGCGCCCGCGCGCACGGCCGCGCCGGACCCACCATGGGCGGAGAGCGCCGCCACCGCCGCAACCG